>JAJBUA010000077.1 GCA_020860565.1 Clostridiales bacterium
GGAACCGGATGATTTGTAAAATATTGTTGTAGACTTTTCTGCTTCCAACAGATATAATTACAACAACCAATCAAAATTAGGTCTAATTTTGAGATGAAACTTAACGAACCCGCAGTAAAGAGAAAAGGAGAGGAAATTTATGAAATCGAAAAAGTTAATTGCTTTGTTATGCTGTGCGTCTGTAATGGGAACGCTGGTTGCGTGCGGCAGCTCAGGAAGTTCAGCAAATAGTGGAGATTCGGCAAATTCCGGAAGTACAAGTGCGGAGACAACGGCAGCAGCTTCGGAGGAGACCGCTGCAGAAGAAGCCGCTGTGGATGAGGAAACATTCAATATTGATCTGGCGACTGCCTATGCTGCAGATGCTCCTGCCGGAATTGCACTTGAAAAGTTTGTTGAGGATGTAGCTGAAAAGTCCGGAGGTACGATTAATATCAGCCTGTTTACCGATGGTACTTTGGGAACTGCTTCTGATAACTATTCGTCCGTGGCGAGCGGAGATCTGGATATGACGATGAGTGGCCTGGAAGGACTTGATCTCTATGCGCCGGAATATACTTTTCTGGATTCTCCGTTTCTGATTAAAAGTCAGGACCATTTAAAGGCACTTTTGGAGAGTGGTATTGGTGAAAAGCTGAAAGAGAGATATGAGGAAAATGGCATTGTAACACTGGGATGGCATCAGCGTGATGTGCGTGTCCTTGCATCTAATAAGGAAGTGACTTCACCGGCAGATGTATCTGGTATGAAGCTTCGTCTTCCGGGTATGACTGTGTATGTGGATACGTGGAGTGCTCTGAATGTAAGTTCCACGACAGTAGCGATGAGTGAACTTTATACTGCATTGCAGACTGGTGTTGCGGAGGCATGTGAAGGTGGTTACGAGCAGATGACTACCCTGAAGCTTTATGAGGTTCAGAAGTATATCGCTGAAAGTGATCACGTTTATGAATTTGTTGGCTTGTTTATCAATAAAGACCTTTATGATTCCATGAGTGAAAATCAGCAGCAGATACTGAATGAATGTGCGGCAGAAGATCTGGCATATGCTGACGAGATGTCAGAGGAGAAACGTGCAGAGTACAAACAGGCCTGCCTGGATGGAGGTATGACGCTGGCGGAAATTGACAAGGATGCGTTCCGTGATGCACTGCAGGATTTCTATAAGAGTCAGTTTGAATCGAAGTGGACGGTAACCACTTATGACGAAGTTATGAGTTATGCAGAATAATTTCGGCCTGAGTGATTCATAGGGAGCGGAGATGCCGCAGGATATATGCGGCATCTCTCCGTTTATTAGAGAAGTCTGGGAGGTTTCCAATGGTTAAAAAAATTGCTCACTGGTATTTAAAAATTGTAGAAACGATCAGTGTCTGTCTGCTTTTTTTAATTTTGATTTGTATGTGTATCCAGATTGTCTGCCGGTTGCTGACCATCGGTCAGAGCTTTACAGAAGAACTGGCACGGCTTGCGTTTAATGTAGTTGTTTATCTGAGTGCTCCGCTGGTGCTGGCGGAAGGGGCGGATATTTCTGTTGATATGGTGGTAAATCTGCTTCCTGCAGTTCTTCAAAAGGTCATCAGTATTTTTGTAAATGTTCTGATTGCGGTATTTGGAGTGTTGTGTGTGCGGAGTCTGATTACGTTAACGGCAAGTAATGTCGGAGTTACTGCAGTTTCTATGACATGGATAAAAATGAACTGGCTGTATTACACATTTATGTTTTCATTTGGCTGTCTGTCAGTGGTATCCGTAATGAAAGCAATTGCCTGCATCATGGATAAGCCTCAGACGATCGATATTAATGCTGAAGAAAAAGAAAAACAGCGGTTGGAAGAAGAAGGGTTGGATTTGGGCATATGAAAACAATGATTGTTTTAATCTTAATCTGCATGCTGCTTTTGTTTTTACTGAAGGTTCCCGTGTATGTCAGTATGGCGTTGACCGGCTGTGCGCTTATGGTTGCTACTTCTGGTATGAAATGGAGCATTTTAAGCCAGTATTTGTATGCCGGTACGAATTCATTTACGCTTCTGTCCATTCCGCTTTTTCTGCTGGCAGCGAAACTGATGAATACGGGAAGTATTACCAAAAAACTGTTTGCACTGTGTATGAAGCTTGTCGGATGGCTGCCGGGCGGACTTGGTCATGTCAATGTGCTTTGCAGTGTTGTGTTTGCAGGTATGTCCGGAACGGCCGTATCGGATGCGGGAGGACTGGGCAGTATCGAGATTAAAGCCATGAATGAAAATGGTTTCGATAATGATTTTGCCTGCTGTGTTACCGCAGCCTCGTCGACACTGGGACCAATCATTCCTCCCAGCATCCCGCTGGTTGTGTATGCTACCGTGTCAGGAGCTTCGGTTGGGGCACTTTTTATGGCAGGTATTATACCGGGAATTGTTATGGCGGCGATCATGATGATCCTGGTATCTGTGTTTGCCATTATCCGACATTATCCAAGGACGCCGTTTCCGACGGGGAGAGAGTTCTTCCATGCAGTCAAGGAAGGAATCCTTCCGGTTATGGCTCCGGTTATCCTGCTGGTTGGTATCTATGGGGGTGTTTTTACCCCAACGGAAAGCGCGGCAATCGTAGTAGTGTACAGCCTGTTTTTGGAGCTGGTTGTTTATCGAGAGTTGACGATTAAAAAATTTATTTATATACTGAAAGAAACGATTCGCGATTCTGTAACAATTGCACTGATTATTGCAGGCGCCACATTTTTTGGATATGTTGCTACCAGAGCGAAAATTCCGCAGATGATTTTGACATCTATGACTGCGATTGTTCATAACAAGGTTACGTTGCTGTTGATTATTAATGTATTCCTGCTGATTATCGGCTGTTTTCTGGAAACTGCATCAGCAATTACGATTGTTGTTCCGCTGATTTTGCCGCTGTTAACGGCATATGACGTGAATCTGACTCAATTTGGTATCGTAATGGTGTTAAACCTGATGATTGGCCTGCTGACACCACCGTTTGGACTGGTATTATTTGTTATCAGTAAAATCGGACATATTTCAATAGGCAGGTTTTCGAGAGCATTGCTTCCGTGGTTATTTGCTTTGATTATCGCGCTGCTGCTGGTTACGTTTATCCCGGCTTTGAGTCTGTGGTTTCCGACATTTTTGGGCATGAGCGTATAATGCAATGCTTACAGAATGTTATGAATGATGATATTTTAAGAAAGGCAGGGACATGAGATGAAGATCACAGCAATTAAAGGGATTCCGCTGAGATGCAGCTGTTCTCCAATCAGCGATGCCCTTTCCACGTCGACAGCACGTCAGGCGTTGCTGGTTAAAATTGAAACTGATACGGAGCTTTATGGGATCGGTGAGGCATTTACCTTTGGAGCGCCGCTGGTGGTCATGAAGTATCTGGTGGAAAATCAGTTGGGACCGATGTTGGTGGGAGAAGATCCAACGAACATTGAAAAATGCTGGAATACCCTTTACATCCGGACGCTGGCTCACGGACGCCGCAGTATGACAATGGGCGCGATCAGTGGGATTGATATTGCGTTATGGGATCTGTTTGGCAAGGCAGTGCATCTGCCTGTCAGCAGGATTCTGGGAGCAGTTTATGACCGAATTCCAGCATATGCCAGTGGTGGATTTTATGCTCCGGGAAAGGATCTGGACGGACTTCGGGAAGAACTGGAAAACTATAAGAAACAGGGATATCGGGACACAAAAATTAAGATAGGCCGCAATCTGGATCGGATTGGCCTTCCGCTCTCTTATATGGGAAATCAGGACTGCGCGGTTCGTGTGGAGGACGATTACCGCCGGGTTGAACTGGCAAAGAGTATTGTTGGTGAAGGACGGCTGATTGTCGATACAAACGCTTCCTGGGATTCTTTTACGGCGCTTTCACGGGGACGGGAATTGTCGCGGCTGGGTGTCGACTGGCTGGAAGAACCGATTCCCTTTGAAGATCTGGAGGGATTGCAGCGGATCTCGAGAGAACTACCGGAACTGCAGATTATCGGCTGTGAGACGCAGCAGGGTTCACGGAACTTTGAAACGATGATAAAAATGGACACTCTGGATATCGTGCAGCCGGATATCGGCTGGGCAGGCGGATTTACCGAATGCAGAAAGATCGGTGTGCTCGCGGAGGCGAGTGGGCGAAAGATTTCCCTGCATTGCTTTGGCTCTGCAGTGCTCTTTGCGGCCAGCCTCCAGCTTGCCGCATCGATGGCGAATACGGAAATGCTGGAGTCTGAGGAGAATCCGAATCCCCTCAAATCGGATATCTCTGTGAAGCCGTTTGAGGCGGATGAAAAAATGAATTTCTATGTTCCGGATGGTGACGGCCTGGGAATCGAACTGGATTGGGAAAAGATGGAGAAGTATACGGTATCTCTGTAATTAAACGAAGAAATTTAAAATTCAGACTACGATTTCATTTTTTGGAAAATGAACTGTCCGTAACAGCGTTCATGTAGTATAATAATTGTGTCACGAACAAAATTTTATGGGAAATATAAGCTGCCTCCTGTTGTTGACGGGAGGCAGACTTGAATGGAGAAATCATGACTCAAAAATGCGTCGGTGCCGATCTTATGGCCAACGAAATCGCAATTAAAATAAAAAATAAAATTCAAAATCAGGAATACCAGCCCGGAGAGCATCTGACAGTTCGGAAACTGTGTAAAGAATTCGGAACCAGTGAAACTCCGGTCAAACAGGCACTGAATCAGCTGGTGACGACCGGTCTTGTTGTTGCGGTTCCTAAATGTGGTATGAAGGTTCGGACTTTTAATTTTCAGGATATGAAAAATAACTGGGAGGCTCGTCTGATGATTGAACAGTTCTGCGCACCGTTTGCTGTTGAGATGGGACGACGAAATGAGGATTTTATGCGCCAGAGTCAGAGCCTTCTTGATCAGTCTAACGCGGAGCATGATGTCTGTATTCAGAATTATACTAAGGAAAATTTCAACATTTTGCATGAGAGTGATCGCAGATTTCATCTGGAACTGGTCAAATGTTGTGAGAATGACCAGATTCTGGAGATGTATGAGAATCTGAATGCTCATGCAGGAATGTTTGTCGGGTATCGGTATCATACGCCGGAATCTCTGATGGAAGTAAAAAGGCAGCACAGCGAGATTGCCCGTCAGATCGCGCTGTGTGATGTGGAGGGAGTCCGGCATGCGATTGCCCAGCATATTTATACGACAATTCAGATTTACCGCCAGACCATGGTTTGACAATTTTGAAAATAATTGTTGCTTTATTACTTTTTCCCATACCGTTTCCGGTATTTCAGCGGGGATAACCCATAACTGCCGCGAAACTGCCGGATGAAGTGGCTGACCTGATGATATCCGACGGCCTCGCTGATCTCCGATACGGACTGGTCGGTAGACAGCAGCAGATTCTTCGCCTGATAGAGACGGTATTCATTCAGGTAGCGGATGGGGGACATGGCTGTGTATTTGTGAAAGAGGACAGTCAGTTTATTTTTATTAATCAGAGCCTGTTCGGTGATCTCTTTTACCGTCACGGGCTCGGAATAATGGCTGTGAACATAGTTTAAAATATCGTGAAATAATTCTGCCTCCTGCCGGTCTGTCGGCGCCGAGGCTTTTTCATTCTGATCTAAAATTTCTTCAAATATCTGAGAGATAAAATTCATGATCGAAAAATATCGCAGCGTTGTAGTTTGTGCATGGATCAATTCATTCATGCGCGCTGCCTGATACGGCTGCAGCGGAAAAAGCGTATAAGAAAAAGACGGGCTGTCCAGAAGGGGAGCCAGACAATGTTCTAAAACCAGTGGGTGAAAAATTTCCGGACGGAAATTGATGCAGAGAGTTTCCACGTCGCCCCGGACCGTGCGGGAGCTGTGAAGCTGGCGCCCGGAGATTATGAGGATTCTGCTGCTGTCCAGATCAAAGGAGTCGCCGTTTACAGAATAGGCGAGTTTGCCCTCCGAGACCCAGATGAGCTGCATTTCGTTGTGCCAGTGTGGGGGAACATAGTCGGAAGCAGCGTGACTGTAATGCTGAGTATACATGGCGACGGGGAAATGATCGGATAAAAAAAGCACATTTTCCTGAAGGCTGTCATTGGTAGAAATGACAAATTCGATACCGGCCTGATTACATTTGGGAAACGAATCACTCATAGCAGAGCCTCCTTCGGTTATGGGATCAATATCTCCCTGTTTGTATCCATATGGGTACTGGTTCAGGGAGAATTTTTATCTTTTTATTGTATCATCCTGCGGCGGGAAAATGAAGCAGAAATGATCTGATTTGTGACAAATGTGATAAAAATAAGTGGAATACAGATAGAAATTAAGAAGCCAGGCCGGTTATACTGAGTATAATACAGAGAAGACTGTCTGAATGAAAATTTATGAGAAAGAATATTCTTCGAAATGAACTCTGAGGAAAAGGGGAAGAAAATTATGCTGACAATGAATCAGGAACGCCTGCTGGGCAGGATCCGGGCACTGGGCGCGACAGGAAAAGATGGAGAAGGAAGACGGACGAGGCTGGCAGCTTCCGATGAGGACCGGCAGGGCCGCGATCTGGTTGCCGGCTGGATGCGGGACGCCGGACTGGAAGTTGTGGTAGACCGGATCGGAAATCTGTTTGGTATCTGGAAAACACCGGATAACGAGGCAGAAGCGCCGCTGATGCTGGGTTCTCATATTGACACGGTGATTGATGCCGGTCAATACGACGGATGTTATGGAGTCCTGGCGGGAATCGAGGTCATAGAAACCTTAAAAGAGGCCGGTTACACGCCCGCAAGGCCGATTGTGATCGGTGCGTTTACCAATGAAGAAGGTGTGCGTTACGCGCCGGATATGATGGGCTCTTTGGTGTATGCGGGAGGACTTTCCGTGGAGGAGGCATTAGCCAGTGTGGGAACCGACGGGACGATTTTAGGAGAGGAATTAAAACGGATCGGATACGAAGGAACGGTTGAGCCGGGATTTATCCGGCCGGCTGCATTTGTGGAACTTCATATCGAACAGGGACCGATTATGGATGCGGAGAAAGTATCGATTGGCGCAGTGGAAAACCTGCAGGGGATCTCCTGGCAGAGAATTACCATCGAAGGAGCCGCCAATCATGCGGGGACGACTCCTACAGCCATGAGGATCGACGCGGGTCTGGCAGCGGCGAAGGTGATCACATTTCTGAGAGACCGCTGCGATCATTCAGATGGCAGGACAGTTGCCACGGTTGGATGTATGGAATTTGAACCGAACGCAGTAAATGTGATTCCCTCCAGGGCTGTATTTACCGTGGATGTGAGAAATCCCGATGAAGAGAAGCTGAAAGAGGAAGAAGAGGCACTGGCTGTTTATCTGAAACAACTGGAAGAAACGGACCGGGTAAAGATTTCAGCGGAGCGTATGGTGCGTTTCTCGCCGGTACTGTTCGATGAAAATATTGTCAGAATGGTGGCGCACGCCGCAGAAAACCGAGGACTTTCCTGGCGGAGAATGACCTCCGGGGCCGGACAGGACGCGCAGATGATGGCAAGGATCTGCCCGACCGCGATGATCTTCGTCCCCAGTGTAAATGGCATCAGCCATAATCCGGAAGAATACACATCGGATCAGGATCTGGCTGCGGGAGCAAATGTGCTTCTGGATGTGGCGATAGAGCTTAGTGAGGCGAGATAGCCGGGATTGCGTAAAAATCGGATTTTTATGGCGGGCGATATGGCCGCTAAAGCGGAAACAGAAAGCAGCATCGAGAATACCCAAAAAGGGGGTCAGAATATATGAATATAGAAAGAACGGCAAGAGAATTAAGCCCCATGATTATAGCCTGGAGGAGAGATCTGCATCAGATCCCGGAACCGGGGCTGTTCTGTCCCCGGACAGCCGCATATATCCGTGGGGAACTGGACAAGATGGGGATCCCCTGGCAAACTTATGAAAACCATTCCGGTATCACCGCATTGATCGGAAAAAAGGAAGGCACCGTGATCGGACTGCGGGCAGATATGGATGCGTTGCCGGTAAGGGAAGAAAATCAGACGGAATATGCTTCTGTTAACGGCAATATGCATGCCTGCGGGCATGATGCGCATGTGGCGATCCTGCTGGGAGCGGCGAAGATTTTAAAAGAGCATGAGTGCGAACTGAACGGGCAGGTCAAGCTGATTTTCCAGCCGGATGAAGAAGAACTTGAGGGAGCCAAAACCATGCTCGCGGATGGAGTGCTGGAAAATCCAAAGGTAGATTATATGCTGGCGCTCCACGTAGGAGGCATCGCCGGAGCAGGAGGGGAAAAAGGAACTTTATTCTGGAAAACAGGCGCCTTATTTGCCTCCAGCGACAATTTCAGGATCGTAATTCAGGGCAAAAGCGGACATGCCTCTACGCCATTCCTGGCGATTAATCCGATTTCTGTGGCGGTTCAGCTGATCGAAAATCTTCAGGGACTGGTGAGCAGAGAGGTTACCTACAATGTACCATCTGTCCTGACAGTCACCGGTATCACGGCGGGGAACGGAGCGTACAATATTATCCCGGAGACCGCTGAGGTTGTAGGTGGAGTGCGGACTCAGGATCCGGAGGCGAGACAGTATCTGTTAAAGAGGATGAAAGAAGTCATGGATGCGTGCGCCGCAGAGTTCGGAGTGTCGGCGGAAATTGAGTTCCCCAACGGCTGTCCGCCGGTGATTAATGATGCGAAGGTCACAGAATATCTGGTCAATGCTGCCAGAAAGATCCTGCCGGAGGATCGGATAGAGGAGTTGAAATTTTCGACGATGGGAGGAGAAGACGTATCCTATTTCTTCACACAGGTACCCGGATGTTATGCGCTCCTGTTTAATGCCTGTCCGTCCGATGACGGAGTGCAATATCCCCATCACAACGGACGGTTCAGTATCGATGATTCGGTGCTTTATCTGGGAACCGCGATATTCGTGCAGACCGTGCTGGACCAGATAGGCAGTTGCTGAGAAAGGGGATTCGAATGAACAGAGAACAATTAAAACACGAGCTGATCCAGTGGAGGCATGAACTCCACACACATCCGGAAAGTGCCTTTGAGGAAGTCCATACAGCAGCTTTTGTGGCGGAAAAACTGCGGGAAATGGGAATTGAGGTGTCGACAGGAATCGGGAAGACCGGTGTAGTGGGAACGCTGAAGGCGGGTGACGGTACACGGGTGATCGGGCTGCGGGCAGATATGGACTGTATCTGGATTCAGGAAGAGACGGGACTTCCCTGGCGGTCGGAAAATCCGGGACGAATGCATGCCTGCGGGCATGACGGTCATACGGTGACGCTTCTGGGTGCGGCAAAGCTCCTTTCTGAGAGCAGAGATTTCTCCGGCACGGTCCGTTTTGTTTTCCAGCCGGCGGAGGAGCCGGGGTATGGAAGCAGAGCCATGATTGAAGATGGATTTTTTGAGCGGTTCCCGGTCGATGAGATGTATGGACTTCACAATATGCCGCAGTATCCGTCGGGAACGATCGCGCTGCGGGCAGGCGGGATCATGGCCGGAGAGGATAATTTTACCATCCGCATCAAAGGGAAGGGAGGACATGCCTCTGCTCCGGATATGGTGAGGGATCCGCTGGTAACGTCGGCACAGATCATCTGTGCGCTTCAGACTATCGTAGCCAGGAATGTCACTCCGACAGATACGGCGGTGGTATCCTGCACGGAGATTGAGACAGACGGGGCTCATAATGCGATCCCATCCAATGTCGTGATCCGGGGAGATGCCAGAAGCTTCCGCCCGGAGGTATCGAGACTGATTGAAGAACGGATGCGGGCCGTCTGTGAGCATATCTGTCAGATGAATGGGGCAGAGTGCGAAGTTATCTATACGCATGAATTTGCACCGACCTTTAACTGGAAGGAGCAGGCGGGATACGCCGCAGAGGCGGCAAAAGCGGTTGTGGGAGCAGAACGAGTGATTGAGGAATGCGCTCCTCTGATGAGCTCTGAGGATTTTGGACGTTTTATTGAGGAGATCCCCGGCTGCTTTGTGTTTCTGGGAAACCGCAGAGAAGGGGAGGAACCGCTGCCCCTGCATAATTCAAAGTTTGACTATAATGACGGGCTCCTGATGGTGGGCGCTGAATTCTTTTCTGAGCTGGTGCGCCGCAGAATACCACGTTAAATCGTTAAATAGTTAAATTCGATATTGACATTCATTATAGAAACGAGTAGAATGAGTGAGGAACGAAGGCGTTCGGCAACAGAAAATAAAGTTTCCGTGCGCCTTTTTGCTATATTTGGGGATGAAAAAGATAAATAAATCCCTGTTGGGCAAAAGAAAATGAAGGGAGAAACAAAAGTATGAGTAATGAGGTAACAAAGAAATATCTGCTCGACCGGATTCTGGATGCTGTCGAGGTTGCCGGGAACAAGCTGCCGGATCCGATTACACTGTTTCTGGGACTGGCTGTAGTCGTTGCGGTGCTTTCCGCGATCTTCAGTGCGATGGGTCTGTCCGCGGTGAATCCGGCGAACGACACGGTGATTGAGGTATTTAACCTGTGTTCGGTGGAAGGAATCCAGTATCTGTGGTCTAACGTTATCACCAATTTCTCCGGCTTTGCGCCTCTGGGCATGGTGCTGGTGGCTGTGATTGGTTCGTCCGTTGCGGAGAAGAGCGGTTTCCTGATCGCGCTGATGGAGCGGTTCCTTGGCGGGAGCAAGGGCTGGATCGTTACGATGGTAGTGATTTTCCTTGGCATTAACTTAAATATCGCGGGTGACGCGGGCTTCATTGTATTGCCTCCGCTTTCCGCAATTTTGTATATGTCGCTCGGACGCAGTCCGCTGATGGGTATGTATGTCGGATTTGCTTCTGTGGCGGCCGGTTTCTGCGCGAACATTCTGCTTGGCTTGTCCGATGCGCTGGCTTATGGTTTTACCGAGATGGCGGCACAGATGATCGACCCGAACTATTCCGCATCGGTGGCAATCAACTGGTATTTCCTGATTGCTTCGTGTATCCTTCTTACGATTGCGGGTACGCTTCTGGTAGAGAAGGTGTTGATTCATCGTTTCCCGATGACTCCGGAGAAGCTGAAAGAGTACAATTTTGATCCGGAGGAAGCGGCCAGGATCACTCCGATTCAGAATAAGGGCCTGAAGTGGGCCGGGATTGGTTTTGTCCTTTATGTTGCGCTGATTCTTGTCCTGAGCCTGCCGATCTTTGGATCGTCCGCGATTCTTGCAGATGAGAACGGAAGCATTACGGGCAGTACCGCACCGTTTACCAAAGGTATCGTATTTACGGTCAGTCTGGCTCTGATGGTTCCGGGTATCGTTTATGGTGTTGTAATCGGTAAATACAAAAATGATAAAGACGTATGGGCAGATATCAGCCAGGGATTTTCTGAGATGGGCAACTATGTATTTATGTGTTTCTTTATCTCGATTTTCACAAACTTCTTCTCAAAGTCGAATCTGGGTACGATTCTGGCAATCAAGGGAGCAGGCGGTCTGCAGGCGATCGGTTTCACCGGTATCCCGCTGCTGCTGGGTCTGATTTTCCTGTCCTGTATCGTCAACATCTTTATCGGATCTGCCTCGGCAAAGTGGGCGATTCTGGCGCCGGTTTATATCCCGATGCTGATGCTGCTGGGCTTTGATCCTGCGATTACACAGGTGGTTTACCGAATCGGCGATTCGATCACCAACCCGCTGTCGCCGCTCTTTACGTATATGCCGGTTATTCTGGGATTTGCACATAAGTATGACAAAAATGTCGGTCTTGGTACCGTCATTGCCAACATGCTGCCGTTTTCCGTTACCTTTGCCATCGTCTGGATTCTTCAGGTGATTGTATGGGTTACGCTCAACCTTCCGCTGGGACCGGGCGGAGGTATCTACCTGTAAGAAGGAGATACGGCTTTCGTGCGTGTATGGTCGTGTCGAAATAAGAAGATAGTAACAGAAATGGGACAGATGCTTCCGCGTATCCGTGTTGTTTAAGATACGGTGATGTTTGCCGGACACTGTCTGAATACAGGGCCGGTTTTATGCGTGCAGATGTGCGCATGGAACCGGCCTGAATAAGATTTACGGCTGTCCGGAACCGCTTTGGTCTGAATCGTTCCGGACAGGATGCTGAGAACAACGGGAAAGGAGAAGGGATGATATGAATTACGCGAAACGGGCGGCTGAGATTCGGGATGAGATCGTATCCTGCCGCCATTATCTCCATCAGCACGCAGAACTGTCGTTTAAAGAGTACGAGACGACAGATTTTCTGGTAAGCCGGCTGAAGGAGATGGGGATCCCGGTGCAGACTTTTGAGGATTATACGGGCTGTATCGCGACGATCCGGGGAGAAAAACCGGGAGATCACACGATCCTGCTGCGAGCGGATATTGATGCGCTGCCGATTACGGAATGCAGCGGGGTGCCGTTTGAGAGCGAGCATGCGGGTGTGATGCATGCCTGCGGACATGACTGCCACGCATCGATGCTGCTGGGAGCGGCGAAGCTTCTGTGGGAAAGCAGAGAGGAGCTTTGCGGGACAGTAAAGCTGTTATTTCAGGCGGCGGAGGAGGAGTTTATCGGAAGCCGTTATTATGCGGATAAGGGATATCTGTCTGATGTGAACGCGGCGGTCGGGAGGCATGTATGGGCGTCCGCGGAAAACGGGCGGATTGTGGTCCGGGACGGGGAACTGATGGCGAGCTGCGATAATTTTGTCATCACGGTTCACGGAGTTTCCGCGCACGGTTCGACGCCGCATGTGGGAAAGGACGCGATCGTGGCGGTCAGTGCGATTATCAATAATCTGCAGAGCATCGTCAGCCGCAGGCTGGATCCGCTGGAGATGCTGGTGGTAACGGTAGGAAAGGTTCGCGCCGGTACGCAGTTTAACATTATCGCGGATACCGCAGTGATTGAAGGTACGGTGCGTACTTACTCTACAGCGACCCGTACACTTGCGGAGAAGGCGATCCGTGAGATTACGGAAGGTACGGCGGCTGTTTACGGATGTACGGCAGATATTGATTATCAGTGGCTGGAACCGCCGGTGCGCAATGATTCGCTGGAGTTAAATGAGATCGCGAGACAGGCCGCAAAGAAACTCTATGGAGAGGAAGTGCTGGAGGAGGTCGAACCGGCGACGGGGAGCGAGGATTTTTCTTATATCATGGAACGTATCCCGGATTCGTTGTTTATCTTCCTGGGCTGTCATGACGAGGCGAGTGGTTCGGTCTATCCGGTACACAATGAGAAATTCCGGATCAACGAGGATATCCTGCCGGTCGGAGCGGCCGAGTACGCACAGGTTGCAGCGGATTATCTGGAAAAAATGGCGGGAGGTGAGAAACGATGAGACCGATCAGGGAACTTGCCAGAGAACAGGAAGACTATGTGATCGGGATGAGGCGTCAGTTCCACGCACATCCGGAACTCGGAGAAAAGGAAGTGGAGACCACCCGTACCATTGTCAGAGAACTGGAAAGCATGGGGATCCCGGTACAGACCTTTGACGGGATTACCGGCTGTGTCGGTGTGATTGAGGGCAGCGCACCGGGTGCAACTGTGATGCTGCGTGCCGATATTGACGCTCTGCCGATCCAGGAAGTAGAAGGCAGAAGCTATGGAAGTACATGTCCGGGCGTGATGCATGCCTGCGGGCACGACTGCCATACGGCGATGCTGCTGGGCGCGGCGCGGATCTTAAAGGAACACAGTAGTGAGTTTCATGGTACAGTGAAGCTGATTTTCCAGATGGCAGAGGAAATCGGCAGACGTTCGGAGGAATATGTCAAACGTGGTGCGCTCGAAGGCGTGGATGCCATCTTCGGGATGCATGTATGGCCGGAGATGCCGACTGGTATTGCTAATTTTGAGCGAGGAGAACGCATGGCGTGCAGTGATCGTTTTATTATTCACGTCAAAGGGGTAAGCTCGCATGGAAGCGCGCCTCATCTGGGACATGACGCGGTGCTTGCCGCGGCGGCAGTTGTGATGGCTTTGCAGACCATTCCCAGCCGGATCAATAATCCGCTGGACAGCCTGGTTGTAACTGTGGGAATGATGAATGGGGGAACCAAGCAGAACATTATCGCAGATGATGTCGAACTGGTAGGTACGGTGCGTACCTTTAATAAAGCGTTCCGTGACAGTATGCCGGAGCGGATTGGCAGGATCGCGGCACAGGTGGCGGAAGGATATGGCTGCACGGCAGAGTCGGTTTATTACTTTGGGCCGAGCCCGCTGATCAATGAAGACGCTGATCTGGTGCGTCTGGCACAGGGCGCCGCGGAAAAGACGATCGGTGAAGGCTGCCTGGTACACAAGGATAAGGTAACGGGCGCGGAGGATTTCAGCGTCTATATGGAAAAAGTTCCGGGTATTTACGGATATCTGGGCGTCGGCAACCGGGAAAAGGGCATTGACTGCGTTGTTCATCATCCGGCGTTTGACGTGGATGAGTCGGCACTGCAGTACGGAACCGGGATATATGCGCAGTTTGCGCTGGATTATCTGCGGGGGCAGGAGAAGTAAAAGCGAAAAGGATTCTCGCACCAGCGCAGCGGCTGGGTTGAGAATCCTTTTTGCCTTATACGCACAGGCGGATATATTTCAATTACTATTCCATATTGCTGATGTATTCGCGGTACTGCTCCGTCGTATAAGGCGCGTCGTAGTTCGCGATGATTTCACGGGCTTCGGCGGCCTGATTTTTGAGAAGATGATAGGCAGTGAGCGCCATCATTTTGGCCGGGATAATATGGGCGACGTTGGGATCGGAGACGGCGTAATCTTTGGAATGCAGGTCGCCGCTGCTGCCGCCGAAGGTAAAGTTTAAGACCGGCATGATGGCAAAGAGGTCGCCGACGTCAGTGCTGGCTGTGTTGCAGATGCAGGACGGGATCGGACAGATATGAAGATTGCCGTCGGCTTCCCGCAGCGTTGCGGCGGCTTCCAGCAGTGCCGGGTCTGGCTGGCGTTCCGGACAGGGCATATATCCCTGGGAATCTACGATCTCTGCTTCGCAGCCGATGCTGAGAGCGGCGCCCAGGAAACAGTTATCGACCTTTTTGCTGACCTTTTCGATGACGTCCTGATTATTAGCGCGAACCATCATGTCTACCACGACTTCGCTGGGAACGATATTGATCGCTTCACCGCCTTTGCGGATGTAGGGATGGACGCGGATACAGTCTTTTTCTTCAAAAGTCTCGCGGATCATACCGAGGGCGGACATCCCGAGGCAGGCGGCGTTTAAAGCGTTTACGCCAAGGTGCGGAGCGGCAGCGGCATGCGCGGCGCGGCCGTGCATATAGACGGTCTTGCCGATGAAGCCGGTGCACTTGCTGTTGCCCAGCATGAGGTCTGTGTCGCTGTCACGTCCGATCATCAGGGAATGTGTCGTGATGGCGAGATCGATATCGTCAAATTCGCCGCGGCGGATCAGTTCGCATTTGCCGCCGAGACAGTGTACATCATGAGTACGGAGAACTTCTTCGTGTACGGAGGCGTCCTGAAATTCTTCCGCGGGAACGGCGAAGATTGTCGCGGTGCCGCCCAGACTTGCGCAGACCTCCGGGTCGCTGAGTGCGAGAGCGGCGCCGAGCATACAGGTAATCTGAGCGTAATGGCCGCAGGAGTGAGCAAAACCGGCGGCAGTAGCGGCAGGATGAGAGGGGCATGAGAGAGCGTCCAGTTCACCGATCAGAGCGATGTTGGGGCCGTCCTCCCTACCGATGGCAGCCTTGACACCAGTGATGGCGAGACCTTCTCTGGTAGCGAGTCCCAGATTTTTCAGAAAATCGGAGACGATTTTGGCGGTGCGGTATTCATGGTATCCCTGCTCTCCATGCTGGTAGATATCCATGGCGAGTGCCTGCAGCTCGTCCGCGTGGCTGTCGATGATGGTAAGTATTTTCTTTTCTATCGCGTCCATAATAAAAGTAACCTCCTGAGTGATATTTCAATGTCATTCTCCTGCGAGCAGTCGATTAGCTTCTAACTGTTTTGGCACTGCTCATTGCCTTCGCGTACATTATATATCATTCGGGGAAGAAAGGAAAGGTTCGTATTAACATGAAAAAATTATTAATCATCGCTACCGGCGGCACAATCGCGTCCGGTGAAGGGAAGGACGGGCTGACGCCTTCTCTGACCGGAGAGGAGCTGCTGGATTGTGTGCCGGAGGTCCGTCAGACCTGCGAACTGTCGGTTTTGCAGCTGATGAATATCGACAGTACGAATATGCGGCCGTGTCATTGGGGACAGATACGCGATACGATAGCGGAACATTATGGGGAATATGATGGATTTATCGTGCTTCATGGTACGGATACGATGGCTTATACAGCAGCAGCGCTGTCCTATATGCTGCAGGACAGTGTGAAACCGATCGTGCTGACCGGTTCCCAGAAGTCCATCCTTCATCCCTACACAGACGCAAAGATCAATCTTTATCAGAGTATTCTGTATGCGCTGGACGACAACTCTCATGACGTAGTAGTGGTGTTTAACGGAAAAGCGATCGCAGGCACCCGCGCGCGCAAGCAGAGAACACGCAATATGAATGGCTTTGAGAGCATGAACTTTCCGCCGCTTGCGTATATTCAGGACAGCGAGATCATCCGCTATCTGCCGGAGCGCAGGCCGGGATCACCGGGACTCAGGGTATATCAGGAGTGGAATGAGCGGATCTTTGTCATCAAAATGACGCCGCTTCTGACGGCAGATATTTTCCGGGTGATTGAGCCTTATTATGACGCGCTCATCCTGGAGGCGTTCGGCATCGGAGGGATCCCGTCATTGGATGATTCCTTTGAAAAGGCTATTTTCGACTGGGTGGATTCAGGAAAGCTTCTTGCGATTACCACACAGGTGCCGGAGGATGGATGTGATCTGAGCGTTTATCAGGTCGGGAAGAAATACAGCGGTCGCTCCGGTATCCTGGAGACAGGGACCATGACCATTGAGGCGCTGATTGCAAAACTGGCGTGGATCCTTGGCCAGACCAGAGAGCGGGCGGAGGTTGAGGCGCTGTTTTATCAGACGATTAATTATGATCGGTATTAGAAAATTGTGATATATTATGTGCGAAGCGTCCGTCTCTGCAAGGAAATCCTATCCTCCGAGGATCGCTTGCGCTCTGGTTTTCACGTAACGGTACTAAGTTCGCAGGAAAAGCATCCTGCTCACTAAGTGCCGACGTGAAAAATGTCCTCTACGGATAGGATTTCCTTGCAGAGACTGGTTTATTGGCATGTATAACTTATTATAGATATTTGAGAAAAGTTGGATATAAAGACAAGGGGAGGATAGCATCATGTTAGAAAGTAAAATTCTGGAGTACATCGAAAATCATGCGCAGGAAACGCTGGATCTGCTTTACACGATTGCGCAGATCCCGGCGCCGTCCAATCATGAGGAAAAGCGCATGGAGTTTTGCAGTAAATGGCTGACGGATATGGGCGCAGAGGGTGTTTATACGGATGAGGCGCTTAATGTTGTGTATCCGTATGGCGTGAGAGATGGCGTGCCGATTGTCGTATTTATGGCACACATGGATGTGGTATTTCCGGATACGACGCCGCTTCCGCTTAGCGAAGAGGACGGACGGATCTGTTGTCCGGGCATCGGTGACGATACAGCCAATCTGGCGGCGTTGATGATGGTAGCAAAATATGTGACGCAGCAGGAGCTTATCCCGAAGGACTGCGGGATTTTATTTGTCTGCAATACCGGAGAAGAGGGCATGGGCAATCTGAAAGGTTCGCGAAAGATCTGCAAAGATTATGCCGGAAGGATCCGCAAGTTTTACAGCTTTGACGGGACGCTGAACAGTGTAGTAAACCGTGCGGTCGGCTCTGCGCGCTTCCGGGTGACGGTAAAGACGCCGGGAGGACATTCCTACGGTAAATTCGGTAATGAAAACGCGATTGCCAATCTGGCTGCGATCATCAGCCGGATCTACGCAATCCAGGTGCCGAATGGCGGTAAGACCACCTATAATGTCGGAGTGATCGAGGGAGGTACGTCGGTCAATACGATCGCGCAGAAGGCTTCGATGCTCTGTGAGTATCGGTCGGATTGTGAGGCGGATATGGCATATATGGAGGAGCGGTTCCGTGAGATCTTTGAAAAACAGCGGAGTGATCAGGTCGAAGTGCAGGTGGAGATCGTCGGACTCCGGCCGTGTGAGCATCTGAATGAGGCGCAGCGGGCAGAGCGTGACCGCATGGTGGCAGAGGCACAGGAACTGCTGACCGGGATTACCGGGAAGGAGACTAGAACCGGCTCCGGTTCAACGGACTGCAATATCCCATTATCAGTGGGTATTCCCAGCGTGTGTTATGGCTGCTACATCGGAGACGGAGCACATACCCGCGAAGAATATATCGAGAAGGATTCGCTGAAGATGGGGTATCGGGCGGCGTTTGAGAGTGTGCTGAAATATTTGTTGTAAGTAGTTGAGAAATTTTTGAATTCATTGTATTTTTAAAAGGTAGAATCAGATTGGGGAAATGATTGAGAAAGAGGGTGATTATAGATGGCAGAAAGCCAGAATATCGAATGGAAAGAATCCTGGCGTGACGAATATTTGAAATGGATATGTGGCTTTGCTAATGCGCAGGGAGGCAGGATTTATATTGGAACGAAAGATGACGGAACCGTTGTTGGAGTCAGAGATAGTAAGAAACTATTAGAGGAGATTCCGAATAAGATACAGACTACGATGGGGATTGTTGCGGATGTGAATCTCCTTACACAGGACGGTAGGGATTATATTGAGATTGTAGTTTCTCCAAGTTCCTATCCTGTCAATTATAAGGGAGAGTTTCATTATCGCAGTGGGAGTACAAAACAACAATTAAAGGGAATTGCTTTAAATGAATTTCTGTCATCAAAATCTGGCATTCGATGGGAAGATGTGATAGTTCCTGGTGTTACAGCAGATGATCTGGATAAAGAAAGCTTTGATATTTTTCGACGGGAAGCACTCCGCAGCAAAAGAATGACAAAAGAAGATCTGCGGATGACAAATGAGGAGCTTTTGGATAGTCTCAAACTTATGACAGAGTGGGGATTGAAACGTGCAGCGGTTATGCTATTTCATCGAAATCCAGAAAAATGGATTCCGGGATGCTATACGAAGATTGGAAAGTTTGGTACTGGTTCCGATTTGCAATATCAGGATGAGGTACACGGTTCTCTTTTTATACAGGCAGATCGTATTGTTGATCTGATTTATCTGAAGTACCTGAAAGCACCAATTACTTACGATAACATGACCAGAGTCGAAACATATCCGTTTGCCAAAGCTGCTGTGAGGGAAGCTGTTTATAATGCATTGATTCATTCATGCTGGTCCAGTGGGGTTCCGATTCAGATTCGCATTGAAGATGATGCGATGTATATCAGTAATGATTGCGTATTTCCGTCTGACTGGACAGTGGAATCTTTGATGAAGAGGCATCGTTCCAGACCATATAATCCATGCATAGCAAACGCATTTTTTCGGGCGGGATATGTGGAGGTATGGGGACGTGGCATTCAGAAAATATGTGAGACTTGTGAAGCATATGGAACAGAACCGCCGGAGTACGATATTCATTCAGAGGACATCATGCTGAAATTACCGGCATTACGGAATGCGGTACAGCCCACCCAAACTACCCAAAGTCCCATCCAGTCTACCCAAAGTCCTACCCAAACTTCAGATGGCACACGGGACGATCAATCCCTTATGATAATTGGAGAATTTACGGATACAGAACAACAAATCCTTCAGTTAATAAAGGAACATCCGGAGTATTCACAACGAGACATGGCGCTTTCGCTAGGATGGGAACTCAATCGAGTAAAATATTACTTGACGAAGTTTAGAAAAGCACAGTTGATAAAACATATTGGAACCAATCGGTTGGGATATTGGGAGATTCTGAGAAAATAAATCTTTTAAGATGAATGAAAACTTTCGTTAACAGTACGAGTTTTCATTCATCTTATAATATTCACATCAGCCGCATTTTCCGCGCCAGCGCCAGCACTCTCGTCCCAAACGGCATGTCCGGCAGCTCCTCTGCTGTGACGGCGCGGAAGACAAGGATCAGTACCGCATAGATCACCATGGCGATCGGGACTGTGATGATCAGGCTGATCAGATTGACGGATAACGCCATATGGATCACCGTATAGATGCCACGGGCGGCGAGGCCCATGATAAGGGCGGCGCCGAGAGGCAGGAGGAAGGTTGTCCGGATCTCCTGCCGGTAGTGCTGTGCTTTGCCGATCGCGTGCCAGTTGAGGACGCAGACGACCAGAGCGAAGGTGACGTTGCCGATCACCAGCCCATAGACGCCCAGATTCAGCCGGTCCAGCATGATATATACGAGAAAGATGTGGATCACCAGTGAGATCGCCGAGTGGGTCACGGATTTGCGCATCAGGTCGATGCCCTGCAGCACAGAATTGGTAACGGTCGAGAGGGAGAAAAAGACCACGGCGGGAGCGCCGATCTCCATCAGTCTGGCGGTCAGCGGGCGGCTGTCACGGAAGATCAGCTGCATGATCGGACCCGCGAGGACGCCGAGGCCGACGGCGCAGGGAATCGCGATCAGCATATTAAACTTGATCGTCAGGCGGATCTTATCGTTGACTTCATCATTGAGCTTCTGCGCGCGTGAATGGACGATGCTGGGGATCATGGAGGTGCCCAGCGAGGAGGCGATTGCTACCGGCACATTAGAGAGGAGGCGGTATTTGCCGCCGTAGATGCCGAGCAGGGACAGCCTTTCCTTTTCATTGAGCCCTTTGCTGCCCATGATGAGACCGAACATGGAGTTGTCTGTCGATCCGCTGAGCTGATAGACAAACTGGCTGAGGATAATCGGGGTCAGAGTCAGGAGCAGAGCTTTATAGATCTGAGCTGTGGTTTCCGGAGTATCCAGCTGCCTGCGATGCAGGCGGCTTTTATTTTTCTTAAAATACAGCGAGATCAGGAGCGAGAGAAAGATCAGGGATGCCAGCGCGCCGGAGAGCGTGCCGAGCGTACCGCCGGCCGCGCCGTAGGACGCCGGGTTTTCTCTGGAGGCAAACCAGATCATAAAGGTATAGGATGCCGTGATACTGACGATCGCATTGACGACCTGCTCGATGATCTGGGAGACCGAGGTGGGGACCATATTGCCGTGCCCCTGGAAGTATCCGCGGATCACACCCATGACGGAGAATACAAAAATGGTCGGCGACATGACTTTCAGCGGCAGCGCGCTGCTCGGACTGTTAAAAATATGCGTGGTGATCCAGTCCGCGCCAAGGAGCAGGAGCAGCGTCATTGCGCCTCCGGCGACCATGCCGAAGAGCAATCCGCTCAGAAAGACATGGCGGACGTCTTCATAACGGTCATGGACGCGTCGGGCTGCGATCAGCTTGGAAATCGCCAGCGGAAGACTGTAGGAAGAGAGGATCAGTCCGATATTGTAGATCTCGTAAGCAGTATTGTAATAACCGATGCCGTCGTCACCGAGGACAGTGGTCATCGGGATTTTATAGAGAAGACCGATAAAGCGGACGATGATTCCCGCCATCGCGAGGATGCTGCCCTGCACCAGAAATCCACCGGAATTATTCTCTTTTTTATTATGGCGCTTCTGCCGGTCAGCCTTTTTTGCAATCGTTTTCATAAATAAGATTCTCCTGAATAATTATACCGTTTGATTATAGCACAATTAAGGGAAATGTGGTACAATGTTTATGTTTGACTGCCTGTGACTCAGTGATGGATATACGGGGAGCAGCGCAGGATTTATGAATGAGGGCGGAGATTACTGTGAGGAGAAAAAAGGAAGAGCCGAGATGGATGCTCTACACAAAGAAGGCAGATTTTCAGGAGATTTCGTCACGGTTTGGCATCAGTCCGGTGACGGCACGGATCCTGCACAACCGGGATGTGATCGGCGACCGGGAGATGGAGCGCTATCTTTACGGCACAGTGAAGGATCTGCATTCTCCGCATAAGCTAAAGGATATTGATTATGCTGCGGGGCTGATCCGTCAGAAGATCGGTCAGGGCAGGAAGATCCGTATTGTGGGTGATTATGATATTGACGGAGTGTGCGCGACCTATCTGCTGATCCGGGGGCTGCGCCGGTGCGGAGCCAATGTGGACCATCAGATCCCGGAGAGGATCCGGGACGGGTATGGGATCAATGAATCGATTATCCGCAAGGCAGCCGCGGATGGAGTGGATACGATTATCACCTGTGATAACGGCATATCTGCGTATGATCAGCTGCAGCTGGCACGGGAACTGGGACTCACGGTGATTGTGACCGATCATCATGAGGTACCGCGGGACGCGGAGGGCAGGGAAAAACTCCCGCCGGCGGCCGCCGTAGTCAATCCGCATCAGGAGTCCTGCGGTTATCCTTATAAGGATATCTGCGGCGCTGTCGTCGCCTATAAGCTGATTCAGGTGTTATATGAGAATTTTGGCATCCGGGAGGCGGAATGGGCCGCGATGCTGGAGTTCGCGGCGATCGCGACGGTGGGAGATGTGATGCCGTTGAAAGATGAAAACCGTATCCTGGTCAAACATGGGTTAAAGCAGATGCCCAACACGCGCAGTATGGGCCTGCGCTGTCTGGTAGAAGCGTGCAATCTCGACATCTATCATCTGACTGCCTATCATATCGGTTTTGTGATCGGACCCTGCCTCAATGCCAGCGGACGGCTGCAGACAGCAGAACTGGCACTGGAACTTCTGCTGTGTGAAGAGGAGGAACCGGCCAGAGAGATGGCTGCCCGACTGCAGCAGCTCAATGAAGAACGCAAGCAGATGACGCAGGCCGGTGTGGATCAGGCGCTGACACAGGTGGAAGAACGCTATGCGGAGGACAAGGTGCTGGTAATCTATCTGCCCGAATGTCACGAATCGATTGCAGGGATTATTGCCGGACGGGTGCGTGAGGCGTGGAACCGCCCGTCGATGGTGCTGACCAGAGGGGAAGGCTGCGTCAAGGGATCCGGGCGTTCGATCCGGGCATACTCCATGTACCAGAAGCTGTGTGAGGTGCAGGATCTGCTGCTCAAATTCGGCGGGCATCCGATGGCGGCCGGGTTTTCGTTAGAGGAAAAAGATATTGACGAGTTCCGCCGCCGGTTAAACGAACAGTCCGGATTGACGCCGAAGGACTTTATCCCGGAGATATGGATTGATGTTGCGATGCCGTTGGGATATATCTCAGAAAGTCTGGTGCAGGAACTGAGCCTTTTGGAACCCTTTGGACAGGGAAATGAGAAACCGCAGTTTGCGCAGAGACGCCTGCGGATCCGTGGGGTCAGGGTACTCGGAAAACTGCGCAACGCGGTCCGCCTGTCGCTGGTGACAGAGAGCGGATTTGTGATGGAGGGGAGACTCTTTACGGAGGGCGACCGATTCTTAGAGGAACTGGGCAATAAAAAAATCATAGATATTATTTACTATCCGGAAATAAACGAATATAATGGAAACCGCAGTCTGCAGGTGGTAGTAAAAGAATACCGTCTGCATGGCGGAGAACAGGAGGGAACATGACCGATCATCTTCGAACAGTCGTTATTGGCTACGGAGGCATGGGGAGCCAGTACGCTCAGATGCTTTATGACGGGAAAGTCGAGGGAATGACGCTGACCGGCGTCTGCTGCCGCAATGAGCCGGGCCAGCAGAAGATCCGTGAGCGGCACCCCGGAGTTGCGATTTACCGGGATACGGAGGATACCTTCGCACACGCGTCTGATTTTGACGCGGTTGTGGTAGTGACGCCGCACGTGACGCATGTGCCGATCACAGCGGAGGCACTGGCACTGGGCAAGCATGTCCTCTGCGACAAGCCGGCCGGGATCTGCGCAGGCGAAGTCAGAGAGGTTCTGGCAAAGAAGCCGCAGGGGGCGGTCTGGGCGATCATGTTTAATACCCGTATGGAACCCGCGTCTTTAAAGGCAAAGGAACTTCTGGACGCGGGAGAGCTGGGAGAGATCACGCGGGCAGTCTGGGTCTGCAACAGTTGGTTCCGCACGCCGGCTTATCACCGGAGTTCTCCGTGGAGGAGCAGCTGGTCGGGAGAATACGGCGGTCTGTTAATTAATCAGTGTCAGCATTATCTGGACCTCTGGCAGTGGCTGCTGGGGATGCCGGACGAGGTGGACGCGGATATTGATTTTGGCAAGTATAATGATTTCACGGTGGACGACAGCGTGGATCTGCGTTTTCTCTATGGACCGGGTTCCGTACATCCGAAGCTGCGCGGCACCTTTATCAGCGCGACCGGCGAGTATCCCGGAGACAATCGTTTTGAGATCTGGGGCAAAAAGGGAAGGCTTACGCTGCTGGATGAGAAGAAGCTGATCCTTGACCGCAGTGAGCCGGATGTGGATACCTTCTGCCATACTAATACGGAGATTTACGGGCAGCCGGAATATCACACGGAGGTACTGGTGGAGCCGCAGCCGGGCAAACAGTATCAGAAGGTATTTCAGAATTTCAGCGACCACATCCGTAAGGGGACGCCTCTTCTGGCGGATGCGGCAAACGGCGTCAACAGCCTGACTCTGGCCAACGCGGCGTATCTGTCCGCGTGGACGGGGATACGGATCGCGCTGCCGATGGATGATGCACTTTATACAAGGCTCCTGCAAGACCGGGCGGCCATGGAATTAAAGGAAAAGAACAAAAAGTGATGAGAGAGGAGAATCATGATGGTAAATGAGATCATGAAATTTATCACCGAGTATGATCCGGAAGTGGGTCAGGTGATCGAGAAAGAAGCTGCGCGCCAGAGAAGAAATCTGGAATTAATCGCGTCGGAAAATATCGTATCCGAGCCGGTTATGGCGGCGATGGGCACGGTTCTGACCAATAAATATGCCGAGGGCTATCCGGGAAAGCGTTATTACGGCGGCTGTGAGCATGTGGATGTGCTGGAGACGATTGCCATCGAGCGCGCGAAGAAGCTCTTTGGCTGTGATTATGCGAATGTGCAGCCCCATTCCGGCGCACAGGCTAATATGGCGGTATTTATGGCGATGCTGGAGCATGGCGACACCGTACTCAGCATGAGTCTGGATCATGGCGGACATCTGTCTCACGGTAGCCCGGTAAACTTCTCCGGACGTTATTTCCATATCGTGCCTTACGGGGTAAATGACGATGGCCGGATTGATTATGACGAGGTGGAGCGTCTTGCGAAAGAGTGCAAACCGAAACTGATTCTCGCCGGGGCGAGTGCCTATGCGAGAGAGATTGATTTTAAGCGTTTCCGCGAGATCGCGGACGAAGTGGGCGCTTATCTGATGGCGGATATCGCACATATCGCCGGTCTGGTGGCCGCGGGGCTTCATCCAAGCCCAATCCCTTATGCGGATGTTGTGACGACGACCACGCATAAGACACTGCGCGGACCGAGAGGCGGCCTGATCCTGGCAAATGAAGAGGCGGCAAAGAAGTTTAACTTTAATAAGGCGATCTTCCCCGGTTCCCAGGGCGGTCCGCTGGAGCATATCATCGCGGCCAAGGCAGTCTGCTTCGGCGAAGCGTTAAAACCGGAATTTAAAGAATATCAGCTGCAGGTAAAGAAAAACGCGGCGGCACTGGCGGCGGCGCTGCAGGAGCAGGGCTTCTCGATCGTCAGCGGCGGTACGGACAACCATCTGATGCTGGTCGATCTGCGCAGCCTTGACGTTTCCGGTAAAGAGCTGCAGAATCGCTGTGACGAGGTGTATATTACGCTCAATAAGAACACGGTTCCCAACGATCCCCGCAGTCCGTTTGTCACCTCCGGTGTCCGTATCGGTACCCCGGCTGTGACCTCCAGAGGACTGAAGGAAGCTGACATGCCGAAGATCGCGGAGTGCATCTGGCTGGCAGCGACCGACTTTGAGAATCAGGCGGATTATATCCGTGCGGAAGTGACGAAGATGTGCGAGAAGTATCCGATTTATGAATAAGCAGGAGATACGAAGCAGAAGCAGTAAAAAATGATGAAAATAAACAGGTCATGAATCGCGCTGTGAAATCGGGTTCATGACCTGTTCCTTTATGTGCACAGGGCCGGGTGTAAGGTGTTTTGTGGTTGACACCGCACCCGGCCCGCGCAGGCGAGCAGGAGACGAAAAGCCGCCTCCTGCTCGATTCTGGTTATTATTTTTTCAGATCTCAATCAGCCGATACGGGATCTGCTTTTCCGCCATCACCTGTTCCTCCCGCTTGTGACAGGTAAAGATCAGGATCTGTCCGTCATAGGCTCCGGCGAGCCACGTCAGAGCCGAACCCAGACGCTCATAGTCATACTGCACAAAGCTGTCGTCAAAGATCAGCGGCATCTGGTCATAGCCTTCCTGGATAAGTCTGGCCGCGGACAGGCGGAGTGCGAGATAGACCTGATCCATTGCGCCGCTGCTCAGCTGAGCGATGGGGACCAGCTTCTGCGGTGTGTTGAGATAGATGTCCAGATTATCGTCAACACTCATGCTGTCATAAGCGCCTCCGGTGATTTCACGGATCATATCCGAAGCGGCTTTATTGAGATAAAGGCCAAACGAATCCCGGATGGTCGATGAGAGCGAGGTCATGGTCTCCAGCGCGAGATCGATTGCGTCAATTTCCTCGCGGAGCCGTTCATTTTCGGTAAGCTCCTGTTTGATGGATTCGATCCGGTCCTTGCAGACAGTCATGCGGTCAAGCTTCTTTTCCAGCTCCCACTGAGTTTTCTGCTGCTGCGAGATCGAGAGATCACAGGAGCGATCCTTTTCCTGCAGGGCAGAGATCTCATCCGACTGTGACTTTTCCGCAGCTTCGGCGTCTTTTAATGACCGGCTGATACGCTGATACTCGTCCATGCGGTTTTCAAACGCCTGGATTGCGTCCTCCGTGACGGAAGAATCACCGAGATGGCGGGAAAAGATTTCCTGCAGTACCTTATGGTTGGAGGCGACGGACCGTTTTAAAATCTTCCCTTCCTTTGAGAAGTCGACCGCCGCGTACAGAAAGATCAGGCAGGCGATGAGCGATCCGAAGAAGAGCCAGATCGATTTAAACGGCAGGATCGATTCCAGCGGATTGGAGGTGCCGGCGGTATAGCAGTAGACGGCAAGCGCGCCGCTTAAGAGAATGAGCACAAAAAAAACGGTCGACCAGATCGAATGACTTTTTTTGTCACAGATTGCCTTTTCATTCTGGTACTGCTTGTAGATGGAGATTGTCTCATCGCGGTAGGAAGTGATCGACGCCTCATCGGTAAACTGGGCGCTGGCCAGAGTCTGTCGCTGTGCGGCGATTTTCTGGAGCAGCTCCTCGCGGTCTTTCTGTTTTTGCGCGAGTTGTCCGCGGATATTGTTCTGCCGGTTCTGCCAGGCAAGAAGCTGGTTTTCGTAAGCCGGATCGGCGATCTCCGCCTCGATTCCCTGGATCTCCGCTGTCAGAGCGGCATAATCTCTCGCGGCGTCGGGGTGGAGCTGACGTTCAAACTGCCTGCGCCGGTTCTGCAGATACGAAGTCGCGCGCGTGATATTGAGAGACAGGCTGCCGGTTGTGTTCATATTGGCAATGTAATTTTTCAGCTCATTTACCATGCCGCCGTCCGTCGCGCTCTTTAACTGGCCGATGCTGATCGTATTCAGGTAAGAGGTTTCCGAGAGGCCGCAGAGGAACTGATCCAGAAAGGCTTTGGTCGGTTCGACTTCGCTGCCATTTGTCTCATTGATAATCTGAAAAGATTTCTGATCCTTGCGGAAATTGCGTTCGATGCGGTAAACGATACCGTTCTGTTCGACGCGCATACGGCCACCGTAAAGGGCAGTCAGATCCCACGGTTCATAGTGGGAAAAAAGGTCGTTTCTCGCGGCGCGCCCGCGGCCGCGTTCCAGTCCGAAGAGCATGCAGCGGATAAAGGTGTGCAGTGTCGATTTGCCGGCTTCGTTTTTGCCGTAGATAATATTGATGCCGTCATGAAAGGTGATGTCGCGGTCGTGAAACTTGCCGAATCCGCTGATGTGTAAATCCAGTAATTTCATGTCGCGCTCCTTTCATCCGTGGTGTTCAGCAGGGCGTCGATGCCATAATACAGGGCCTTCTTCTCGACGGGAGTCATATCCTCTTTATCGAGCGCACGGATATAAAATCCGATCATATCACAGGGATGCTCGGCAAAAAGCCGGCTGAAATCATACTGCGGTTCCGTCTCATCGATCACCTCAATGATCTGCAGGCGGTGCCCGAGTGAGTCGAGATCAAAGACAATGTCCGGATCACGGCGTCCCTGCAGCCGCAGCCGGTAGATATGATGGACTCCGCGTTTGCGGATCTCGTTGAAGATACGTTCGTTCAGCTCTGTGTTGGTTGTCTTCGGGATGACGCGGACGATCAGCGATATATACTGAGCCTGGCACAGCGGGACAAACTCCAGTGAGGTGACCTGACGGGTGGACGGGCTGATCTCTCCGACGATCATGCCGTGCCGGCCGGTTTCCGTGCGGTCCAGCGGTTCCGGCGACCCGGGAAATGCCCAGCGCTTATCCGGAGAGATTTCCGGCTTGTGGATATGTCCCAGAGCCGTATAGGAAAATCCGGACGCGGAGAGCAGATTTTTATCGATCGGCAGATGCTTCGGATCGCCGCCGTGCGCCAGCAGGATATGGATATAAGAACCGGCAGGCGGACGGATGTCGGTCAGCCGGGCGTCCGTGATCTCCGGCGTGTGATAGGAAAAGCCGGTGATATCCAGACCAAGCTCCGGAAATGTGACGACAGACGGTTCCTCCTTCATGAGCCATGTGACATTGGAACACCAGCGAAAACTCATGAGGGCGGAATTGATCCGCACACGGTCATGGTTTCCCGCGATGATGACGACTCTGGTTGCCGGAATCGTGGAAAAGAGATAATTCACTTCCTTGAGATCGCGCAGCAATGGCTGCCGGTGAAAGAGATCACCGGCGATCAAAAGACAGTCAGCCTCCCGCTCTTTCACCTGACGGATGACCTCCGCAAACGTATCCTTAATCGCCTGTGCGCGGTCTCTGGCCCAGGGTTTATCGTTGTCCGGGTGCATGCCCCAATGGACGTCAGCAATATGAATGAATTTCATGGATTTCTCCTACAGTTCGCAGTTATTAACAGTGCGTGGGAACGGAAGTACATCGCGGATATTGGACATGCCGGTGATATACATGACGGCGCGCTCAAATCCGAGGCCGAATCCGGCATGGCGGGCAGAGCCGTATTTGCGCAGATCCAGATAGAACTGGTAGTCGGATTCCTTCAGCCCCAGCTCGTGCATCCGCGTCAGCAGTTTGTCGTAATCATCCTCACGCTGGCTGCCGCCGATGATCTCGCCGATGCCGGGAACCAGACAGTCGACGGCGGCGACGGTCTTATTGTCCGGGTTCATCTTCATATAGAAGGCCTTGATCTCCTTCGGATAATCCGTGACAAAGATCGGGCGTTTGAAGATTTCCTCCGTCAGATAACGTTCGTGTTCTGTCTGCAGATCACAGCCCCAGGATGCCTTATAGTCAAAATGGTCATTATGTTTCTCCAGTTCCTTGATAGCGTCCGTATAGGTGATACGGCCAAATTCCGAATTGACGACGTTATTTAAACGGTCGAGCAGTCCCTTGTCGATAAAATTGTTAAAGAAATTCATCTCTTCGGGGGCATGATCCAGCACATAACGGATCACATATTTCAGCATACTCTCCGCCAGATCCATATCGTCCTCCAGATCGGCGAAAGCGATCTCCGGCTCGATCATCCAGAACTCCGCCGCGTGGCGTGTGGTGTTGGAATTTTCCGCACGGAAGGTCGGCCCGAAGGTATAGACATTGCGGAACGCCATCGCGTAGGTCTCGACATTTAACTGGCCGGATACTGTCAGATTGGTCGGTTTATTAAAGAAATCTTTGCTGTAATCCACCGAGCCGTCCGGCAATCTCGGCGGATTGGCGATATCCAGAGTGGTTACCTGAAACATCTCGCCGGCGCCTTCGCAGTCGCTGCCGGTGATAATCGGCGTATGGACATAGACAAAATCCCGCTCCTGAAAGAACTGGTGGATCGCGTAAGCGATCAGAGAACGCACACGGAAAACAGCCTGAAAGGTATTGGTGCGCGGGCGCAGATGAGAGATCGTGCGCAGGTATTCCAGCGAGTGCCGCTTTTTCTGCAGCGGATAGTCCGGAGCAGAAGCCCCCTCTACAGTAATCTCATCCGCCTGGATCTCAAACGGCTGTTTTGCCTGCGGGGTCGCTGTCAGAGTCCCGGTTACGAGAATCGCCGTTCCCACATTGAGTTTGCTGATCTTCGCGAAATTCTCCATCGTATCATGGTAGACAACCTGCAGAGTTTCAAAATAACTGCCGTCGCTCACGACGATAAAACCAAATGCCTTCGAGGCGCGTACACTGCGTACCCAGCCTCCGATCGATATCTTTTTGTCCAGAAACGCTTCCCGGTTCCGGTATAATTCCCTTACAGTGACCAGATTCATGGCTATATCTCCTGTTAATTGTTAGTTCAATTTTGTTCATACTTCATTTCAGTATACTTTATTTTCGGACAAGATTCAAGAGGGGAGGGAAAGAATTCAGACACCGGACCACTTGTGAAATTGTAACGAAATATTAATAAACATTACGGAATCTTTTGTATACTATTTTGCCCGACTGTGTTATCATAGTAATAAGCGGATTCTGCCCTGCGACAGCGCCGCGAAGCCGGTAACCGGGCGGCATATCACAGGTGAGATTCAGAAATCATTGCCGCTTTCACCATGACACAACAAGCGAACAGAAATCAGGCTGACAAAATCAGGGGGACAAACAGTAGTGGAGATTACAGATGTGAGAGTGCGTACAGTTGAAAACGAGGGTAAGATGCGCGCGGTAGCTTCGATCACGATAGATAACGAATTTGTCGTTCACGATATCAAGATCATCGAGGGTGACAAAGGACTGTTCATCGCGATGCCAAGCCGCCGGTCTCTGAGCGGAGAATTTCGCGACATCGCGCACCCCATCAATACAAGCACCAGAGAACGGATTCAGGAAACGATCCTGCGCAAGTACGAAGTCACAGAGATGATGAGCTGCATGGCACACGATTGAGGTGCGGCAGCATGAGGCAAAAATATTTACATTGCTTCAGATGCCTGTCATACAGACAAATCGTCATATACAAAAAGCGCGTCGACCGGCTGACGCGCTTTTTGCAATCATAACTATTTCATTGCATAGACTTATTCTATGTATATGTTAATCCAACAAAGTAGTCCCTGAGAGGAACACATATCCGCAGAGAACATTTTTCACGTCGGCACTTAGTGAGCAGGACGCTTTTCCTGCGAACTTATACCTTAGTATCCATATGACGTGCCAGTGACACGTCATATGGAGTACCGTTACGTGAAAACCAGAGCGCAAGCGGTCCTCGGAGGATATGTGTTCCTCTCAGGGACGGATGGTGCGTCAGACGGATGGTGCATCAATAAACACTCCTTTACATTTTCCGATAATTCTGCTAAAATCTGACCAGACATCAGAAGAGTTGCAGTTTTGGCACATGCCGAAGCTGTAACATTTTTGCGTGTCCATTTCCGTTTTATTTATGAATGAGGGAGAAATTATGTTTATCATCGCGGGACTGGGAAACCCTACAAAAGAATATGCGAATACAAGACACAATGCGGGCTTCTGCTCCGTGGACGCCCTGGCAGACCGATACGGGATTGCGGTTACAGAGAAAAAACATAAGGCGCTGGTCGGCAAAGGCGTGATCGAAGGCCATAAGGTGATCCTGGTCAAGCCGCAGACCTTTATGAACGCGAGCGGCGAGAGTCTGCGAGCGATTGTAGATTTTTACAAGGCAGATCCGACGGCCGATCTGATTGTCATTTTTGATGATGTGAGTCTGGAACCGGGACAGCTGCGGATCCGCAAGAAAGGCAGTGCCGGCGGTCATAACGGCGTCAAGAGCATCATTGCCCATCTGGGAACGCAGGAATTTGCCCGCATAAAAGTAGGAGTGGGACAGAAGCCGGAACGGATGGATCTGGCGGATTATGTTCTGGGCCATTTCTCAGCAGGGGAGCAGAAAATGATGGACGAGGCATTCCGCAACGCCGCGTCAGCCGCTGTGATGATGATGGATGATATCGACCGGGCAATGAATATCTATAATACCAGGCAGGGGGCAGCGGAAAAACTGACAGGGGTGAGGGAGAGCATATGAGCGGGATATTTGCCAATCCTTTAACAGAATTAATTGAATATGAAGAACTCAGCCGCGATCTGAAGCAGCAAAAAGGACCGCTTCAGTTGTCCGGCTGCATGGAGTCTCAGAAGGTTCACCTGATGAGCGAGACGGCGACGGATACGCCATGGAAGCTGGTAGTGACTGCGGATGAGAGTCATGCAAAGGAGATCTGCGAGGATTTTCGCTGCTTCCGTCCGGATGTCTGGCTGTATCCGGCAAAGGATCTGCTCTTTTACAGTGCGGATATCCATGGAAGCCTGATATCGCGGGAGCGGCTGGTGGCGCTCCGCCATCGCATGGAGGATGAGACCGGGGTCTTCGTAACAACCATTGACGGCCTGATGGACCGTCTTTTTCCGATGGAGCGATTCTATGAGGAAGTGCTTCATGCAAAAGCCGGCATGGAGCTGGATCTGGATGTCTGGAAAGAGAGTCTCGCCAGAATGGGTTACGAACGCCTCCCGCAGGTGGACGGGATGGGGCAGTTTTCCGTCCGCGGCGATATTCTGGATATCTTTCCCATGACACAGGAACAGCCGGTACGAATTGAATTATGGGACAATGAGATCGATTCGATCCGGCTTTTCGACCCGGAGAGCCAGCGCTCGATCGAGCAGCTGGAGCAGGTGGATATCTACCCGGCAGCCGAGTTTGCGCCCGATTGGGAAGAGGAGGGCATGAGCGCGGAAAGGCTGGAGCGGGAAACCGTGTCGCTGCTGGATTATTTTGCGCCCGGAATCAGTATGATATTTCTGGATGAACCGGTGCGCCTGAGGGAACGGGGCGAAGCCGTAGAGGAAGAATTTGCGGAGAGCATGAAGAACCGGCAGGAAGAGGGGTATGCCCTGTCTGCGCAGATGCGGCTGCTGATTCCGGCAAAGGAGATCCTGACGCGCTGCGCGAGGCCGGATACCCTCTGCCTGACGGGACTGGATCAGAACATCCCGGAGATCGGGATTACAAAGAGATACAGTATTCAGGGCAAAAGCGTCAGTTCTTATCAGAACAGTTTTGAACTGCTGATCGGTGATCTGACCCGCTGGAAGAAAAATAACTACCGCGTGGTACTTCTGTCCGGTTCGCACACCAGAGCCAGCCGTCTGGCAAATGATCTGAGAGAGTATGGTCTGTCGGCATTTTGCCCGGACGAGGGGGAAACGCAAGTGCGGCCGGGCCAGATCCTGGTGACCTATGGCAATCTGCACCGCGGATTTGAGTACCCGCAGATCCGCTTTGTGGTGATTACCGAGACGGATATGTTCGGCGGGCGCAGGAAAAAGAACCGGCGCAGAAAGAAGAAGCGCAGCGGCAGCCAGATCCAGGGCTTTACCGAACTGTCGATCGGCGATTATGTGATTCATGAAGATCACGGCCTGGGCATTTACCGCGGGATAGAAAAGATCGAGCGTGACCATGCCCTGCGGGATTATCTCAAGATCGAGTACGCGGACGGAGGATATCTTTACCTGCCGGCGACCAAATTAGAAGTGATCCAGAAATATTCGAGTTCGGAGACGGATAAGAAGCTGACACTTGACCCGCTTGGCAGCGCACAATGGAAAAAGACCAAGAAAAAGGTAAAAAGCGCCGTTCAGGAGATCGCGAAAGATCTGGTCGAGCTTTATGCCGCGAGACAGCAGACGGACGGGTTTCCGTATGGTCCGGACACGGTATGGCAGACGGAATTTGAAGAATTATTTCCTTTTGAAGAGACCGAGGATCAGCTGGCGGCCATTGAGGACACCAAGCGGGATATGGAGAGCACGAAGATCATGGATCGCCTGATCTGCGGCGACGTCGGCTACGGGAAGACGGAGATCGCTCTGCGCGCTGCTTTTAAGGCAGTTCAGGAGAGCAAACAGGTCGTGTATCTGGTGCCGACGACGATCCTCGCGCAGCAGCATTATAATACGTTTGTGCAGCGGATGAAGGATTTTCCGGTGCGCGTGGCACTGATGTCCCGTTTCCGCAGCAGTGCGGAGATCCGCAGGACGGTGGAGGATCTGCAGAAGGGTCTGGTCGACATCGTGATCGGGACTCACCGCGTGTTGTCAAAGGACGTAAAATTTAAGGATCTGGGACTACTGATTATCGATGAAGAGCAGCGTTTCGGCGTGACCCATAAAGAAAAAATCAAGAAATTAAAGGAAAATGTGGATGTCCTGACGCTGACAGCGACGCCGATTCCCAGAACGCTCCATATGAGTCTGGTGGGAATCCGTGATATGAGTGTTCTGGAGGAGCCGCCGGTGGATCGCGTGCCGATCCAGACTTACGTGATGGAATATCATGATGAGATGGTCCGGGAGGCAATTGACCGGGAACTGGCCCGCGGCGGACAGGTGTATTTTGTCTATAATCATGTAAAAGATATCGCGGAAATGGCGTCGCGCGTGCAGGCGCTCATACCGGAGGCGACAGTTGTTTACGCACATGGGCAGATGCGGGAACACGATCTGGAAGAGATCATGCTGGATTTTGTCAACGGGGAGATTGACGTACTGGTATCAACGACGATCATCGAGACCGGTCTGGATATCCCCAATGTCAACACGATCATTATCCATGACGCAGACCGGATGGGGCTCTCACAGCTCTACCAGCTGCGTGGCCGGGTGGGGCGTTCGAGCCGGACTGCTTATGCGTTCCTGATGTACCGCAAGGATAAGATTCTTAAGGAAGAGGCGGAGAAGCGCCTGCGCGCAATCCGTGAGTTTACGGAACTTGGCTCCGGGATCCGGATTGCGATGCGCGATCTGGAGATCCGCGGCGCGGGAAATGTACTGGGAGCAGAACAGAGCGGACACATGGAAGCGGTCGGCTATGATCTCTACTGCAAGATGTTAAATCAGGCGGTGCAGGAATTAAAAGGAACCCGCAAAAAGGAAGAGGATTTCCAGACGGAGGTCAACTGCGATATCGACGCCTATCTGCCGGGACATTATATTAAAAATGAATATCAGAAGCTGGATGTCTATAAGCGGATCGCTTCGATTGAGAATCAGGAGGAGGTCCTGGATATGGAAGATGAGCTGATCGACCGTTTCGGCGAGATTCCGCGTCCGGCAGGCAATCTGCTGACTGTCGCGGCGATCCGTGCCGCGGCGCATCATGCCTGGGTCACTGAGGTGAGGATTAACCGTCAGGAGTTCCGGCTGATGATGCATCCGCATGCCAGTCTGGACGTAACCGGGATCCCGGCACTGATGGAAAGCTTCGGCAGAAATATGAGATACGCTGCGGGAGAAACTCCGTATTTCCAGTATGTCGACAAAAAGACAAAATACCGGGACTGCACAGAAATGATGTCAGTGGCTCAGAAGTTTTTGGCAGAATTGGGCAAGCTTGCGATATGAGGCGGGGCAGATGAGCCAGATAGTTACAGGTCGCGCGCCGGCTGACCGGCCTGTGGCCTGCAATGTGAGGTACGGTTACAGGTTACACCCATGCCACGCACTGCGCTGCGTGGCGTGGGGCCAGATACGTAATGGAACGAGATACGCGGTACGCTTTGTGCTGTGGGGGATTCTGTCCGTTGCCAAAAGCGAGGTTCTGTGCTATAGTACAAGTTAGTAAAAACGGGCTTTTTGCTCATATCATAAAGGAGAACTACCGATGAAAGGAATCATTCTCGCGGGCGGTTCCGGTACCCGCCTCTATCCCTTAACCAAGGTCACATCGAAGCAGCTGCTGCCGATTTATGACAAACCCATGATTTATTATCCGTTGTCGGTGCTGATGAACGCGGGCATTCGCGATATCCTGATTATCTCGACTCCGGATGATACGCCGCGTTTTGAAGCGCTGCTTGGTGACGGAGCCCAGTTCGGGATCCATCTGGAGTACCGGGTGCAGCCGAGCCCGGACGGACTGGCGCAGGCATTTATTATCGGAGCTGAATTTATCGGAGAGGATTCCGTCGCGATGGTTCTGGGAGATAATATTTTCCATGGCCACGGGCTGAGAAAACGTCTGCGCGCCGCGGCCGCCAAGGAGCAGGGCGCAACCGTATTCGGCTATTATGTAGACGACCCGGAACGGTTTGGCATCGTGGAGTTTGACGCGGAGGGCAAGGCGATATCCATCGAGGAAAAACCGGCCAGACCGAAGTCCAATTACTGCGTAACCGGCCTGTATTTCTATGATAACCGTGTTGTAGAGTATGCCAGGAACTTAAAGCCGTCCGCCCGCGGCGAACTGGAGATTACCGATCTGAACCGCATCTATCTGGAAAATGGCGAGCTTGAGGTAGCTCTTCTGGGACAGGGCTTTACCTGGCTGGATACGGGGACGCATGAATCTCTGGTAGACGCGACCAACTTTGTCAAGACCGTCGAGACTCATCAGCACAGAAAGATCGCCTGCCTGGAAGAGATCGCGTACCTGAATGGCTGGATCACCAGAGAGCAGGTGCTTAAGACTTACGAAGTATTAAAGAAGAATCAGTACGGGCAGTATCTGAAGGACGTGCTGGACGGCAAATATATTGACCGTCTGCATAATTTATAGGAAGCGGCATAAAGTCGCTTACCATATGACCAGGATTCAGGATGGACGATACGCGTCCTGAATAAAATCGCAGTCAGGAAAGGGAAGAAATTTATGACTATCATTGTAACCGGCGGAGCCGGATTTATCGGAAGTAATTTTATCTTTCATATGCTGGGAAAATATCCCGATTACCGTATCATCTGTCTGGATAAACTGACCTACGCGGGCAATCTGTCGACGCTTGCCCCCGTGATGGACAATGCGAATTTCCGCTTTGTTAAAGCAGATATCTGCGACCGTGATGCCGTGAATCAGCTCTTTGAGGAGGAGCACCCGGATATCGTTGTGAACTTTGCGGCGGAGAGTCATGTGGACCGCTCGATCGAAGATCCGGGGATCTTTTTACAGACCAATATTATGGGAACCGCGGTACTGATGGACGCCTGCCGCAAATACGGGATCACACGTTATCATCAGGTCTCTACGGATGAAGTATACGGCGATCTGCCGCTGGACCGGCCGGATCTGTTCTTTACGGAAGAGACTCCGATCCATACAAGCAGCCCGTATTCGTCATCGAAGGCATCCGCGGATCTGCTGGTGCTGGCTTATCACCGGACGTACGGACTGCCGGTGACGATCAGCCGCTGCTCCAATAACTACGGGCCGTATCATTTCCCGGAAAAACTGATCCCGCTGATGATCGCGAACTGTTTAAATGATAAGCCGCTCCCGGTATACGGGGAGGGACTGAATGTCCGCGACTGGCTGTATGTGGAAGACCACTGCCGCGCAATCGACCTGATCATTCACAAGGGACGCGAGGGAGAGGTTTACAATGTCGGCGGACATAATGAGATGAGAAATATCGACATCGTAAAACTGATCTGCAAGGCTTTAAACAAACCGGAATCACTGATTACGTATGTGACAGACCGCAAGGGGCATGATATGCGCTACGCGATCGATCCGGCGAAGATTCACCGGGAACTGGGCTGGCTGCCGGAGACAAAGTTCGCGGACGGCATTCAGAAGACGATCCAGTGGTATCTGGATAACCGTGAGTGGTGGGAGACGATCATTTCCGGTGAGTATCAGAATTATTATGAGAAAATGTATGCCAATCGGTAAGAAAGGGAAATCGTGAGAAAGCAGGCAGATCTTTCAGCACGATTGGTGCCGTCAACCAGAGGGCGGCGGAATGGAGATTAGAAAATGAAGGTACTTGTAACCGGTGCCAAAGGACAGCTTGGCACGGATCTGATGAATGAGCTGGCAAAACGCGGGATAGAGGGCGTCGGTGTGGACATTGACGAGATGGATATCACGGACGCGGAAGCGTGCAAAAAGGTAATTTCCGGGGCGAATGTTGACGCAGTGATTCACTGCGCCGCATATACTGCAGTAGATGCGGCGGAGGATAACGAGGAACTCTGCCGCCGGATTAACGCGGAGGGTACCCGCAATGTAGCGGCAGCCTGCCGCGAGGCCGGCGTTAAGATGATGTATATCAGCACAGACTATGTGTTCAACGGACAGGGGACCCGTCCATGGGAGCCGGATGACCACAGAGAGCCGCTGAATGTCTACGGACAGACCAAGTATGAAGGCGAGCTTGCCGTGGAAGAACTGCTTGACGGACGGTATTTTATCGTGCGTATCGCCTGGGTATTTGGTGTGGCCGGCAAAAACTTTATCAAGACGATGCTGCGTCTGGGCAAAGACCATAAGAATCTGACAGTCGTAGCTGATCAGATCGGTTCACCGACTTATACTTATGATCTGTCGCGCCTGCTGGTGGATATGATCCAGACAGAGCGCTACGGGCGTTATCACGCGACCAACGAGGGACTTTGCAGCTGGTATGAATTTGCCTGCGAGATCTTCCGTCAGGCCGGCATGAACGATGTGAAGGTCGCGCCTGTAACAAGTGCCGAGTATCCGGCAAAGGCAACCAGACCTTTTAACAGCCGTATGAGCAAGGATAAATTATCCGAAAACGGCTTTGAGCGTCTGCCGTCCTGGCAGGACGCGCTCGCAAGATTTTTAAAAGAAGTTCAGTAAAACGAGGTTGAAATATGGGAAAATATTTCGGAACGGATGGGTTTCGCGGAGAAGCGAACGTTACGCTGACCGTAGAACACGCGTATCAGGTGGGGCGTTTCCTGGGCCATTATTACGCGCAGAAAAACTGCGGCTCATGCAGAGAGCCGGGAGGACACTGCCGCGTGGTGATCGGCAAGGACGCGCGCCGCTCCAGTTATATGTTTGAATATTCGCTGGTGGCAGGTCTGACAGCGTCCGGTGCGGACGTATACCTGCTCCATGTAACCACGACGCCCAGCGTATCGTATGTGGTGCGCACGGAGGGCTTTGACTGCGGCATTATGATTTCGGCGAGCCATAATCCTTATTATGACAATGGCCTGAAAGTCATCAACAGCAGAGGAGAAAAACTGGAAGAAGAAGTGATCGTACAGATCGAAGACTATCTGGACGGGAAGATCGGGGAATTTCCTTATGCTCTGAGAGGAGATATCGGACGAACCACCGATTATTCCGCCGGACGCAACCGCTACATCGGTTATCTGATCGCAACCGCCACACGATCCTTTAAAGGAAAAAAGGTCGCGCTGGACTGCGCGAACGGCAGCGCCTCCGCGATTGCCAAAAGCGTATTTGACGCGCTGGGTGCGCGCACACTCGTGATTCATAATGAGCCGGACGGCCTGAATATCAACGCAGGCTGCGGTTCGACCCACATCGAAGAACTGCAGCGTTTTGTAAAGGAAAATGGCTGCGACGTCGGATTCGCTTACGACGGAGACGCAGACCGCTGCATCGCGGTAGATGAAAACGGAAACGAGGTCAACGGCGACCGGATCCTCTATATCTGCGGAAAATATATGAAAGAGACCGGCGCACTGCATCACAATACGGTAGTCACCACCGTAATGTCCAATCTGGGACTGTATAAGGCCTTTGAACGCGAGGGCATCTGTTACGAGAAGACAGCCGTAGGCGATAAATACGTCTATGAAAACATGTGCCAGTATGGGCATTGCCTCGGCGGAGAACAGTCCGGACACATCATATTCAGCAAACACGCGACGACCGGCGACGGTATCCTGACCTCCCTCAAAGTCATGGAAGTCATGCTTGAGAAAAAACAGCCCTTAAGCCGGCTCGCCTCTGAGGTAGAGATCTTCCCACAGGTGCTGATCAATGTCCCGGTAGCCGATAAACAGGCGGCAATCGACGATCCGGCCGTTCAGGCAGAAGCAGAGAAAGTCAGCACAGAACTGGGCGAGGACGGACGCCTCCTGCTGCGCCAGTCCGGCACAGAGCCATTGGTACGCGTCATGGTAGAAGCCGCGACAAAAGAACAGTGCGAGCACTACGCCAACTGCGTGGTGGAAGTGCTGAAAGCGCAGGGGCATGTGATCTGAGTTAAAAAGAGGTACAAAGACGTATGAAATAAATGGTAGAGTTTAAAGACTTTGCCAATCAAGTAGTCCCTGAGAGGGAAACATATCCGCAGAGGACATTTTTCACGTCGGCACTTAACGAACCGGATGCTTTTCCGGTGAGTTTAGTACCGTTACGTGAAAACCTAAGCGCAAGCGGTCCTCGGAGGATATGTTTCCCTCTCAGGGACGGACGGAAAAAATACAGCGAGGACAAGCCATGTTAAATTATCACAGATATCAAAGAGTCCCGGTCATAGATTACCCGGAGCGCCAATGGCCGGGCAAAGAGATCACCAAAGCGCCGGTCTGGTGCAGTGTAGATCTGCGGGACGGCAACCAGGCGCTGGTAGAGCCAATGGTTGTAGAAGAAAAGATAGAATTCTTTAACTTACTGATCCGGATGGGATTTAAGGAGATCGAGATCGGATTCCCGTCCGCATCCCAGATCGAGTACGATTTCCTGCGCCAGTTAGTCGAGCGCCGGATGATCCCGGATGACGTGCGGGTACAGGTGCTGGTGCAGTGCCGGGAGCATCTGATCAAGAGGACATTTGAGTCCATCCAGGGCATTAAAAAAGTAATCGTGCATATTTATAACTCGACCTCCACGCTGCAGAGAGACGTGGTCTTTAACAAGAACCGCGAAGAAATAAAGGCGATCGCAGTCGAGGGAACCGAACTGGTAAAAAAATACGCGAAGGATTTTGACGGCGATCTGCTGCTGGAGTATTCTCCGGAGAGCTTTACCGAGACCGAACTGGATTACGCGCTGGAGGTCTGCACGGCAGTCCAGGATGCGTGGGGACAGGCGACTCCCGAACGCCCGATTATCTTTAATCTGCCGAGTACAGTAGAGAAAACGACGCCAAATGTGTACGCGGATCAGATCGAGTGGATGAACCGCCATTTTAAAGATCGTGACAGTATTGTCCTGAGTGTCCATCCGCATAACGATCGGGGCACCGGGATCGCGGCGACGGAGCTGGCACTGCTGGCGGGCGCGGACCGTGTCGAAGGGACACTTTTCGGCAATGGCGAACGCACCGGCAATGTCGATATTATGACGCTGGCTTACAATATGTTCTCCCAGGGCATCGATCCGAAGCTGGAGATCGAGAATGTACGCGAGATCGCGGAAATCTATGAGCGGTGTACCCGTATGGAGATCCATCCGCGCCATCCGTATGCCGGCAAGCTGGTCTTTACCGCGTTTTCCGGTTCTCATCAGGATGCCATTAACAAGGGCCTGCAGGCTCTGAAAGCCCGCGGCAGTGAATACTGGGAGGTCCCGTATCTGCCGATTGACCCGACGGATATCGGCAGAGTCTATGAGCCGATCGTGCGGATCAACAGCCAGTCCGGGAAGGGCGGCGTGGCCTTTGTTATGGATACGTTTTACGGATTTAAGCTGCCGAAGGGTATGCACAAGGAGTTTGCGGATATCATTCAGAAGATCTCTGAGCGTCAGGGAGAGGTGGCGCCGGAGCAGATCATGAATGAGTTCCGGGAAAATTATCTGGAAAAGAAGGAACCGATGCATTTCCGCAAGCTGCAGATCACCGATACCGAAGTGGAAGAGGACGTCTTCGCGACGCTGGCAAAGGTGGTTTATACCGATCATGGACTGGAAAAGACGATGGAGGGAGTAGGAAACGGACCGATCGATGCGGTGCAGCGTGGCCTGGAGGAAGCCCTCGGGATCCAGATCAAGGTGCTCGACTACAGCGAACACGCGCTCAGCTCCGGCTCGAACGCCCAGGCGGTTTCCTATATTCACCTGATGGACAAACGCAGCGCGCGCACGACCTACGGCGTGGGTATCAGCTCCAATATTACGAGAGCGTCGATCCGCGGGATTTTCAGTGCGGTGAACCGGCTGTTTTATTCGTAAGAAAATAAGTATTTGTCCCAGAATTGTAATAAAAATGTTACCCTTTCTTCGACAGGTTATGCTATAATCAATAGCAGATGAAACCCGGTGGGGAGGGCCGCCGGGAGAATACAAGGAGGGGACAGAAAATGAAACGCAGCAGATACCTCGCAGGTCTGGTTGTGACCGGCGCGATGGGCATAGCGGCGCTGGCGCCGACATTGACTTCGCTGGCCGCGACCGGCTGGGTGCAGACGGGAAGCACCTATACTTACTATGATTCGGATGGTTCTCTGCACAAAGGCTGGATCAGCACTTCCGATGGCTATTATTACACAGATCTTTCTACCGGCCAGATGTGTATCGGATGGACGGAGATCGATGATAAATGGTATTACTTTCAGGCGGACGGGCTGATGGCGACCGGCTGGCTGACGGTCGACGGCAAATCCTATTATTTGCTGACGGACGGTACGATGGTGACCGGCTGGATCAAGATCGGCGATGATTATTATTACATGAGAGGCAATGGTACGATGGCGACCGGCTGGCGCGAGATGGACGACGCCTGGTATTATTTTGACCTGAGTACCGGCAAATGTACGATCGACAGTACCATCCAGATCGATGGTCAGTGGTACATCTTTGGTTCGGACGGCAAAATGGTGACCGGCTGGCAGCAGATCGATGGATCTTATTATTATCTGAGTACGGATGGACAGATGTTGTCCGGCTGGCTGAGCGATGGGACCAACAGCTATTATATGAACACATCTACCGGTCAGATGTCGGTTGGATGGACGCAGATCGACGGTTATTATTACTATTTCAATAACTCCGGACATTGTCAGACCGGATGGGTTCAGGTAGACGGCAATTATTATTATCTGGATCCGGACGAGGGCGGCAGGATGGTAGCGGGTACGACAAAGACGATTGACGGTGTCAGTTATACATTTGCTGCCAACGGCGTATGCAGTTCCTCGGTAAATACCAGCAATGTCTACAGCAGTACGACCACTGCCACGACTACGACCACAACGACCAGTCCGACCACGACGACTTCTTCGACAACGAGTATCGCGCCCGGTATCTCAGGCGGTCCGGATACCGTTACCTGGCCGAATCAGGAAGAGGAAGACTCTGCGTATGGGCCGGGAACCGGTATCAGTGCGCCGGGAGTGCTTGCGACGCTGACCTCATCAAGCAGTTCGAGCAGTTCCAGCTCGAGCAGCTCCAGTACCTATTCCTCTCCGAATTCCAGCGATTATGATCTGGAGCCCGGACTCACTACCGGCCCGAAGCCGTGATGATAAAGAAAGAATGACGAAAGAATACATATTTGATTTCATGAAGAATCCTGCTATGCAGGATTCTTCTCGTAAGACCGTTCATAATCGGAAACTTTCAGCCAATCCAATTAATACCTGCCGAAAATCTTCCAAAAGAAAGATAATGAAATGTTGCAGCACAGTTCTCGCGGCGGCTCTGTCCTTTACGCAGATATGCGGCGGCATGACGGCTTTCGCGTCCACATATAGCAAAGTCAGGAATGGCGTCTATCAGCTGTCGGATGGCACGGAATTATCAGGCGTCTATGCCAGAGGTATTGATGTGTCGCACTGGCAGGGCGAGATCGACTGGGAAGAAGCTGCAGGTGATGATGTTACATTTGCCATGCTTGGCGTCCGCTATAGCGGAGATGTTGATCCGTATTTTCGTTCGTTCGCTTCGGAAGCGTCTGCCGCCGGGATTCAGCTTGGCGCATATATTTATTCTTATGCGCAGACCGTGGAAGAGGCAGAGGCAGAAGCAGATTTTGTACTGGATCTGGTCAAGGACTATCCGATCTCGTATCCGATCGCTTTTGATATGGAGGATTCCTCACAGGCATCTTTCACCTCAGATGAACTGGCAGATCTTGCCAACGCGTTCTGTGCGAAGATAGAGGAGGCCGGCTATTATCCGATTATCTATGCCAATGACAACTGGCTGGCCAATAAACTCGACATGTCAAAGATGGATTACGATGTGTGGGTTGCGCGGTATGAGACTATGTATGAATATTCCGACCCCGTTATGTGGCAGGCGACCAGCTCCGGCTCGGTAAACGGTGTGAGCGGAGGCTGTGACATCGACTTCCAGTTCCGCGATTTTTCCGATGTGATTTCCGCTGATCTCTGGCGAACCATTGACGGGGCAACCTATTATTATCAGAATTATACGATGCAGAAAAGCACCTGGATCCATGACGGTACCGGCTGGTTTTATATGAATTCAGAGGGACATCCCTATACCGGCTGGCTGACGCAGAACGGAAAGACGTATTATCTGGATCTGACAAGTGCGAGAATGGTAGAAGGATGGCAGGAAACAGCGAATGGCTGGATGTACTTTGGCACAGACGGTGCGATGCGTACCGGCTGGGTCAATGAGCAGAATACCTGGTATTATCTGAGCTCTGCCGGGGTGATGCAGACCGGCTGGATCAGCGATAACGGCGCCCGTTACTATCTGGACGGCAGCGGAGTGATGCAGGTGGGCTGGCTCAATGACGGCGGTTCGTGGTATTATCTGAATGGAAGCGGAGCAATGCAGACCGGCTGGCTGAATGACAGCGGCACCTGGTACTACCTGAACAGCAGCGGAGTAATGCAGACCGGCTGGCTGAATGATAACGGTACGTGGTATTATCTGAACAGCAGCGGAGCGATGCAGACCGGTTGGCTGAATGACAATGGCGTCCGGTACTATCTGGATCCGTCAAGCGGAGCAATGACAGCGAACACACAGATTACCGTGGACGGAGTGAATTATCAGGTAAGCGCAGATGGCAGCTGTACGGAGATCGTGGCTGAGAGCGCGGCGGAGGGCGAGATATCATCAGCAGCAAATACAGAGACGGCTGCGGGAACAACCGGAACTCTGCCAGGAAGCGGAGAGGCAGGAGCAGGAGAGAGCAGTACGGCTCCGACGGGCAGTGCATCGACAACGGCCTCTATAGCAGGCCTTCCACTGATAGCCGCATTCCCATATTGATGGAAGAAGTAAGAGAAAGTTAGATGATTAAAAAGTTTATATGATGGCAGGAGCCGCTGCAAATCTGAGCAATCAGGATTGCAGCGGTTCTTTTGTATGAGCAGATTCCGGTAAGGAATTTTGTGGTTTATCCTCTCTCTGTGAGATGATCCATTCGATGAGATCCGGTATGTCAGCGAAGTGATAGTAAAAAGCCTGTCGGGTGATGTGGCATTCGTCAACGATATCCTTTACTGTCAGTTTGGACTTCTTTTTTTCGAGCAGAATCGTTTTGGCGGCGTCTGCGATGGTGCGTTTCATGTCAGTCGGCATGGGGATACCTCCTCAGGATAGTAATGGATCGGCTTATATATTCCCTTAGATAAGAATCAACAGGTGTAAGAGTGAATCTTTATAATAAATAGACACAGTGACAGGGATTGCTGATATAATCTGATAAATTATAAAATAAATCGATATAACATGAAAACAATATAAAATTTCAAAAAAATCAGGCACTTTGAATCTCAAAGTGCTAAAATCATTCATGCGTGGGAATGGAAATTCCTCCTGCCAAATTCACAGAAAGGAAAATCAAAATAAAAAAATAGGAAAACACGACGAAAGAAGAGCCGTTACTCTTCTGATTGCTCAGATTTGTAACGGCTCTTAAAATTATGATGCCGCCAGTGAATGTTCGCTGTAATTAGTCCTCATCAGAACTGGTATCGGTATCGTCGGCTGCCACAACCACAAGGTCATCCCAATCGAAATCAGATGAGGTTATGCCGAGTTCTGCCTTAAGCTCTGCAAGGAGTTCAGCGTTCTGCGTGGTGTTATCAAAGATTTCATCGAAGTCCTTGGAGTTCGAGTAAGCAAGGATATTGCCCTTACCGCCGCTGCTCTTCTCCAGCCACCAGTACCAGTCATCGCCGTCCTTGGTGCCGGACTTCTTGCTGTCCTGAATCTTACCGGAGGTATTTACCAGATACATATTCTCGGTAAATCCGGTGATAAAGGTAACGAGTTCGTCGCCGTCCTTATTGTAGCCTTTGTACTTCTTGAGGTCCGCCTCGTTGATTGAACAGTTACGGATATCCGTGCTGTCGTAATCGAGAACCTTGACGCCGTCCTCACCGATATCGCCGTCCGCATAGACTACAATATATTTCTCATCGGAGTCAGCTTTGATCTTCTGACCGAAGTCATAGATGTAATCGCCATCGTCGATACCTCTCTCACCACGTCCGCGGGATTCTTCGCCGCCGGTCTTCTTGAAGTAGAAGTTGAAGGTGTCGCCGTCCAGGTTAATCGTTACATTACCGGTCTTGGCTGCGCCGTCGGTATCAATGTCGTCGCTGTCTCCGAAGAAGTACATATAGACATTGTCAAGATAGTCAACATCATAGCTGGAATTGCCGGCATATACATCCTCTACGTCATCAAAGAAATCGTCGAGGTCGTCAGCATCCATATCAAGATAATCGCTGTTGCCGAACGCATAGCCAACTACCTGGGAGCCATCTTCCGGATCCATCTCAATCGCGCACAGACCAACCATCATACGGCCGGCCTTGCTGCCTTCCGGATAGAAGCCATAATATTTGCCCTTGATCTTCTTGATCTCGCCTACAGCCAGTTCTCCGTCGCTGTCCGCGTAATACCATCTTTCGTCCTCATCCTCGGAGTCGCTGGTTGCGAATGTGTCATCTTCTTCATAGTAGGAGTTGTCATCCGTCGGCGGAACTACCTTGAACCAGCCCTTGGTTGCACGAGCGCCATCCTCCGGACTGTTGAAGTATGCCCAACCCTTGGTGGTTTCAGCGGTAGAAGCATCCGTTGTGGTGATGAACCACTGGTAAACCATAACGCCGTCTTCATCGAAGTGATAGTACTTGCCGCCGCTCTTCCAGGTATCATCCAGATTCTCTTTAGTACGCTTTTTACCGTTAGACTTGAAGTTGAACCAGTAGTCATAATCGTCGTCCTTCTCGGAAGTACGGTCATCATGAACGGTGATCTTCTGCCAGCCGGTCTTCATGGAGCCATCCGTCCAGTCGCCGAAGTAGTACCAGCCGTCCATCCACTCGTCCTCAGCGTTGTGCATTTCGCCGTCCTCATCGACCCAGCCGTAGAGCATCTTGCCGTCTTCATCAAAAGCGTACTTCTTGCCGTTGATGGTCTTCTTGGATACGCTGTCGCCGGTCTGCTTGTAAGCTTTACCGTTGGACTGCATGTAGTAGTAGTTGTACTCTGCCGGATCGTCATCATCATCCTGATCCTCGTTGACTACCATAACCCAGGTGTTCTTGACCATGACGCCGTTTGCGTCAACGTAGTAGGTATCGTCGTCATCCTCAATCAGCTTGTCGACTGCCATTGCGCCGTTCTCTTCGCTGTCAAGCCAATACCAGTTGTCGCCGGACTTCTTCCATTCGTCCTCGACTCTGTTGCCGTCGCTGTCGTAATAATACCATACGCCATCTTCCTCTACCCAGCCGGCAGCTGCGAATGAGGTCATGGAAGCGCCGATTGCCAGCAGAGCTGCCGCAGATGCAACTGCGACGAGTTTTGTCTGTTTTCTCATTTTTAATGCACTCTCCTTTTTGATTTTGAATTTCGTTTGAAATTCCGTCAGCACTTTAACATAGCAATTATACTTCTCTTAAGAGAAATTATCAATCCTTTTTTACAAAATTTGTAACATTTTTGTAATCTCTCTGAGGGGAAGTCACCTCTCCATCACGATGATAGTATAATCCATTTTTTTGTGAAATGCTATAACAAAACCCTAAGCGTTTTCTTACGAAAAACTTACGGAGAACGGATTTTTTACGAAAATTGTTTTAATATTAATACAATCTTCTCTTAAGCCGGGTTTAACTGCCGTCTTGTTATGCGGATGACTCGTTAATCGCACCTGATCAAATTTCGTATTTTCCTACTGGTATTTCCCCTTGTTTGTGCTATAATGTTCACGAACTCATTATTTTTGGAGGTTTTGAACACATGGACCGCATCGGATTGATTTGCCGAACTATCCGGGAGCACCCCGAATCCACTCAGCGGGATTTGGCCGCTGAGATGAATCTGTCAGTAGGAAGTGTAAATTCATATATTAAAGAAGCCATTGCTCTGGGATATCTGGAGACGGGAGCTGATAAACACGGATATTCTCTCTCCAAGAGCGGACTGGCCTATCTGGAACAGTTCCGGGTTGACGGCGCGCTGCTTCTCGCGGCCGGGTTCGGCTCGCGTTTTGTACCGTTGACTTTTGAAACTCCCAAGGGGCTCCTGGAGGTCTTTGGGGAGCGCATGATCGAGCGGCAGATCCGGCAGCTTCACGAGGTCGGAATCACGGATATCACGATCGTTGTCGGTTATCTCAAGGAAAAGTTTGAATATCTGACCGATAAGTACGGCGTTAAGCTCTTATACAATCCGGAATACTCGCATAAAAATACCATTGCGACCGTTTATCACGCGCGGGAGCTGCTGCGCGGCCGCAATATGTATGTCCTCGCCTCAGATAACTGGATGAGGAACAACCTGTATCACACCTGGGAATGTGGTTCGTGGTACGCCTCTTCTTATATGAAAGGGGAGACTTCGGAATGGGTTCTTACTTATAATAAGAAAGGACGCATTACCAATGTCACTGTCGGCGGCAGCGACGCCTGGGTCATGTATGGTCCGGCTTTCTTTTCGCGTACTTTCTCTGATCGCTTTCTTCCTATGATAGAAGAGGCCTATCAGACGCCCGGAACCGAACAATTTTACTGGGAAACGGTACTCATGCATCATATTGGCGAACTTGAGATTGATATCAACCGTCAGCCGCCCAGACAGATTTATGAATTTGAAAATCTGGAAGAGCTGCGTGAATTTGACCCCCGGTATCAGAAACACTCTGATAATCAGGCTCTGGAACTGGTTGCGCAGGTCTTTCAGATCCCGGAATCTGACATCCATGATATCCGCTGTCTCAAGTCCGGCATGACAAACCAGTCCTTTTTATTCCGGGCGGGAGAAAAGCACTATATCTGCCGCATTCCCGGCAAAGGGACTTCTCTTCTGATCAACCGGAAACAGGAAGCGGCTGTTTACGATGTGATTCAGCCGCTCGGTCTGGCAGAGCAGATTCTCTATCTTGATCCTGAGACCGGATACAAAATCTCGGAATATTATGAAGGTTCCCGCAACGCCGACGCCGCCAACTGGGATGATATGGCAAAGTGTATGTCCGCGCTGCACCATTTCCATGACGCTGCGCTCACGGTCGGACACAGCTTTGATATCCGGGAGCGAATTGATTTCTATGAAAAGCTTTGCATGGCACATCACGGTACGCTCTTTGAAGATTACCACATGGTACGCGGATGGATGAATGAGCTGATGGATCATCTGGATGAGCTGCATCGTCCGCAGGTGCTTTCCCACATCGACAGCAACGTTGACAATTTTCTCTTCCTGCCGGACGGCACGGTAAAACTGATTGACTGGGAATACTCCGGTATGTGCGACCCGCTGATGGATATCGGCATGTGCGCGATCTATTCTTATTATAATGAGGCGAACGCTGACCGTCTGCTGCGCGTCTATCTCGGACGGGAGCCGGAGCCGGAAGAAACCTTCGTCACTTATGCCTGCATGGCGCTCGGCGGCTTCCTCTGGAGTCTCTGGGCCGTCTATAAGAGCGCGCTGGGAGTGGAATTTGGCGATTATACGCTGGTGATGTATCGATACGCGAAGAAATATTATCGCAAGATTCAGTCGCAATTTAATGATCATATCAGACAGTGATAGTCCCTTTTACAGGTTGCAAAAAAGAGCCGCTGCAATTCTGAATTTTCGAATTTGCAGTGGCTCTGCTATTATATTACAAAATCATCCTGTCAATTTTCACTATCTCTTCCCTTCGCAACGACCTGCACCTGACCGTTCTCAAACAAAAGAATTCTTTCAATCAGCCCCCGACAGAGAATTTTCTTATTTTCCTCACTTAAATCCCGGTATAAAAGCCGGTGTCCCTCCACCTGTTTCTGATCAAATACTTCTTTTACGATGCCGTTTGCTGTTTCAAAGGACAATTCAAGATTCACCTCATTGAGTTCTTTCTGACGCATTTCAACGTCTTTGACAGCCGCTGCAGAAAACGACTCATTGACCGCAGCCAGATTAACCAGACGATGAATCTCTGTCTCCAGGGAAGCAGCTCTGGTTTTCAGCATTTCCCGCTTTTTTTCATCCTGCGCCATCTTGTGGCAGCTGTCATCCAGCCAGGCCTGACAATATTCTTCAACCTGCTTCTGGATCGCTTCCAGCCGGATTCCGCGGAAGGAAGCGTCGCAGATATGCAGACGGCTTCGTCCGTCGCAGGAAAGGGTAGGATACTGACTTTTCATCTTGACTGCATACCCGCATTTCGCACATTTTACCAGCCCGGATAACTCCTTCATCTTCGTATTTGCCGGGTTTGCTCGGCCAAACGATCGGTTCCGGCTCAGCCGCTCCTGTACCAGAATAAAGGAACTGCTGTCAATAATTCCTTTGATATTCGTCAGATAGATGGTATGTTGTTCCTCTTTTACACGCTTTTTGCTTTTGGTTTTGCCCACAATTGCCGCGCTGGTTTCCCCATTCCAGCACGTCTGGTCATTCAGGAAATGGATCTGTTTTCCTTTGTAATAGGTATAAAGCAGGTCATCCGCTACGGCGTAGACCGGATTGTGAAATATCCTCGACAGGGTACCGGCCCAGCAGTTCTTTCCGTTGAGCTGGTATCCTTCCTGCGTGAGCACACGGGAAACTCCGGTCAGTGACATCGAGGGTTCTCCTGCATATAATTCAAAGGCGCGCTTTACCACCGCAAGGTCGTCATTTGCTTTCAGCGTTGCCTGTTTGCTTCATTTTTTGCGTTATCGTATCCGATGGGTGCAGGGCCGCCCGCCCATCTGCCGTCGGTAATGCGAAAGTAATAATTATCTGTCACTCTCTGCTGGATTGTCTCTCTCTCCATCTGCGCAAAGACGGCAATAATCCCCATCATCGCCCGTCCCATAGCACCATTCGTATCAAAGGATTCGGATACGCTGACAAATTCACAGCCATTTTCACTCATCATCTCATACAGGCTGTAAAAATCTGTAATATTGCGGCTGATTCGATCCAGTCGATAAACGATCACCCGGCTGATCCCGCCATATTGAATGTCCCGCAGAAGATGCTGCAGCGCCGGACGGGACGTGTTTTTCCCGCTGTAGCCCCGGTCGGTATATACTGTAAACTCTCCTTTGAGAAGCTTTTCGCATTCCGCCTGCTGTGTCTCAATGCTGACAGAATCTTTTTTATCGATACTTTGTCTGGTATAAATGGCTTCCTTTTTCATACTCGCTCCCTGTGAAGTATTACTAACCACGAACCGCCTGATTTTTATTTACTTTCGATCAATATCTCTCATAAAATTCAGAACGATTGATTCTTCTCTGGGAAAGTATTTTAACACTTTGAATTTCAAAATCTTTGATTTTTAGGAATATTTTATAATATTTTAATTTATGTCAGATTTTATAGTCAATTTCTGTCATTTTGTTTATTTTCCGGACATTTTCGCAATCCTGATCTCCAGATTTACATGGATTTTTCTCATCCAGCTGATTTTTCGGGCACTTTAGATCACATCTTCTCTGGGAATGATCTGCACCGTTCCGTCCTCAAACAACAAGATCTGCCGGATCAGCTTCCTGCACAGCCTTTTCTTATTTTCAGAACTCAGATCCCGGTATAAAAGCTGGTGTTCCCGGATCTCATCCGGGTCAAACATTTCCTGTACTACTTCATCTGTGGTTTCCAGAGACAGAACCAGATTCAGGTTATGTAATTCCTGCTGGCGGTTCTCGATCTGGTGGACGGCAGCGGCGGCAAACAGTTCATTGGAGGCGGAGGTATTGACCAGCCTCGTGATCTCACGCTCGATCATATTTGCCCGGTCCTGCATCAGCGTGCGTTTTTCTTCGTCCTGTGCCGCTTTGTGACACCGGTCATCGAGAAAAGCCTGACAGTATTCTGCCACCTGTTCCTGGATCTGTGATAATCTTACTCCGCGGAAGGAAGCGCCGCAGGAATGCAGCCGGCTGCGCCCGGTGCATGTCAGCGTCGGATAACGGCTGTGCCTGCGGACCGCGTAACCACATTCCGCGCATTTCACCAACCCCGCCAGCTCTTCCATCCTCGTAGAGGAAGGGTTCGCTCTGCGAAATGACTGATTCCTGCTCAGACGCTCCTGTACCAGAAGGAAGGACTTGCTGTCGATGATTCCCCGGATATTGGTCAGATAGATACTGTACTCCTGTTCCTTTGCCCGCCGTTTCCCCTGTGTTTTCCCAACGATGGAGGCGCTGGTCTCACCGGTCCAGTCCTTTTTCTGATTTAAAAAGTTTAGCTGCTTTCCCCTGTAATAGGTATACAGTGCTTCATCCGCCACCGCATAAACCGGATTACGGAATATTCTCGACAACGTTCCGGCCCACAGATTTTTCCCGTTAATCTGGTATCCCTCGTCCGTCAGGATGCGGGATACCTGCGACAGGGAAATCCCGTTTTCATTGATATACAGATCAAACGCGCGCTTTACCACGTCCAGATCATCATTGGCCCGCAGGGTCGCCTGCCTGTCGATGGTTTTTGCGTTATCGTAACCGATCGGCGCGGGGCCTCCCGCCCACCGCCCGTCGGTAATGCGGAAATAATAATTATCCCGGATCCTCTGCTGGATTGTCTCCCTCTCCATCTGCGCAAAGACAGCGATGATCCCCATCATCGCCCGGCCCATGACGCCGTTGGTATCAAAGGATTCCGATACACTGACGAACTCACAGCCGTATATCTTCATCGTCTCATACAGATTGTAAAAATCGGTAATGTTGCGGCTGATCCGGTCGAGCCGGTAGACGACGACCCGGCTGACCCGGCCGAGCTGAATATCTTTTAACAGCCGCTGCAGCGACGGGCGGGAGGTATTCTTGCCGCTGTATCCCCGATCGGTATAGACGGCAAATTCCCCTCTGACAATCTTCCGGCACTCGGCCTCCTGTGTCTCGATGCTTACGGAGTCCTTCTTGTCGATACTCTGCCTGGTGTAAATGGCTTCTTTCTTGCTTAACGTTCCTTTTTTCATGATGGTTCCTTTCTAAATGTTACAAACTTATTACGGCTATGACTTATGAAACCGACGGGTAATCATCTTGTGATGCTAATTTTAAAGGATTTCAAAAATCTGCAGCGGCTCTGCTGGCAATCGGCGCTTCCATGCCCTCCTTCGCAGCTGCCGGCTGGGTAGAGGAAGATGGCGTATGGTATTATTACGACAGCGACGGCGTTATTGTTCGCAATACCTGGGTTATGGTAGTAAACGAGGATCAGGATGATGATGACGATCCGGCTAAGTACAATTACTACTATATGCAGTCCAACGGTAAAGCCTATAAGCAGACTGGCAACAGCATCAGCAAGAAGACTATCAACGGCAAAATGCTACTGGTAGGGATCAATTATGATAAGGACGCGAAGGGCGCAGATTCCAAAAAACATACTTGTTTGATTGAAAAGATCTAGCAAATGCAGGAGAGTTCTACAGATCTTTTTCGGCTGATACTGAACCGTAGCACGAGATGGACGAGCAAGTTCATCAAGCATATTCTTTTTGGATGTACGGAAAACCATTTAGCGTCTTTGCTATAATTAATTTTGACAGTGAGTTGATATAAAAAGAAGAGCCATTACTCCTCTGATTACTCAGATTTGTAATGACTCTTTTGGTCTTTTTTGACAGGATAAGATAATTGTCAGCGATTAATTTTCATCAGAATTTACTTTCACCACTTCAATATCTTCCCAGTCATCGCTTTCAATGCCGAGGACTTCGCTAAGTTTAATTTCGTCAAAATCCTTGTCGTTTGCATAAGCCAGAATGTTTCCTCCGCCAGCGTAACCATTTCCTTTCTTCAGGAACCAGTACCAGTCATCACCGTCTTTGGTTCCAGATTTCTTACTGGTCTGAATCTTGCCGGAGGTATTTACAAGGAACATGTTATCGTTAAATCCGGTAATAAAGGTGATTGTATCGCCATCCTTATTCTGACCAGTGTACTTTCTCAGTGTATCACAATATTCAGGGATACTGCTGGCATCTTTTGTCGTCTTCCGGATATCACTGCTGTCAAAGTCTACGACTTTTACGTTATCATCACCGATTTCACCGTCTGCGTAAACTACGATATACTTCTCGTCGGAATCAGCTTTGATCTTCTGACCGAAGTTATAAATGTAATCACCGTCGTCGGTACCTCTTTCACCACGGCCACGGGATTCTTCGCCGCCGCTTTTCTTGAAGTAGAAGGAGTACGAGTCGCCATCCAGTCTGACAGTTACATTACCAGTTTTGAGTGCACCGTCGGTATCAATGTCATCGGGATCACCGAAGTAATACATATAGACATTGTCAAGATAGTGCGGGTCTTCGTCAATACTATATTCTGTATCTCCGCGGCTAATTGTCTTTCCGGCATAGAAATCTTCTACATCGTCAAAGAAATCGTCGAGGTCATCGCCGTCCATATCGAGGTAATCACCGTAGTCAAAAGCATAACCTGCAACCTGAGAACCATCATCCGGATCCATTTCCAGAGCGCACAGACCAACCATCATACGGCCAGCCTTCTTACCTTCCGGGTAGAAACCATAGTATTTGCCTTTGATCTTCTTGATCTCGCCTACAGCCAGCTCACCGTCGCTGTCTGCATAATACCATCTCTCGGACTCATCATCAGAGTCGCTGCTTGCAAAGGTGTCATCTTCTTCATAGTAGGTGTTATCTTCCGTGGGAGGAACAACCTTGAACCAGCCTTTGGTCGCGCGTGCACCATCCTCCGGGCTATTGAAGTATGCCCAGCCCTTGGTCGCGTTAGTGCTGGAAGCTGCGCTCTCCGATGTGATAAACCATTCGTAAACCATGACGCCGTCTTCATCGAAGTGATAATATTTACCGCCGCTCTTCCAAGTAGCATCTGTGTCACTGTGGCTACGTTTCTTACCATTGGACTTGAAGTTAAACCAGTAATCATAATCGTCATCCTTCTCAGAGGTACGATCATCATGAACGGTGATCTTCTGCCAGCCGGTCTTCATGGAGCCATCGGTCCAGTCACCAAAATAGTACAGGCCATCCGCCCACTCGTCCTCAGCATTATGCATCTCGCCGTCCTCATCAACCCAGCCATAAAGCATCTTGCCGTCGTCATCAAAAGCATATTTTTTGCCATTGATGGTCTTCTTGCTGATACTGTTGCCAGTCTGCTTATAGGCTTTACCGTTGGACTGCATATAGTAGTAATTGTACTCAGCCGGATCGTCATCATCAT
>JAJBUA010000097.1 GCA_020860565.1 Clostridiales bacterium
AACTGCAAATCGGAGGTCATTACATATTGTCTAAGTGCAAACGGTCCTCGGAGGAGATTCTTTTTTCTCAGAGACGGGCTCTTCATACACAATACGTATGCTTTACACCAGATTGATCGGCGCCCCGCCAACCCATGCCTTCAGATTATCGCACACGATGACAGCACGCTTCTCCATCGCCTGATGGGTAGCGAAACCGACATGCGGAGTGCAGATACAATTTTTCGCGTGCAGCAGCGGATGATCCTCCGCAACAGGCGGTTCTGTCTCAAACACATCTACACCGGCTCCGGCGATGGCTCCACTGTTCAGTGCGTCAGCCAGTGCCGCAGAATCAACAATCGGACCGCGGGCAGTATTGATAAAGATCGCGTTCGGTTTCATCAGAGCGATTTTTTTCGCATTGATCATGCCGACCGTGGAGGCATTCTGCGGGACATGCAGAGAGACGATATCACAGGTTCTTAAAAGCTCGTCCAGTTCAACGAAGGTAACACCGGGAACGTCTTTCCGGGTGCGGCTGTAAGCATAGACCTGGCAGCCAAACGCATTTGCGATCGCGGCAACACGCAGCCCGATCGCGCCCGCGCCGATGATGCCGAATTTCTTTCCTTCAAGTTCCGGACCGATCAGACTGGCTTTGGTGCCGCCCCTGCGGACGACGTCGTTGCAGGCAATCAGGCTGCGGGAGAGGGCGATGACAAAACCAAAGACCAGATCGGCGACTGCTGATGTAGAGTATCCGGCGCAGTTCGAGACCTGGATGCCGCGCTCACGGCAGCATGCCATGTCGACATGGTCATAACCCGTAAAGGCCACACAGATATACTTTAAATTCGGACAGTTTTCGATGACTTCTCTGGGATATTTAAAGTTGGTCAGGACAACCGCGTCCGCGTCTTTGCTGCGTTCAATCAGCGTTTCCACATCCTCCCTGCGCGTATTGTAGAGGATAAGTTCATTTCCCGCGCCGATGGCCTCCTGTGCCATAGCCCGCGTGGTTTCCTCCGGTATGCCGAGTGGTTCAAGAATTACGATTTTCATAGAAAAATTCCCCTTTCTTAAAATGATATAGGATTGCCGGATCTCTGTGATGAGCAGGTCTGTTGAGAGATCATCTGAGATCAGGATAATGCTGCTGCCAGAGTGGTCAGATAGGAGAGCTCCGGGAACGGATCGAACTGCAGGTCATTTGGCTGGAGCTCCTGCGAGACTTTAATCTTGCGGGACAAAAAACGTCCATTGATAAAGACATCCATCTGAGTTCCCCTGACACTGACGGCGACATAGCCGGGAGTGTAATTGACCAGACGTTTCAGGCTCTGCAGAAAGGAGTCTGAAAGCTGCTGCATTTCATCTTCAGCAGAAGGATAAAAGGCGAGGCGTTCCGCAAGCTCCGGGTCATTGATGGGAGTACGCCGGTATTGCGGTTTCTGTGAAATATGAGTATCCCAGATAGCAGCCGGCATAGCCGCTTCATCGATAACCAGAAAATATCTCCCGCTGTCTTTGGGTAGTTTGATATGGGCCCAGACACCGGAACTGTAATGGACCCGTTCTTTCCCTGAGAGGCTGGAATATTTATGGAGAATGGTAGCGTCGCACAGACTGACAGACAGTCCCTTCCTTTTCCCCTGAATTTGCCAGCAAAAGAGTGGTCGCGTGCGGTCTGCAGGCGGCGGCATCAGATCTGAGTCAGTGATCGTCTGTTCACGGAAGAAATTCCCTCCGGTTTCGCTTACGCTGTCAGCATCGAGCATACGGCAGACCGTTGCCTGCAGACAGGCCTGATTGACGGCAGATTCGTATTTTCGTGCCTGTGGTCGAAAGACGAGCAGATGAATCAGGGCAGCCAGAGCAATAGCGAGAAAGGCGGCTTTGATGTTAAAAAAGACCAGAGGGATGGCCAGTACCAGACAGACGGCTGGGGCCAGTGCGAACATACGTAGCTGGTTGTGCTGCTGCTGGATATCAGAAAATGAATCAGACATAACGATTCCTCCTTGGCATGATGATGGGTCTTCTTATTTGGTTATACAATATCATTAAGGAAAAAACAAGCAAAATAAGAAAAGACAGGAAAGCGGCCGGAATCACTCCGGCCGCCCCTTAATATGCGCACGGGCGGATATGGAAATTTTGCAGCTGACGCTGCATCCGCCCGGCGCAGCGAGTATGAGGCGAGAAAGCCGCCTCCTACTCGATCTCCGATTATTATTTTCAGACATGCTCCGCAATCTCATACACGAGCCGTTCGGAGTCTTCCCATCCAAGGCAGGGATCCGTGATGGATTTGCCGTAACAGCCCTCACCGATTTTCTGATTGCCTTCCTCGATGTAGCTTTCGATCATAACACCCTTGATAAATTCTTTCAGTTCCGCAGAATGCTCGCGGCTGTGCAGAACTTCTTTGACGATGCGGATCTGCTGCTTGAACTGCTTGTTCGAGTTGGAGTGATTGGCGTCCACAATGCAGGCCGGATTCTTGAGATTGCGCTCCATATACAGCTGATGCAGGAGAATCAGATCCTCATAATGGTAGTTTGGAAGGCACTGGTCGTGTTTGTTGACAGCGCCCCGGAGGATTGAATGAGCCCACGGGTTGCCGTCCGTCTTTACTTCCCAGTCACGCATGATAAATTCATGTCCGCTCTGGGCGGCACGGACGGAGTTGAGCATGACAGAGAGAGTGCCACTGGTCGGGTTTTTCATGCCGACCGGTACATGGCAGCCGCTGGATACCAGACGGTGCTGCTGATTTTCCACGGAGCGCGCGCCGACCGCGATGTAGGACATAATATCATCCAGATAGCTTACATTGTCCGGATACAGCATTTCATCGGCTGTGGAAAGGCCGGTTTCCTCGAGAACACGCATATGGAGGTGGCGGATGGCCCGCAGACCTTCAGCCATGCTCGGACGCTTCTCCGGATCCGGCTGGTGCAGCATACCCTTGTAGCCTTCGCCGGTGGTACGCGGTTTGTTCGTATAGATACGGGGAATAATTAACAGCTTGTCTTTGGTGTCTTCCTGAAGCTTGATGAGACGGCAGGCATAATCAAGGACAGAATCCTCGTGATCCGCGGAACAGGGGCCGATCAGGACAAGAAACTTATCACTGTCTCCGCTGATGATTTTCCTTACTTCCTCGTCGCGCTCGGCTTTTATGGCAGCAAACTGTGCCGGCAGCGGATAGAGTTCCTTAATTTCTGCCGGGGTTGGCAGTTTGTTGATGAATTCGAATCCCATAGCAAAATCTCCTTACTTTTATACATTAAATCCCTGAACCACATTATAGTATGCTATTTCAAAAAATGCAATGGAGATTTGCGAAAACCAGAGTTTTTTGAGCCGAAACGTGGTTTGGGTGAGGAAGAGGGACTACAACTTTTTGCATAGTGTCTTGACAGAACAGCCGTAAATTGCTACTATTTGCAGGTAGGATAAAAGAATCTTTTCCGGAATGTCATCCGGTATTACAGCAAACAGGAGAAAAAAGATGAAGTGTTATGAGGAGTTGGTCGCCCGTGGGCTGATTGCACAGGTTACGGACGAGGAAGAAATCAAAAAGATGGTCAATGAGGGAAAGGCCGTCTTTTATATTGGTTTTGACCCGACTGCAGACAGCCTGCACGTCGGACATTTTATGGCATTGTGCCTGATGAAACGCCTGCAGATGGCCGGCAATAAGCCGATCGCGCTGCTCGGCGGCGGTACCGGCATGATCGGCGATCCGTCCGGCCGTTCCGATATGCGTCAGATGATGACAAAGGAAACCATCCAGCACAACGTAGACTGCTTTAAAAAGCAGATGAGCCGTTTTATCGATTTTTCAGACGGCAAGGCACTGATGGTCAACAACGCGGACTGGCTGCTGGATCTGAATTATGTAGAGATGCTGCGTGAGGTAGGCGCTCATTTCTCTGTGAATAACATGCTGCGCGCCGAATGCTACAAACAGCGCATGGAAAAGGGACTTTCCTTCCTGGAATTCAATTACATGATCATGCAGAGTTATGATTTCTATATGCTGTATCAGAAATACGGCTGCAATATGCAGTTCGGCGGCGATGACCAGTGGAGCAACATGCTGGGAGGCACGGAACTGATCCGCCGCAAGCTCGGCAAGGACGCATATGCGATGACGATCACGCTCCTGCTCAATTCCGAAGGCAAAAAGATGGGAAAGACCCAGTCCGGCGCGGTATGGCTGGATCCGAATAAGACGTCGCCCTTTGATTTCTATCAGTACTGGAGAAATGTCGGAGACGCCGACGTCCTCAAATGCCTGCGGATGCTGACCTTCCTGCCGCTGGAACAGATCGACGAGATGGATCACTGGGAAGGCAGCCAGCTCAACACAGCAAAAGAAATCCTCGCATACGAACTGACCAAACTCGTACATGGAGAAGAAGAAGCCGAAAAGTCACAGGCAGCGGCCAGAGCACTCTTCGCCGGCCAGGGCAGCCTGGAGCATATGCCAAGCTATCAGCTGAAAGACGAGGATTTCACAGATGGAAAGATTGATATCCTGTCGATCGTCCAGAAATCCGGCCTCGCTTCCTCCCGCGCCGACGCACGCAGAAATGTCGAACAGGGCGGCGTATCCGTAAACGGTGCTCAGGTCAAAGATATCAAAGCCAGCTACGACAAAGACGTATTTACCGGCGACGGCATGATTGTCAAACGTGGCAAGAAGAATTTTATGAAGGTTATTTTATAAGATGCCGATAAGTAATACGGCGGACGATTACGAAAAAAGGGGGAGCAAAAAGATGTTGGAGCAACTATTTAAACTCAAAGAAAACAAAACAACAGTCCGCACCGAAGTCGTAGCGGGCATCACGACCTTCATGACGATGGCCTATATCCTGGCGGTCAATCCGTCGATTCTGTCCGCGTCAGGGATGGACACCAACGCGATCCTGACGGCGACCGCGATCGCCTCATTCATCGGCTGTATGGCGATGGCGCTGCTCGCGAACTACCCGTTCGCGCTTGCGCCCGGCCTGGGCCTGAACGCCTATTTTGCGTATACGGTCTGCGGCGTGATGGGATATTCGTGGCAGTTTGCACTGCTGGCAGTCTTTGTAGAAGGACTGGTATTTATTGTATTATCGCTGACCAACGTGCGAGAGGCGATTTTTAACGCGATCCCGCTGCAGTTAAAGAAAGGTGTTTCCGTAGGTATCGGTCTCTTTGTGGCGTTTATCGGACTGCAGAACGCACAGCTGGTTGTAGACAGCTCGACGCTGGTGACAGTTGTAGATTTTACATCCGAGTTCCATACCGTGGGAATCGGCGCGCTGCTCGCAGTGATCGGACTGCTGATTATCTCAATCCTTCACGTCAAGAGGGTTAAAGGGGCGATCCTGATCGGCATCTTTGCGACATGGATTCTGGGAATTCTCTGTCAGCTGACAGGTATTTATCAGGTAACTCCGGAAGCGGGATTTTATTCCCTGATTCCATCGTGGTCAAGCTTTGACATTACGGCGATCGGCCAGACTTTCGGTCAGTGTTTTCACTTTGAAACGATGAATTTTAATCTGATTGACTTTGTTATTATCATGTTTGCCTTCCTTTTTGTCGATATGTTTGACACGCTGGGAACCCTGATCGGTGTTGCCAATAAGGCGGACATGCTGGATGAGGACGGACATCTGCCGCGTATCCGTGAGGCGCTTCTGGCGGACGCGATCGCGACCTCCGCCGGTGCGGTGCTGGGAACCTCTACGACCACGACTTTTGTCGAGAGCTCATCCGGCGTAGCAGAGGGCGGCAGAACCGGTCTGTCGGCAGCGGTAACGGGGATCCTTTTCCTGCTGGCGATTTTCCTTGCACCGGTATTTACGACGATTCCGAGCTTTGCGACAGCACCGGCCCTGATCTTTGTAGGATTCCTGATGGTGAGCGCGGTTGTGCAGATTTCTTTTGATGATCCGATGGAGTCGATCCCGGCTTATCTGTGCATGATCTGCATGCCGTTGATGTACAGTATTTCCGAGGGAATTGCGGTGGGCGTGATCTCTTATGTAGTGATCCATATTTTCTGTGGGAAATCAGAGAAGGTTACGCCGTTAATGTATGTACTGGCGGTATTGTTTGTTTTGAAGTATATTCTTTTGTAAAAAGGATTATCAGGAGCGATTATATTGGTTTCTAGTACGTCTCTGAGAGGGAAGAACATCCTCCGAGGACCGTTTGCACTTAGGTTTTCACGTAGCGGTACTAAGCTCGCAGGAAAAGCATCCTGCTCACTAAGTGCCGACGTGAAAAATGTCCTCTGCGGATGTTCTTCCCTCTCAGAGACTACGTTATTGGTAAAAACTATAATATGAGTGCAGGAAATGAATTTTTAAAGGTGGTCGTGGAACGTTTGAGAATCCGCCTCGAGGAGGTCCGCAGGACGATCGAGGAGGTCAAAGAAGACATCCGCGGCATGAATGATTATTACTGGGATAATTATACGGAGATGGATGAGTATGGTTATGAAAATTATGATAACCAGCAGGCTCTGAAACTCCAGGCGGACGCAAACGAAGAGAATCGCAGATACCGGCGAAGGTTGGAAAAAATGCTGGACGCGCCGTTTTTTGGCAGTGTGTCCTTCCGCTTTGACGATGACGGGGAGGACGCAGAACCGGAGACCTTTTATATCGGGATCGGGAATTTTGCGAACCGCGCCGGCGAAGTGCCGCTGATCTATGACTGGCGTGCGCCGGTGAGCAGTCTTTTTTACGATTATGAACAGGGTCCGGCGTCTTATGAGGCGCCGGATGGCGCTATCAGCGGGGAGATCACGTCACGGGCACAATATAAGATTCGCGGCGGGAAGATGATCTACGAGTTTGAGAATGACTTAAAGATCGATGACGAGATCCTGAAGGAGGAACTGGGCAAAAACAGCGACGTTCGTCTGAAAAATATTATCCGGACGATCCAGAAGGAGCAGAATGCGGTGATCCGCAATACAAAGGATCGCGTGTTGGTCATTCAGGGAGCCGCGGGGAGCGGCAAGACGTCGATTGCGCTGCACCGGATCGCTTATCTGCTGTATCATGACCGGGAAAGGCTGAATTCTTCTAATATCCTGATTCTGTCGCCCAACAGTGTCTTCTCTGATTATATCTCGCAGATCCTGCCGGAACTGGGAGAGGAGAATATCCGCGAGATGAATCTGGATCTTTTTGCTTATCATGAGCTGAAGTCCATCGCGGAGGATTGTGAGGACGTTTACGATCATACAGAACGGATGATCCGCCTGCAAAAGACGGATCCGAAAGTCTGGGAAGAGGCGGAGCGGGAGTGCCGTTACCGGCAGTCGGAACAATTTGTCCGTGATGTGGAGGGCTTTCTGATTGAACTGGAAGACCGGATCGTGGATTTTGAGGATATTTCCTTTAAAAAGTGGACAATGGCAGGAGATGAGATTCAGAAACTTTTTTATGAGAAATTCGCGGAGACGCCGATCTTATCCAGAATGGACGCAGTAAGAGAACGGTTTGTCGATGAGTACGAGACGCTGTATGGGGATCTCTCCGAGGAAGAAAACCTTCTGATCAAAAGCCGGTTTGACAGCCTGTATGTGACGACGGATCTTTATAAAATTTACCAGTGGTTTCTGGAGTCACAGGGACTGCAGGGGGCTGCGCAGCTGCCGCCGGAGGAACGGAAGCTGCCGTATCCGGACGTGTATCCGCTGCTTTATTTGAAATATCGTCTGTGGGCGACTCCGGCGCGGCGGGAGGTGCGGCATCTTGTAATTGATGAAATGCAGGATTATTCGTATCTCCAGTATGTGATCCTGCAGATCCTTTTCCCGTGTCCCAAGACGATTCTCGGAGACCGTGCACAGACCATCCGGGGAGAGGGCGATTTGTCTGCTGGTGAAAGTGAAGTGCAGACAGGTAATAAACATTCATCGTCAAAGATGAACGGGGAATCCGATATGCTGAAATACCTGCCCAGAATACTGGGGCGGGATACGCGCGTGCTGGAGATGAAGAAAAGCTACCGCAACACACTGGAGATTGCCGCTTATGCGGCAGGGATTCGTCCGCTGGGAGACATTGAATATTTTGAACGGCATGGAAAACCGGTAGAAGAGATCCGGCTGCAATCGGAAGATGTGGATTCTTTTTGTAAAGATATCACATCACATGTAAATTTGTCAGAGGATGGATTTGAGACAGCGGCCGTGCTGGCACTGGCTGAGGACGAAGCGAGACTGATTTATGAGACGATGAAGAAATACCGGGACGACGTTCATTACGTCGACCGTGACAGCCGTTCTTTCCAAAAGGGAATTACGGTAACTGCCTGGTATCTGGCCAAAGGTCTGGAATTTGATCAGGTGTTTGTGGCAAAGGCAGATCCGACGCTCCCGTATGAGCGGCAGTATCGGTATATCTGCGCGACGCGGGCATTGCATGAGCTGTATGTGTACTACTGAGAGTTCAGGCATAATTTTTGAAAGCGAAGAAGTTGAAAGGATATATCCGACAAAGGTCAGCCTTTGCAGTATCGATATACCTCTAAAAAAAGTAATAAATCCTGAGATTCGGTTCTGTGCCTGACCTCAGGATTTTACATTTTATGCGCTCGATTTGATTTATCTCCGCTCATACAGATTACAGAGTTTTCTGCAGCGATCGATAATTTCTGCGCTGAAAGCGTCCGCGTCCATGCGCCATTTCCAGTTATCGCCCAGAGTGGAGGGGGTGTTGATTCTGGCCTCGCTGCCGAGGCCAAGATAATCCTGCAGCGGGATAATGACCAGATCTGCGACACTGGCGAGTGCGAGCCGGATAAATTCCCAGTGAATCTCTTTTGCAGGGACATCTTCCGCGCCCAGATAAGCAACCGCAAAATCACGATCCGCTTCAGAAAGCGACGCAAACCAGCCCTGCAGGGTGTCATTATCGTGGGTGCCGGTGTAAACGACGCAGTTTTTATCATAAAACATAGGAAGATAACTGTTGCGTTCCCAGGAGTTAAAAGCAAATTCCAGAACCTTCATGCCCGGATAGCCAACCTGATCCAGCAGGCGGAAAACGTCCGGCGTGAGCGTCCCCAGATCCTCCGCGATGATGTCCAGTTCACCGAAGATTTCTTTCATTTTCTTAAATAGGGAATACCCCGGCCCCTTTTTCCAGATGCCGTTCATGGCGGTTTCTTCCTCAGCAGGAATGGAGTAATAGCCGGCAAATCCGCGGAAATGGTCGATCCTCACCTTGTCATACATACGGAAGCAGTATTCCACCCGGCGCATCCACCAGGCGTAACCGGTCTTCCGGTGATAATTCCAACGGTAAAGCGGATTGCCCCAGAGCTGGCCGGTAGCGGAAAATGCGTCCGGCGGGCAGCCCGCAACGCCGGTCGGCCGGTTTTTGGCGTCAAACTGAAAAAGCTCCGGATGACACCAGGCGTCCGCGCTGTCAAAAGCTACATAGATCGGGATATCGCCGATGATGCGGATGCCCTGCTCGTTGGCATAAGCCTTTAACGCGGTCCACTGCTTTTCAAACATCAGCTGCTGGAATTCATAAAAAAGGATCTCATCCGCCAGCAGTTCTTGATAATGCGCGACCGCCTCCGGCCGGCGCAGACGAATATCCTCATCCCATTCCGTCCAGGCAACTTCCTTAAAATAACGTTTCACCGCCGCGTAGAAACAATATTCGCGGGTCTCCTCAAAGAGGGTCTGAACCTGCGCGGCAGGATCTTCTCCTTTATCTGCCAGCGCGGTTTTCCAACGTTCAAACGCTTTCCGCAAGATCAGGAAGCGGCTGTCATAGATTGCTTTATAATCGATATAATTTTTATTATCGCCAAAATCCGCTTCATCACATTCCTCTTTGGTCAGAAGGCCGTCCCGGATCAGTGTTTCCAGATCAATAAAATAAGGGTTGCTTGCAAACGCAGAAAACGACTGATAGGGAGAATCTCCGTATCCGGTCGGCCCCAACGGCAGAATCTGCCAGTACTGCTGCCCCGCCTCCTTTAAATGATCGATAAACTGATAAGCTTCCTTTGAAAAAGCACCGATGCCATAATCAGACGGCAGGCTTGAAACCGGAAGCAGGATTCCACATTTCCTCATGATAATCTCCCCTGTGAAGTATCTTGATTGGTGAACCATCCGTCCCTGAGAGGGAAGAATATCTTCCGAGGACCGCTTGCGCTCAGGTTTTCACGTAGCGGTACTAAATTCACCGGAAAAACATCCGGTTCGTTAAGTGCCGACGTGAAAAATGTCCTCTACAGATATTCTTCCCTCTCAGGGACTAATATATTGGCAAAAATCTGATTAACACCGTATTTATCATAAATAAAGGAATACTTTTTGTCAACGAAAACGATTGATTTTTGGAGTCTGCTACTGGTATTCCGGGAGGTCTTCCAGAATTTCCAGATACCCCAGACATCCCTGATGCCACTCCTCCCAGGCGGAGTCCATTTCACCGCGCAGTGCATGGAGTCTGCGGATGTCCGGCAGTTCGTCTGTCTGGTCCGTTGTCCACCAGTCCTCGGATTGCCGGACGGCATCCTGTAATTGACGATATTGTTCCTCCAGATCCGCGTAGCGTGCGGCCAGCGGCCGCAGCTTTTCGTCCATCTGGCGCAGCTGCCAGTCAAGGCGGACTTCGTCTTCGGGAATCTCGCGCAGCCGGTGCCGTTCGGCTCTGGGAACGGCGCGGAGTCCGGCGATCAGAGCCTGATCTTCTGCCCGGATCCGGGCGGCAACCGGCAGTTCCTCCTGTAACCGGCGGGTGCCTTCCAGATAGTGTTCATATCCGAACGGATCATACATGGCGGTGTGATTCTCAAAAATCAGCACAGATTCTGCGACCTGACGGATAAAATACCGGTCGTGTGAGACGAAGAGTATGGTCCCGGTATAGGCGCGGAAAGCGGATTCGAGAGTCTCTTTTGCCTGGATATCCATGTGGTTGGTCGGCTCATCGAGAATCAGGAAATTGGGACGGCTCTGCAAAAGCTCCGCCAGAATCAGGCGCGATTTCTCACCGCCGGAAAGATCCGAGACGCGGTGTGAGGCGGCTTTCCCGCCAAAGAGCCAGTGCCCCAGGATGGAGCGGGCTTCCTTTTCCGTGAGAGCGGGAAAGAGATTGTGAAAATGCTCCAGGACGGTTTTGTCCGATTCGATGCGCGCAGTATGTTGGTCAAAGTAGCCAACGGTAATGTGATTTCCCAGAGTGTACTCGCCGGCAAGCGGCGGCAGGAGACCGGCAACCGTCTTTAGAAAAGTACTTTTCCCTGCGCCATTGGGGCCGATCAGACCGATCTTCTGCCCACGCCGGATGCGAAACGTCAGTTCCAGCAGGAAATGTCCGGGGTATCCGAGTCTCAGATGCTCCGCGTTCAAGACCCATTTGCTGCCGGGGATTGCGGGGACGATCGGATCCGTAAAAAGAAACGAATCATCGGGAGTCGGCCGGCTGAGAGTTTCCATGCGTTCCAGCTGCTTTTTCTTGGCGCGGGTAAAGGCTGCTTTGGTCGGCTTGTGCTTAAAGCGTTCGATGACGGCTTCGAGACGGTTCCGTTCCTCTTGCTGGCGTTCCCAGGCCTTTTGCTGACTCGTGATCCTGCGGAGCTTTTCTTTGCGGTAGTCGGTGTAATTACCGGGGTAGCGCACAATTTTTTTATTGATGATCTCACAGACAGAGCTTACCGTCTGATCGAGAAAAAAGCGGTCATGGGATACGATCACGGCCGCATGTTCATAATTTTTGAGATAGGCTTCGAGCCATTCACAGGAAGCGACATCCAGATGGTTGGTCGGTTCATCCAGAAGGAGAATGTCCGGTTTTTCCAGAAGCAGCCGGATGAGGGCGAGCTTGGTCTGCTCACCGCCGGAAAAGGAGCGGAGCCGGCGGACTTTGTCTGCCTTTGTAAATCCGAGTCCGGTTAAGATGGTGTCATATTCCCGCTCGTATTCAAAACGTTCCTGCTCAAAGCTGTCTCCGGCGGGGCAGGCTTTAAGAAGCTCTTCCTCAACGGTTCGTTCCAGATCATCAAAGGCCTGTTGACGCAGCATGCCGACCGTTACACGCCGTGCGGTCACAATTCCGGGACCGTTTCGCTTATCATCGGCATCGAGATCGAGTTCCCCTGCGATCAGCCGCAGGAGAGTCGTTTTACCGGTGCCGTTTTGTCCGATTACGGCGATTTTTTCATTTCCTCTGATTTCAAAATTAAAATGAGAAAGAACCGGCGTACCGCCGACTGAGACGCTACCGTCTGCGATCTGATATAGCATGACGCACTCCTTAACATTTTTAAAAGAAAAAGACCAGGAAAAACTCCTGGTCTCTGATCCGCGTGCGAGAAGATTCGAACTCCCGACACCTTGGTCCGTAGCCAAGTGCTCTATCCAGCTGAGCTACGCACGCATCTGCCGAAAGGGTCAATCCCTGACGACGATGAATATTTTACTTCAATCTTTTCTGTTTGTCAATAGATAATTTTTAACCAAGATCATTCTAACTAAGATAATTTTTCATCAGCCGGAGCGCGTTCTTTTCCAGCCGGGAAACCTGAGCCTGGGAAATGTGGATCTCATCGGCAACTTCGGTCTGGGTTTTGCCTTCAAAGAAACGCATATCAATGATATTGCGTTCGCGCTGGGGGAGACGTTCCATCGCTTCACGCAGAGAGATGTCTTCTACCCAGTTTTCCTCAAGGTTTTTCTTGTCACTGATCTGATCCATGACGTAGAGGGGATCGCCGCCGTCCGTGTAGATGGGTTCGTACAGGCTCACAGGAGTCTGAATGGCGTCGAGGGCGCTGGTGACTTCCTCTTTGCTGACACCGATTTCCTGCGCGATTTCCATGAGCGTCGGTTCTTTCGCAGTACGCCGCAGGATACCTTCTCTGGCGTAGATCGCCTTGTAGGCGGTGTCTCTGAGGGAACGGCTGACGCGGATCGTATTATTGTCCCGCAGATACCGCCGGATCTCGCCCATGATCATTGGTACGGCGTAGGTTGAAAATTTGACGTTCTGAGTCACGTCGAAATGATCGATGGCTTTGATCAGGCCGATACAACCGATCTGAAAGAGGTCGTCGATGTTTTCACTGCTGTTGGAAAATCGTTGAATGACACTGAGTACCAGACGCAGATTTCCTTTGATATACTGTTCCCGCGCGTCCTGATCGCCGTCGAGGATGCGTTGAAATAATTTTTCTTTTTCGTCGTTGGTGAGAAGGGGAAGCTTTGCCGTATTGACTCCACAGATTTCCACCTTATATCCCGCCATGTCCCATACCTCCGCTTCTTAAAATCATTCGTTCTCTTATTCAATGATTTACGAAACGAAGGGGGAATATACTTCCAATTTTTTCATCCCGCAATCCGCGATATTGCAATGTTTGCTTATACCGGCCGGCTGGCGAATGTGCGTCCGCCTGTTTGGCAACACTTTTATAGTATCTGTACTTGACATGAAATCCGATTAAGTGTAAAACCATTACAGATATTAACAGAAAGGCGTTCGTTATGAATTCGATTCCGCAAAAATACAAAGGTATTTTCTGCATCATATTTTCTGCTTTTGGCTTTGCCTGTATGACCATGTTTGTGCGGCTGGCCGGCGATATCCCGTCATTTCAGAAAAGTTTTTTCCGCAACCTGATCGCTGCTCTGATTGCTCTGGTCACCATCCTGCGATCCGGTGAGAAATTATCTTATCAGAGGGAAATCCTGCCGCTTCTGACCGCGCGGTCTGTATTTGGTACGATCGGTATCCTCTGTAATTTCTATGCGGTCGACCACCTTGCTCTGGCGGACGCGAATATGCTGAGCAAGCTTTCGCCGTTCTTTGCGACCTTTTTCAGCTTTTTTCTGCTGAAGGAGAAACTGAAGCCTTATCAGGTCTTTTCTCTGGTGACTGCTTTTATCGGGGCACTTTTTGTTATTAAGCCAACAGGATCGTCCATGAATCTTCTTCCGGCACTTTCCGGCCTGTGCGGCGGCATTGCCGCCGGTCTTGCTTATACATTGGTGCGGATGCTTGGACTGCGGGGCGTTGAGGGAGCGAAAATTGTCTTTTTCTTTTCCCTTTTTTCCTGCCTCAGCGTATCTCCGGTTCTGATCTTTGATTATCATCCGATGACCGGCTATCAGCTCGCCATGCTTCTGGGAGCCGGAGCTGCCGCATCCATCGGCCAGTTCGGCGTTACCGCCGCCTATTGTTACGCGCCGGCAAAAGAAATCTCTGTCTACGACTATTCGCAGATCCTCTTTTCCGCTTTACTCGGTTTTTTCTTCTTTGGACAGATCCCCGACATCTGGAGCGTGACCGGATACGTGATCATCATTACAACCGCTGTTGTGGTGTTTTTGTTACATAAAAGGACAGATTGATTTTTCAAGTTATATAAGCCAATACAGTAGTCTCTGCAGGAGAATATGATTCTCCTGCAGAGACGGACGCGTAGTCAATATAAAAAATTACTGAAAAAATCACATAACGAGCTTCTTTACACCAGCGCCATTTTATGTTATCCTTGATCAGGACAGTAGCAGCGGCGTCAATTTCCGTCACGGCGGAAACTGGCGCTGTTTGCCGTAATGGTGGATTCAAAAGATAAATAAGGGGGAGCCTGTCCGAAAACTACCCCGGGAGGGTATTTAAAAAATAGCTGAATCC
>JAJBUA010000079.1 GCA_020860565.1 Clostridiales bacterium
CCAGTTCGACCGGGAAGTATTCCTTGATGGCGACACGGGTCTCCATATTTAAGTCAAGGCCCATATAGGTGATGCCGAAACCGCCCTGACCGAGCGCCTTACCGACCAGGTATTTACCGGCGAGGATGGTGTTGATCGCCAGACAGCGCGTATTTTGCTGATAATCGGACAGGGAAAAGCCACAGTATGGACATACGTCTACTGCTATCTTTTTCTCTCTCATACACCCCACGCAAAGTCTGTTGATATCAATCATTATCCTCCCTTACACCTCCATGCTTCCCAATTTCCCTGTTCATTTTCTTAAATTATTCTCAATACATACTGCCAGCTATTTTTAGTTCCCCATCCGAAGTAATTCCCAGTGTACAATTTCTTCCTGCTGTCAGATAAACGATATCCGTCCAATCGTCTACCTCACACTGTCCCAGATGGTTGCATCCGGCAGCAATCACGGTTCCATCCTCCCGAAGTCCGACTATATGACTCTCACCAATCGCCAGATCCACAATCCCGTTCCAGCTAAAGAGCTGTGTTCTCCCATAAATTTCATCATATTGCCCAAATGAAAGGACCTCTACAGACTGATCGTCCTTAATCCCAACGAGCAGTTTGTCACGCCATGCCAGACGAGTAAATCCCACGGATTCCTCCAACTCTGTTCCCACCGCAAGTACTGTTCCATCATCGCGAAGACCGAAAAGAGTCTTTTCATCGCCAACAATCTGCACAATATCTGACCAGTTTTCCGCCTCTGATATCACTTCCTGCCAGCTTTCTGTATCAATGCCCGTTTCTTTCAGCGTTTCTTCCGGTGTCACCAATTCTACAGCACCGGTCCGGTTATCCTTGATCGATAAGCAAAACGTTGTTACTTCTACCGTCCCGTCAGTTTTCAGCAATACATAACCATAACTGGCTCCCTGCTCATAGGACTTGTCCCATACTTCCAATGCCTGTCTTACATTCTTCTCGATCGACACTGGTATGCACCGTAAATCGCCGTGAATAAAGTCTCCTGCTAACCAGACAGTTCCATCCTTCGTCAGAACTGTATTGATTCCTGCGATCCCGACGATATTCTCATCTGCAAGTTCAAACCTTTCCGGCAGATCCGACACACGAAACTCATCCTGTCCCCAGGTCAGAATCCGTCCATCTTGTGTCCCTGCTACCAGATTATCCGCCGAAGTACTGTCCATCACCTGAATCCATTTCAGATTTTTCATATCCTCCAGCTCACAGTTTCCATAATTTCCATAATATTCCAGTATACTGCCATCCCTGCGAAGCCCTATTACATGTCCCTCATAGTCATTTGTAGCGATAACTGCCTCCATATCTGTCCAGCTTTCCAGAACCTCTCTGAGTCTGTCACTGCATTTATCCAGATATGCTACCGTTCCATCTGAATGGACACCCAGAATCGGACGCCCGGTAATACTGACCTGACACATCTCTGTCCAATTTTCCATGCCGCTATAGTCGTAAGCACTATAGTATGTCGAGTTATACGTTTCCACTTTAACACTTCCACCTTCACAGAGTCCGAAGATCGTTTCTCCCGTACTGGAAGCAATCAACCATTTTACTTTCTCCCATCCATTGATTTCCATAGTATCATGATGCACTCCAGCATAATGCACTGTGCCCTTACTATCTAACCCAATCAAACCCTCACAGCTAAACGGAGAACAAATCGCTGTTATATCGGTCCATTGCGCAATCTCTTCCAGACATCCGTCCAGATTCCTGCCAACTGCAGCAACTGTCCCATCTTTTCGTAATCCAAAGCTTGTATATCCCATACCTCCAGCGGCGACAGCGACAATATCGGTCCAGCCATCCACGCCGCTGCACTCGCCATAACTATCATATCCTCTGGCAACAACTGTCCCGTCTGTGCGAAGTCCCAGAGAATGCCGATGGCTGGCAGACACAGCCGCAATGTGATCCCAATCCTGTACCATGCACTGTCCATAATCATTTCTGCCGCTCGCCTGTACCGTCCCATCCGGCATTACCAATAAGGTGTGTCCTCCCACGTTGGTACTGACGACAGTCTGAGGAGATCTTTCAACAATCGTCTCTCCGATCACAGTCTCCTTCTGAACTGACAATATTACTTCCTGTGCGCTTTCCGTTGTTGCGTCACCCTGATCGTTCTCCAGCTCAATATTCGCCAGCGCCGCCTGCCCATCTGCCGCTTCCTGAACCAGCTGAGTCGATGAACCGCTTTTCGCCGTCATTGCGCCGACAACAACGAAGATTCCCGCTGCCACAGCCACGCCTGCCGCCGCAACTCCCGCGATCAGGGCGGTTTTATGAGTTTTCGTTTTTTTGACTGCCTTTCCCTCATACAACGCCCCGATCAGTTCACTCACAGATGAAAACCGTTCTTCCTTTTTTACCGCAAGACCCCTCATCACGGCGTCCGCGGTCGATTTCCTGACTTTCACAGAATAATCGCTGAAATCTTTCAAACCGTCTTCAAACAGCCGATCCATCGCAGCTACCGGCGTCTCGCCGGTCAGCATCCGGTAGAGGACAGCACAGATCGCGTAGACGTCCGTCCACGGACCCTGCTCGCCATGTGTGCGGTACTGCTCCTCCGGAGCATAACCGTGCTTTAAGATGATTGTCAGGGACTTCTGGTCGTTCTTTGCCGTCATGCGCGCTGCGCCGAAGTCGATGAGTTTGACAGAAGAGATGTTCCCCTCCTCAAACGTCAGCATGATATTATCCGGGCTGATATCACGATGGATCATCCCGGCTTTATGTACTTTCACCAGAGCCTCCAGCACCGGCTTTACGATCGCCAGAGCTTCCGCCTCCGGCAGTCTCCCGCCGCGCTTCACCAGATAATCCTTCAGGCTCATACCGTCGATATACTCCATGACGATATAGGCTGTTTCGTTTTCATAAAGGAAATCCTTGACAGACACCACACCCGGAATATCGGTGAATTGAGAAACGTTCTGCGCTTCTTTTACATATTTTTCCAGTCCCTGCTGGTAGGTCTGCCGCTTATCACCGCTTAAGGACAGTACCCGGTCACCGGTCATGGATGTAGTATCACGGCTGACCAGTTCGACCGGGAAGTATTCCTTGATGGCGACACGGGTCTCCATATTTAAGTCCAGGCCCATATAGGTGATGCCGAAACCGCCCTGGCCGAGCACCTTACCGACCAGGTATTTACCGGCGAGGATGGTGTTGATCGCCAGACAGCGTGTATTTTGCTGATAATCGGACAGGGAGAAGCCACAGTATGGACATACGTCTACCGCTATCTTTTTCTCTCTCATACATCCTGCGCAAAGTCTGTTAACATCGATCATACGTTTCCTTTCCTCCTGCCAGCAGATATCCCACTCTTAACCCCAGCATCATCCCGGTCAGAGGCATCTGACTACCCCAGCTGGAAGCTCACATCTTTACTCCCGATCCAGATCACGGTACCCGGCGCAAGCGACGTCCTCTTCCCCTCCGGAAGTCTCGCACCACTTCCGATAAAGGTGCCGTTGCCTGAGAAATCCGTCACGACATAATATCCGGTTCTGCCGTCATAGCAGATGGTGCAGTGCTTGCGGCTGATCAGATCGCCCTCCAGAATGATATTGCAGATATCCGCGCTGCGGCCGACTACCATCTCTTCCCCACTGTTTAACGGGATCTGAGCTCCCGCAAAGGCACCTCTCACGCCGGTCATCACGCCGGTCTGCGGAATCGAGCTTTGTACTGGTGCGGATGACGCAGTACCCGGACGGGCAGACGCCGGGCGGGAAACCGGCCTTGCCTGATTTGCGTTTCTCGATGATGAAGCAGAAGAAGATCCCGACGAATCCTTAGCGGAATCAACGGTATTGCGCACCGCTCCCGGTATTTTGGCCAGCTGGGCTCCCGCCTGTTTTGCAAGATTTACAATCACGTTGCCTGCCGTGCCCATATTCTGCGCGAACTTTTCTGAATCGAATGATCCGGCCGATCCGCCATTGACGCTCAGAGCGGCCTGAGCTTTCATTTCAAACAGCATACCCAATACGGACGCTGCCAGAATCAGGAGATCAACCAGTATAATCATCACCGCTCCCTTGGAAAACCGGTATCCTGTCATACTGTCTGCCGCGTCAATAAAAATATAGTTAAACATCAGGATAATCAACTCAACGCCCAGAGATGCGGAATAGCTCTTCCGCTTTTTACCCAGCGCATGGATTACCACAACAATGATAATCAGGACCAGAAGTCCGATCAGAAAGATCGCATCGTCGCCGTTAATATCAAGATACAGTTTCAGATAATTAAATCCGGTCAGCTTTTCCGGAAAGGTGACTCCCGAGTATTTCCGGAACATATTTGCCAGCGAATTCAGGCTCTTTGAAGAGGCGTACGCATAAGGGAAGAGAAAAAATCCCAGAAACTGTATCGCGGATAAGATCAGTATGATCTTCCTGTAGATTGTTTTTGAATACCAATAGTCCATTCTCTATATGACTCCTTTTTTATTAATCGGATCAGGAGTTTTCCCTGCCTGCCGTACCGGGCAGGATGCAAATCCTTATCCGTTCATGTACATAAACCAACTAGATGGATCAGAACTCCCCCGGCAATGTCCCCGCCACAAGCATCGTCCCGCCCGCATCAACGCCGATGGTAACATAATCTCCGGCTGACACCCGGACCACATCGCTCCAGTCCGCCACATCGCACTGACCATTCGATCCGGATCCCGTAGCAAGCACGCTCCCATCTGCCTTAAGACCCACGGTATGCTGCGCGCCGGCCGCCGCCTGCGTGATCTCGCGCCAGCTGTATGTATTGGCATAGCTTCCCGATGAGGATCCCCTGACCGACACCGTGCCGTCGCTCATCACAAGAACCAGATGCGTAGAAGCTGCTGATGCGGAGAGAATATCTGTGATTTCACTCAGGTTATATTTTTCCGCCTCAGGTCCTGCTGCAACGACCGTACCGTCATCCCGCAGGCCGAGGGCTATTCCTTCTGACATATCGATAGCCTGAATCCCTCTCCAGGACGAGACTCCCTCATAAATCTCACCAACGGTTACGACACTTCCGTCTTTTTTCAGTCCCATTGCTCCGGCTGCATTTGCCGCGATGTCTGTGATCTCACTCCACTCAGCAATTTGCGCAAGACCAACATCTTCTCCTGAGACGCCATAGCTCACCACGGTTCCGTCGTTTTTCAGGCCCAGCAGGTAGCCGCCTCCGCAGACAGCCGCTTTCAGATCCGTAAAATCTTCTTTTCCTGCCGTTCCGTAAGTATAAGAGGTGCGCACGATACTGCCGTCCGACTTTTTACCGAAGAGTGTCTCATCCGCCGCGGCCAGACACACGATATCATCCCAGGAGCCAACCGTCTCTGCGCCCGGCAGGTCTCCCGCCGTTACAACCGTCCCGTTGCTCAGGACTCCAGCCAGGTAGCCGTCGCCCACTGCCAGATCCGTCACCTGCTCCCAGGTGAGGGCTTCCTTAAGTCCCTCAGCCGCGCCGGCAAGCATCACGGAACCATCTGTCTTTAACCCGACACTCACATTCCCACGGGCAAAGACTGCCACCAGATCCTCCCACTCTTCTACGGCACACTGACCATCCGCATTGTCGCCGACTGCCATCGCCGTGCCGTCCGAACAAAGACCCAGCGTGTGCGCCGTCCCGGCTGCCGCCTGCGTAATCTCCGACCATGAAGATACGGCACACTGCCCTTCGCTGTTGGCACCTGCGGCGAGGACGGTTCCATCCTCTTTTACCCCCACCGTATGCGAATCACCCGCCGCGACCTGTACCAGTTCTTTCCACATGTCAACCGCACATTTTCCGCCAGACGTATCCCCGGCTGCAATCGCGGTACCGTCTGCACAGATCCCAACCGTATGACGCGGTCCGCTGACGACCGCCCGGATATCCTTCCACTTCGAAGTGTCCAGTTCACCAGACTCGTTGACACCGATCCCGGTCACCGTTCCTTCATGGGAAAGAGAGAGCAGGTGATAGCCGTTTGCCGACAGAGTTTTCTTTTCCTCAAAAGCCGCCTCCTGAAATAACCGCAGTTCTTCCTCCGTCACCGGAAGCAGCTCTTTTGCGGCCGTCTGCGGGTTCCCGCTCCCGGATCCGCCCACAGCACCGTCACCGGAAAACGCATGGACTCCGGCCTTTTCTTCTGCCCCATCAGCCATGCTTCCTCCCACGGAAGCTGTTGTCTTACTTCTGCCTCCCAATACCAGCAGCAAAGCAGCACCGATTACACACACGGCTGCTGCCGCGCCGATCAGAAGCTTCTTCTGACCGGAATCCGCATTTGCCCCACATCTTTTTCGATGAACTTTCTTACCGGTATTTCCATAGAGCTCCTCAATCAGCTCGCCCATACTCTGACAGCGGTCTTCTGCTTTCAGTGCCATGCCGTGATCAATAATCGCATACGCGGTTTTCTCTGACACGCGGCAGCCCATCTCTTTAAAATCCTTCAGTGTATCCTCATGAAGCCGGTCCATCGCTCCGGGAGGTACCTGCCCTGTGATCATCCGGTACATGGTCGCACAGATCGCGTAGACATCTGTCCACGGCCCCTGGTTCCCATGGCTCTGATACTGCTCCGCCGGAGCGTAACCGTGCTTGAGGATGATCGTCAGGCTGCGTTCCATGTCATTCCCGGCAAACCGGGCCGCCCCGAAGTCGATGAGCTTCATCCTGCCGTCCTTAGTCATCATGATATTATCCGGACTGATATCCCGGTGGATAATACCGGATTTATGTACCGTCTGCAGAGATTCCATAACCGGTGCGAACAGGGTCAGCGCCTGCTGCTCCGTGATCTGCCCTCCGTGTTGTTTCAGATAGGTTCCGAGGGTGATGCCATCGATATACTCCATCACCATATAGGCGGTCTCATTCTCAAAGAAAAAATCCTTAACCGCCACGATCCCCTTCAGATGATAAAACCGGGACAGATTTTTCGCTTCAGTCATAAACTTTTCCAGACCCTGGCGATAATTCTCCTGACGTACGCCGGGGAGCGCCGAAATCGACGCCCCCGCTTTTATCCCGCCCTCACGTGTCGCGAGCCCGACCGGAAAATATTCCTTGATCGCCACACGCACTTCCAGGTTTAAGTCCCAGCACATGTAAGTGATGCCGAAGCCGCCCTCGCCGATGACCTTCCCGACCATATATTTCCCATTCAGAATATGACGAAGCGGCAGCCATCTCGCCGGTCTCTCGTATTGATGTTCGATAAAGCCGCAGACCGGGCAGGGAGCGCCCGGGTTTCCCCATTCGCTCATACAGCCCGGACACAGACGGTTCGGATCTCTCATGATATTGTTCCCCTCACAGATCGTCTGCTTTTCCGCCGGTAATTTCCGGTGTACTTAACGACCGATTATTTCCATCATCCATTTTTTATCCGAGTCGGAAGGATTCTCCGTTCTCTCCAATGCTGATCTCACTCCCGGCCTCCAGCCAGACAGCCGTCCCGTAATCCAGACGTCCTCTGCTGCCGGACCAGGTTCCGTTGCTGGAAAAATCAGTCACGGAATACCTATTGTTTTCTGCGCTGTAGGATACCTCACAGTGTTTTCGGGAAGCCCGCTCATCCTTCACCACAACACTGCTCACCGACGGATCCCGTCCGATAATCACAGTTTCTCCGCTCTTCACCGGGATCACCGCTCCCTGGTATGCCCCCCGGATACCAGTGATCGTTCCGTCTTTCTTGCCCGGTTTGACCGATGCCGCAGCAGGCGCCGCCTTCGTGATGGCCAGAATCGAGACGATGAACTGTACCAGCATCAGGACGCCAATCACAATAAACGAGCCGGTCGACAGCTGATAGATTCCGTAACTTTCATCCTGCAGGGTACTGAACAGTACAAAGTAACAAACATAGATACACGCCTGGAAAATTGTCATTACCAGAGCCGCGATGCTGCTCTTTTTGCCGTTGCCGATCAGATTGACAATCGCAATGATAATCCCCCAGACCATTGCGCTGACCATAATTCCGTATGCCATCGACGCTGTCGCATCATCCATTCCGAGCGAGCCCAGATCCATTTTCAGGACACCAAGCAGTGTCAGCTTCTCCGGCAGGGCGTCTCCCATCCCCACAGCGCCGGCCAGACTCCCCAGTGCGCTGCCGAGCCCCTCCATCTGAGCCAAAGGAAGCGCGCAGAATACCGCGATATGTAACAGACCCAGCACGATCAGGATGATCTTATAAATACTCTTATTCATTCCCATTGTCCTCCATTTTCTTTGCCCTTATTCAGACTTCTTCGTGTCTTCCCAGCAGAACTGCGGTCCGCACAACGCAAGGAAAAGAAGATTCTCATTGCCGATCGAAAGGACATCGTAACTGTTTAACTGCATATTGTTCAGTACAACTGAATCATTCAGATAGAACAGTTCCCGCGCATCTCCGGCCTGGGCGATGAAACATTTTGCCTTCGGCTCATAGATAACAACGGCATGGCGCTCTCTGGATACGCTCATATCTCCGGCCAGCGATACATCCTGATTGGAATTGCGGCCGATAAAGTTTCTGCCGGACTTTAACGGGAAGCTCTCTCCATAATGCTCGCCCTCAATGCACACCAGCCAGCCGACAACCGGTTCCGTACCGATCGAATCCGTATAGTAGCTGACAGTCTTTGCGTCGTCGCGCGGTGCCGCATAGACCGGACGCATCGGTTCCGGAGCTGGCGCAGGCGCCGGTGCCGGTGCAGCTGCCTTCGGCTCTACCGCTGCGCTGACAGCATCCTGAAGGGATACGGTCTTATTGTCATCGCCGAAACCTTCTGCAACTGCCGGCGCCATATCCTGAGCAGGCATCGCTACGGTTACCTCCGACGCGGAAACGGTCGGGTTGCAGTGCGGGCAGGTGGTATACTGATCCGCGTCATAAAAGTGCCCGTTGTTACATCTCTTTAAATTCATAACTGAATCCTCCTTGGTTCTGGTTTTTCTATGGCATCTGCCTTGCGGCAGCCGCTCATCTTTTTCTCACAGACTGTCTTTCCTACATCTGAAGCAGGATGACACTCGTATTGTCCTGATGGGTTCCGCCTTTTTTAAGCGCCTCATCCACCAGGTATTTCACTTTGACATCTGTCGTCATCCTCAGTCCGAGGATCGATCGGATCTCCTCATCCTCCAGACTTTTGTAAAGTCCGTCGCTGCACAGCAGGATCTGATCTCCGGGAAGCAGCTGAAAAGGATTCTGATTGATCTCCATCAGACGGATCCCGCCCAGCCCGAGGAAGCTGATCAGAGCCTCTCCCCGAGGCAGTTCTTCCTCATAGGTCTCCTGACTGATCTTACCCGAAGCCAGCTTCTGATCGAGAAGGAGACGATAATTGTGCGCCGGCACCGGACAGAGCATCTCTCCCTCCCGGTACAGATAGATCCTGCTGTCTCCCACCGAGAGCCAGTACATCCCGTCGGGAGCAATCAGTACCGATACGATCGTGGAACCCGCGCCCATCGGCATCCCGTCACGTTCCAGTTCGCTGACTTTCTCATCCATCAGTACCGCCATCCGCCGGTAATACCCGGGAACCGGTTCTTCCTCCCTGCTGTAAAAGGATTCCGCCAGCAGCTGCACTGCCAGACCGCTGGCCTGTTCGCCGCCCTGCAGACCACCCATCCCGTCACAGATCACTGCCAGCAGTTCTCCCGGCTTCTCTCCGACAAAAAGGGTATCCTGCTGACTCGCGCGTGCTCCGATCGACGAATACGCGGAATACCGGATGCCGCCGCTCTCACTTTCCGACGGCTCCTCTATCATTACTGTCAACACATTGCTCTCTTCACTCATGCTGTTCTTCTCCTACCGTGATCACACACTCCATACTGCCGACTCCGAGCTGATCGCCGGGAAGCACCTTGTACTTTTTCCCCTTTTCCAGCCGGATCCCCCGGTAATACAATCCGTTAATCGAATCGTCGATCACATAAAATCCTTTCTTCTGCGGCTGCCACAGCAGCCGGAAATGCCGTCCGCTGATCTCCGGATGACCACTCAGTACGATCTCACTCTTTGACGCGGTACGGCCAACCGTCACCGTCCGGTTCGGTTCTACCGGAAAAATTCTCCCCGCACACGCTCCTTTTATCACCTTCAGCCATCCGTAAGGTCCTCGCGGAAGCGCCATCGTGGGAAGTTCATCCTGTACAGGAGGAGCTGTGCGCTCCACCGTATTACGGGTCTCTGTATCTTTTCCCACAGCTTCCCTTTGCCGACGGGAAATCGGATCCGGAACCCTGTGCGCATCATCATCGATCGGAAAGCCGGCTGAAATCCCGTCCTGAGCCGGTTCTTCTCCGGAAGAACTTTTTGCTTCAGAGATAGCCGATACGGCCTGCCCCGCCGGCTGACTGTCGGACGTCCCTGTCCGGGCCGGCATCTGCGTCAGGCTTACGACAGACTGTCCCGCCAGAATTCCCTGTATAAATTCCGACATCGTCTGTGTCCTGAATTTCGCATCCAGCGTCAGTGCGCGATCCACCGCGTCGGCAGCCTCCTTCGGGCACTCCGGCACCAGGCGGTCCAGCCGCTCATACTTCACACCCATCAGACGATCCGGCGCTACCGGGATCATCGTCCCGCTGACCGCATAGTAAAAGGTCCCGGCCATTGCATATACATCAGTAAAACTCCCCTGGCTCAGATTGCTGGCATACTGCTCAGGCGGCGCAAAGCCCGGCTTCAACACCACCGAAAACTGCTGGTTCTCCGAAACCGCCATCGCCTTGGCGCTGCCAAAATCGATAATCTTCACCTGTCCGTCCGGCATCACCATGATATTCTCCGGGCTGATATCCCGGTGAAAAATACCTGCCTGCCGGTGTACCGTATCCAGTGCGGTTCCCGCTTTTACGACTGCCTCAAGCGCCGCCGTATAGGGAAGCTTCCCGCCGAGCGCGCGCATCACCTGCTTCAGAGTCCTTCCTTCAAGGAATTCCATGACATAATAGGCCGTATGATTTTCCTCAAAAGCCTCCCACACATGGACAACACAGGGAATCCGGTTCATCCGCATCAGCAGCTCCGCTTCTTCCAGGAAACGTTCCTTGCCATGAAGAAACGCACGTTTCCGATCTGCGGACGGGATCACTTCTCCCGACTGCGGATCACGGGTTGCGATCGCCTCCGGCATATATTCTTTTATGGCACAGGTAACGCCGCGTTTAGTATCTTCACACCGATAGGTAATCCCAAAGCCTCCCGCTCCCAGAACGGAAATCACCCGGTATCTTCCGTTTCTGAGGCTCTCAATCGCCATGCCACTCCCACTCATCTGTCCTTATCCTCCCCTGCCGCGTCGATCCTTTATCTGTCCTGTGATCCGACCCGCGGTTCCGTCGATATTCCACAGAATTTTTTTCCAGCCATTCCACTTTCTGTCCTACCAGCGAACTGTCATCACCAGCTGTCCCGCTCCGACCTGATCACCGGAACGCAGCGTATGAGCTTCTGTCCCCAGTTTTTTTCCGTTTACCGTTGTGAACCCGCTCGTACTCAGATTATGGATCCGGATCTCTCCGTCATCCAGTTCCAGCGCAAAATGCTGTCTGGAGAGCGTCGGGTCATCAAAGATCAGCTGACACATCGAAGAACGTCCTACGATCAGGCTGCTGCGGATCATGACCGGGATCTCCTCCTTCTGTCCCTTCACATGAAAGAAAACCTGTCTTTCATCCAGATGTCGCTTCTCTACTTTCAGACGAATCCGTTCTTCCCGGCTCTCCGGCAGGACAACCTGACCGCCGTCAACCACACCTGCCTTTCCCGAAGCCGGATCTCCTTCCGAATCCTGTTTCTTTTTCTTTTTTCTCAGCAGGATCACCACCAGTAACAGAAGCAGGACCCCAAGACCGATCCCACCATAGATCACCGGATTCCCGCCCGTCTCCTGTTCACCTGTCTCCTGTGTCAGCTCATCTCCGGCCATTATTCCCTCAATCACCACGCTTGCTGAACCCTCCAGTGGATTTGCCTCCATCGACGCGTCCGTGATGCCATGGAACGACAGTTCGTAGGAACCGCCTGCCAGATCCTGAGAAAAAGTCAGGACCACGCTTGTCCCGTCACTTCCCACGGATGCAAACGCGGGCATATGACTTTCCCCTGCCTCGTCCTGCAGAATATAATTTTCCGCCGCCTGCGCTCCTTCCACCGGCTCGGAAAACTGCACCTTCAGCTGGGAGACCCCCTCGACCGATACTTCCTTCACCGTCGGGCTTTCCGCATCCGTGATCCATCTCTCCTGCATCGCTTCCGCCTGCAATGTCTCTCCGTCAGACAGTTCCAGCGTAACCGAAACCATGCCACGGGAGACGCGGTTACTGTCCGCTGTAAAAACCGCGACATAAGAACTTTCCAATCCCTCGCGCAGAGCTTCAAATCCGTCAGCCGCTTCCCCCTTTTCGAGAATGGTCAGCTCCCCTCCCGTCGCCCGTGAGAACTCTCCGAACGCATTGATTGCGTCACTCTTTGCCTCGCTGACCGTAAAGCCATATACCGGGAGACCGGTCTGAGAAAGTGTCGCCAGCGCCTCATCCCTGGTCGCCTTGCCCCGTGCGATATCTTCTCCATCCGTGATCACCAGCGCCACCCGCCTGGTACACTCGTCAGCCGGTACCTGACCGGCCATCTGAGCCGCCTGTGAAATCGCTTCAAAAAGCAGCGTCTTCTGGTCATGATTCACCAGTCCTGCAAACGCCTCTCCGGCAGTCTCTGCCAGTTCCTCTCCGGAGCAGTCAAAAACCGTCTGAACCTCCTCTCCAAAGGTCATGAAAACCATCCGGTCTCCAGCCTCCAGCTTCCCGGCAAAGTCCCGCAATCCGTCCACAATATCCGCAAACGCGGACTCAGAGATCGAAGCTGAGATGTCCAGCAGGACATAATACGTGATATTTTCACCACTCTGCGAAAAATGCTGCAGCGACTGAAGTTCAAGACCTTCCGATCCGATGTAGGCGTGGATCGTTTCCTCCTGTACGCTTTCCCCAGCGGAAAAATAAAATCTTGCCTCAGGCATGTTCAGATACACCTGCTCCAGACGGCTTCCCCCTGCGGCAGCCACCTGTTCACCTGTATTTTCTATATCGTTTCCCATGTATGCTCCCCCCTGCAGAACGCTACAAGTTCCAGCGTGCTTTTGCCGACGCAAAACGGCGTGCGCTCTGCCAGTTCAACTGCCTGTTCGACAGCTTTTTCCTGCAGCCAGGTCAGCGTCCCCTTTCCCGGCACGAGGTAAAACCGGGCACTTTTCGCGTCATAGACAACCGCACAATGATTGGCCCGCGCGATCACCGGATCCTGGATACAGATATCCGCGTCCCAGTCTCTTCCGATCCGGTTGAATCCCGGATAGATCTTAAAATCCTGTCCGCGGGACGGTCCGGCAGTACAGACCAGCCAGCCGGCCAGCAGATCCTTTTCCCCCATCGTATGGAAAGACACTGTCTTCTCGCTGTCCCAGCTGCCGCGTACCGGCGTCTGCTCTGATGCCTCAGGCGTCAGCCGGACGGTCTGTTCTTCGCCATCAGCCTTTTGGATCCAATCGAGACTGACCGTCTTCTCCTCATCGGCTGTCCATCTCGGCCCTGCCGCGGCAGCGCTGCTGCATACGGGACAGCTCTCATATTTGTTATCATCATAAAAATGCCCATGTTGGCAGCGGATAATCGCCATACTGCTTCTATCTCCTCTGTACATATCCGGACTGCCGGCTCTTACCTGCTGTTTCTCCTCCGGCTCAGTCTCTCACCCACACCGCTACCGCCGAATAGTTGTCCATATTGGTGCCGGCTCCATGCTTCTCAACAAGCGCTGTCATCTTCTCCAGCCACTGTCCGACATCCGACGAACGTTTCAGAGCCGTCGTCATCTCCTTCTCATTGACCAGTTCCCAGAACCCATCCGAACACATCAGAAAGGACTGACTGCCTCTCCGGCTCACCGGCTCCGCCAGCTGATAAGCAGGACGCTCCCACTCCACGCCCATCACCCGCAGCAGGCGGTTGCGATCCGGATGATGACGGATATCCTTTTCCCGGATCTCCCCCGCCGCGGCCAGCATCTGCGGAACGCTGTGATCCATCGTCCGTCCGACCAGACTGTGATTCTGAAAATAATAAATGCGGGAATCGCCCACATGACCCCAGCGGATCTGATTTTCATCCAGCAGAAGCGCCGTCAGAGTCGTTTTCATACTCTGGCTCGCACGCTCTGCCTCCTGCCGCTTAAGGATTGCTGCTTCTCCCGCTTCAAAAATATTCTTAAGAGTCTCCTCCGAACAGTTTCCCGTCTCAAACTGCAGGATCGCCTGCTCGACCGCCGTGCGGGACGCGATATCGCCCTTTCCGTGTCCGCCGAGACCGTCCGCAAGGAAGAAGCCATAGCCTTCCCCCACCTGATGCATCCCCGTACAGTCCTCATTCACCGGCCGCCCGCCGACCTTACTGATAATCTGGTAAGTAACCATTCTTTCCCCCTCTGACCACACCTCACGCTTTCCCTGTATCATCCGTATTTTTTCCACACACAGCACCTGATACATTTACACTATAATTTATAAAATATCTTTTTTATTTGCAACAAGGTGGTTTTTAACCATTTGTATATTAGCCGGTTTATATG
>JAJBUA010000010.1 GCA_020860565.1 Clostridiales bacterium
TAATAAGATAATAGGAATGTTTCACGTGAAACATGATAACAATGGTATTTTCGGATGTTGGCCTGACAAAAGTTTGGTAAACTGATGAAAAAGGCTTGCAAATCGGACATTTTCCTGTAAAATGAAACTTGCGTGGCTATTTAGGCGATCATCCGGATGGGAAAATATGATCTGGAGATGCGTTGAAGAGACAGTTAAAGTTTGATTGATGTAGAAAGGTGTTAAAATGATCAGTGCGAATGGAGTTACACTTCGATTAGGGAAAAAAGCATTATTTGAAGATGTAAATATCAAATTTACAGAGGGAAACTGTTATGGCATCATCGGAGCCAACGGAGCAGGAAAATCTACATTTTTAAGAATTCTTTCGGGACAGTTGGAGCCGACAAACGGAGATATCGTGATTACTCCGGGGCAGCGTCTTTCTTTTCTGCAGCAGGACCATTTTAAGTATGATGAATATACGGTACTGGATACGGTTATTATGGGAAATCAGCATCTATATGATGTAATGAAGGAAAAAGATGCAATCTATATGAAGCCGGACTTTACCGATGAAGATGGAATCCATGCGGCGGAACTGGAAGGTGAATTTGCCGAAATGAATGGATGGGAAGCTGAATCTGAGGCAGAGAGCCTGTTAAATGGACTTGGCATAGAAAATGAATACCATTACAGTCTGATGAAGGATCTGATTGGTTCGATGAAGGTTAAAGTCTTATTGGCCCAGGCGTTATTTGGCAATCCGGATATCCTTTTGCTGGATGAGCCGACAAACCATCTGGATCTGGATGCCATTGCCTGGCTGGAAGAATTTCTGATTGGTTTTCAGAACACGGTTATCGTAGTTTCGCATGACCGGTATTTCCTGAACAAGGTGTGTACGAATATTGCGGATATCGATTATGGCAAAATCCAGCTTTATGCCGGTAACTATGATTTCTGGTATGAATCGAGTCAGCTGATGGTTCGTCAGATGAAGGAAGCAAACCGCAAAAAAGAAGAAAAAATCAAGGAACTGCAGGAATTTATCCGCAGATTTTCTGCAAACGCTTCCAAATCAAAGCAGGCGACATCGCGTAAGCGTGCTCTGGAAAAGATCGAACTGGATGATATCAAACCATCCAGCCGTAAATATCCTTATATCGATTTCCGTCCTTTCCGGGAAATCGGAAATGAAGTTCTGACAGTGGAAAATCTGACAAAGACGATTGACGGAGTAAAAGTGCTGGATCATATTTCATTTACACTGAATCGTGAGGACAAGGTTGCACTGGTCGGTCCGAATGAGCATGCAAAGACAATCCTTTTTAAGATTCTGGCCGGAGAGATGGAGCCGGATGAGGGAAATTATAAATGGGGGCTGACGACAACACAATCTTATTTTCCAAAGGATAACACTGCAGAGTTCGACAGCGACGACACGATCGTAGAATGGCTGACTCAGTATTCGGAAGAAAAGGATGTTACGTATGTAAGAGGATTCCTCGGACGCATGCTGTTTGCTGGTGAAGATGGAGTAAAAAAAGTGAGAATTCTGTCTGGTGGAGAAAAGGTTCGCTGTATGTTGTCCAAGCTGATGATTTCCGGCGCGAATGTGTTGATGCTTGATGAACCGACTGACCATCTGGATATGGAATCGATTACCGCATTAAATACCGGACTGGTAAAATTTCATGGCGTGCTGATCTTTTCCTCGCGTGACCATCAGATTGTGCAGACAACGGCAAACCGCATCATGGAAATTATAAACGGTAAACTGATTGATAAAATTACTACTTATGATGAATATCTGGAAAGTGATGAGATGGCAAGAAAACGTTTCGTATACCAGGTATCAGAAAAGCAGGAGGAAGACGATTAATCGCATAAACTTTATAATCATAAAGGAATCATTAAAAAAGATAAGAGATACACTTAAAAAACTTGACTTTCCGGATATATATTGTTATAATTCTTAAGAATGTCGAGAGCAAAGGGGCTCCTGCTTATATAAGCAGGGGCTTTTCTGCCCTTTTGGCGGATAATCAGAGAAAGATAAATAAAAAAGGAGGGCACAGACAATGTCTTATGTAGACGAGATCTATGCAAAAGTAGTAGAACAGAATCCGGGCGAGCCGGAATTTCATCAGGCCGTAAAGGAAGTTTTGGATTCTTTGAGACTGGTAATTGACGCGAATGAAGAAAAATATCGCAGCGTAGCACTGCTTGAGCGTCTGGTTGAGACGGAGCGCATCATTTCTTTCCGCGTGCCGTGGACAGATGATAAGGGTCAGGTTCAGGTTAATAAAGGATATCGTGTACAGTTTAACAGCGCAATCGGACCGTATAAGGGAGGTCTTCGTCTCCATCCGTCAGTTAATCAGGGAATCCTGAAATTCCTTGGCTTTGAGCAGATTTTCAAAAACTCCCTGACTGGTCTGCCGATCGGCGGCGGCAAGGGCGGTTCTAACTTTGATCCGAAGGGTAAATCGGATCGTGAGGTTATGGCATTCTGCCAGAGCTTTATGACGGAATTACACAAATATATCGGCGCGGACGAGGATGTGCCGGCAGGTGATATCGGTGTAGGCGGACGTGAAATTGGTTTCATGTTTGGCCAGTATAAGAGATTGACTGGTCTGTATGAGGGCGTTCTGACCGGTAAGGGTCTGAATTATGGAGGTTCTCTGGCAAGAACTCAGGCTACCGGTTATGGTCTGGTATATATTCTGGAAGAGATGTTAAAGGCAAATGACAAAGAACTGGCAGGAAAGACCGTTGTGATTTCCGGTTCCGGAAATGTTGCGATCTATGCGACGGAAAAGGCTCAGCAGCTTGGCGCAAAGGTTGTCGCACTGAGTGATTCTAACGGTTATGTATATGATCCGGATGGTATCCAACTGGATGTAGTAAAGGATATCAAAGAAGTGCGCCGCGGCCGTATTAAAGAATATGTAGATGCGGTTCCGACAGCGAAATATACAGAAGGCAAGGGAATCTGGACGATTCCGTGTGATATCGCGCTTCCATGCGCTACTCAGAATGAGCTGAATCTTGATGATGCAAAGGCTCTGAAAGCAAACGGATGCTTCGCAGTTGCTGAGGGTGCTAATATGCCGTCCACCAGAGAAGCTACCGATTACTTCTTAGAGAGTGGAATGCTCTTTATGCCTGGTAAGGCTGCAAACGCAGGCGGTGTTGCAACTTCTGCACTGGAAATGAGCCAGAACAGCCAGAGACTTTCCTGGACCTTTGAAGAAGTAGATGAGAAGCTTCATAATATTATGATCAATATCTTTGCGAAGGCAGATGACGCGGCAAAACGTTATGGCGTTGCAGGCAACTATGTAGCAGGCGCCAATATTGCAGGTTTTGAGAAAGTGGCAGATGCTATGCTGTGCCAGGGTATTGTGTAAATTGAAATGTTAAATTGATAAAATGAAAAAAGCTGGAAGTATGCTGTCTTGAAAGGAAAGTTTACTTTCAGCTTTTTAATTTTTATTGACTAAGAATGGCGTTTTCTGTATAATCCATTTACAGTAATTGATGTCATTTTTAAAAGAAGGTGATTGTGTGCATAGATTTTTACGCAGTATCGGATTCAGCACATATCAAAAAAGAAGAGATATTTTCGTTTTGCTGGAAAGCCTGGCGGAGGGTGAAAGTAAAAAAAGAAGGATATTGAGCGAAGAAGATTTCAGTCTCTGTGAGATCCGCGCGGAAGTCGCGCCGGGGATGGGAATAGCAATGATCGGAGAGATTGATGATTCCGGGAAATTTCATCGAGATTCCTATTATCCTTATGTGAATGGAAATGACATTTCATCAACAGCAGAGTGTACCATTCAACGGCATACGGATAAGGAAAGTTATGCGGGACTTCTGGATGAAAACAGAGTAGGAATTTCTCTGATATTTTTCATGAACAATAGTTTTGATTATATAGAGAGGCTTGCTCATCGTGCTGTGAAGCAGCCGGAATCTGTAAAACTGACCGGACTTTCTGTGGAAGGGAAAATTTTATTGCCGATTCAGCGGAATCAAAAACAGACAGATCAGTCAAAATTATCGGCGGCAGATCGTAACAGTCTGATGGAAGCGGCAAAAAACGGCGACCAGAATGCAATTGAAACGCTTACCATCGAGGATATCGATATGTATTCGCAGATTTCCCGCAGAATTATGAAGGAAGATGTATATTCGATTGTGGATTCGAGTTTCATGCCGAGCGGGGTAGAATGCGACCAGTATTCGATCATCGGAACTATTTTTCATGTAGAAGAAATACAGAACCGCCTGACAGGAGAAATGGTTTATGATCTGACCGTTGACTGCAATGATATGATTTTTCATGTGATCATTGCGAAACAGGATCTGTTTGGGGAGCCTAAAGTGGGGAGACGTTTTAAGGGAGCAATCTGGATGCAGGGAATTGCAGAATTTGCAGGAGAGGGAATTCTGGATGGGAAAATGCCTGAGCCAGGTGCTGCAATATAGAAAATATAAGGGGAATCATTGGATCAGAGCGAAAAGTCAGAGGATTACCACTTGACGATTCGCTCTTTTGTTAATATAATGTAATCGTTCGCAAATTTTGGATAATTTGCATGATTAAAAGTAGTTTTATAACTGATGTCTCCGTAGCTCAGCAGGATAGAGCGTTCGCCTCCTAAGCGAAAGGCCGGCGGTTCGAATCCGCCCGGGGACGGGAATTTTAAGCGGGAATCTGCTAAGAACGTGTTAGCTGACACGAAAACAGGTTCCGCTTTTTTTATTTTCTAACGAATGGGGAGAGCAGAATTCCAGCTAAGAAAAAAGGCCCTCCAGCTAAGAAAAGTGTTTGTTGAAGAAACAATAAAGATCAGGGAAAATCAGCCCTGGTCAATCCTTCTAAAATTATCTTTATGTTCAGTCATACCTCCTTTGAGCTAAGACCGGTTAGCAGGAAACTGTTCTCTGTCTAAGAAAAATTCCGTTTTGCTAACAGAACGGAATCCTGGTCTTAGCTGTACATAGTCCGTCTGTTTCTGATGTTTAACAGAATGCAGGCGGGCATTTTTTTGTTTCCGGTCTATGGATACCGGAAACAACGCATATTAAAGGAGGTTTGCAGGGAAAACCTACACAGAAAAGGTAGATGCCGGGGAAGCAATCCTCGCTGTTTGCAAAACGGCTTATGCCGTGGAAGGTTATCCGCTGGGCAGTTATCGGGGATTTCAGATGGAGTTGTCGTTTGACAGTTTCTCCAAAGAATTCAATATTGCGCTGAAAGGCAGTATGACTCACCGCGTTCCCATCGGCAGCGACGCCAGAGGCAACCTGATCCGGCTCGACAATGCGCTGAATCATATTTCCGCGAAAATGGAGCAGGCACAGGAAAACTGGAGACGCTTAAACAGCAGCAGGAAGCAGCGCGGGAGGAGGTCGGGAAACCATTCCCGCAGGAGGAAGAACTGGCTGAGAAATCCGCACGGCTGGCAGAACTGGATGCTGCCCTCAATATGGAGAACGGTTCTCTTGTTGAACGGGAAACTGCAGAAACAGGACAGGAATCGGAAGACCGGGAGGAGCGAAACAGCGGTGGCGGAGAGCGCCGTTCTGTCCTGGCAGATTTAAAGCAGAAGGCTGGCCAGGTGCCGCCGCCCCGCAGGGAGAGTGACCGGAGCAGAGAGGAGGCTTTGTGATGGATGGAGAAAACCGGGATATTTTCCTGAACTTTCGTGTTTCCGCATCGGAAGCGGAGCGTATCCGGAAAAAGATGGAGGAAAGCGGCATTACCAGTATGAGCGCTTATCTCCGTAAAATGGCGCTGGATGGATATTGTGTGAAGCTGGATTATGATTATCCGAAGCAGATCAGTTCCCTTCTCCGGCGCTGCAGTAATAACCTGAACCAATACGCAAAGATTGCCAATACCAATGGCAGTATTTACGCTGCTGACATTCAGGACCTGCAGGAGAGACTGGACGAAATCTGGGAGAAACAGAAGGAATCGCTGAAAGCACTTTCTGAAATCCTGTGAGCGCGGCAATCAGGCATGGGAAGAAATTTCCATGCTGATACATATTTTTGTTTATATCATTGCAGATTTGCCATTTTCCGGTTACAATCCTGTTATAGCAGTTATCGTTGTTGACAGAGGAGCTTAGCATGAATGTAGATTTTATGAAGGATTTTTATAATAAATATTATGAGGATCCGGTTTATGAAGCGACAAAAGCAGATAAAGAATCTATGTGTGAAAAACATAAACATACAGAGATGGTGAACGAGCTGGCAGTGATTCTTGGCGGGTTTGAGTCGATGGCATGGAAAAAGTATGAAGAATGCATGATTCAGTTTTATAAAGCAGAGGAAAAGATGATTTTTGACATATATCTTATGGGAGCAATGGACAAGGAAAAGATGCTTCAGTGAGGAGGGGTGAAAGAAAGTATGAAGCTGTTAAAATTACCGTTAAAATTGATTGTGTTACCAATCGCGTTGGTTGTCACTGTGGCAAAGTGGGCCGGTATATTTATGACCAGCTTTGCCGTCGCGATTTGCTGTATGCTATCGTGCCTGTGTGTTGTACTTGGTGTCCTCAGTTATCTGATGGGCATCCGAACCGGCTCGGAAGCGATTGAGGCGCTTGTGATCGGATTTGTAATCTTTCTTTTACCAGTCATGGCAAGCTGGCTGATCGAAAAAGTTGTGTTACTGAATGAAATGCTATGGGATTTTATCAAGTCCTGACGAATATATCTACATAAAAGACTGAGAGCTGTCCTTTGCGAGAGGGATGGCTTTTTTATGCGCACGTGCGGATATGGAAATTTTGTAGCTGATGCCGCATCCGGTCTACGCTCCACTTCGGTCGTTGCTAAACGTGTGCCACCGGCACACAGCAACGGCGCGGCGAGTATGAGGCAAAAAGCCGCCTCCTACTCGATCAGATTTAAAACGAAACGAGGTGAGACTTATCGCGGCAACAAGAATGATTCTTCTTCAAGTTTTTTCCGTCGTTATTGGTGTTTGTGTTATAATATTTTATACAGCATTGTGTTGCAGAAATGATGGGGCACGCAGTCGGAACAGTTACCGGAAAAGACAGTAAAGGAGCAACGAAATGAGACTGGAAGAATTAGTAAATGACCGCTATTGTAGATTAAATGAAAATGATCTGCTGATCTGGGGTTATATTCAGACACATAAACGGGAGTGCTGCGATATCGCCATTGAGGAACTGGCGAAGAAATGCTGTATTTCGAGGACGACGATCTCGCGTTTTACTCAGAAGCTGGGATTTTCAGGCTTTCGCGAATTTAAGATCCGGCTGCAGATGGAGCGGGAAGGAGATGCGATTCAGCGGGAGATTCTGCTGGATCATGTCTGTAAAAATTTTGAAAAAAGTATCGATGAGGCGAAAAATACAGACATGAATTCGATCTGCGAGAGTATTTATTCGGCAAGAAGGCTTTTTGTTTATGGGACGGGAGAGGTCCAGGATGCCGCAGCCAAAATGGTGAAGAGGATGTTCCTGAATGCAGATAAGCTGTTTGTGGCATTGTATGGCAGAAGTGAGCTGATTATGGCAACAGAAAATCTGGGGCCGGAGGATTTTGTTATGCTGATTTCACTTTCAGGGGAAAATGAACTGGCGATCAATGCGGCTAAAAGACTGAAATCACAGGGCGTCAGTACATTATCGATAACAAAACTGAGCGACAATACGCTTTCCGGCCTGTGTGACAGGAATTTGTATATCCGGACAGATATCCTGATGAACCGGGCAGGAGTGACCTTTGAGACGGGAAGTTCCTATTTCAATCTGATTGAAATTTTGTGCATACGGTACCTGATGTATATTCGAAAAATAGAAAGTGAGAAATAGAAAAGCGAGAAACCGGAAACAAAAAGAACAGAGATGTAGGGGAAATGCCCGAAACGCGGTCTGACATAGACCGCGTTTCGGGCATTTAGCTTAAAAATCGTGTTCTTAAGTACAGAAAAAGTGAAAAGGAAATAACGCTGTTCATCGTCAGTAAATGCGGTGAAAACGTTGAATTGACAGGATTTTCCGGGTATTATGTACGTGTAAATCAAAGACGTCTTGATGTAACGCAGGAACAAGTGGTTGTTTACACAGTCAAATCGATATGGGAGGTTTTACCATGAAAGGGGTCATGCAAAAAGTACAGAGGTTTGGAGGGGCGATGTTTACACCGGTTTTGCTTTTCAGTTTTGCCGGTATTATGGTCGGCCTTTCAACCCTGTTCTTAAACGAAGGTATTTTTGGTTCGCTTGCAGCAGAAGAAAGTCTTTGGTACAGGCTTTGGTTTATCATACAGGAGGGTGCCTGGATGGTATTCCGCCAGATGCCGGTATTATTTGTCATCGGTTTGCCAATCGGCCTGGCAAAAAAACAGAATGCGCGTTGTGTTCTTGAGGCTTTTGTCATTTATGTCACATTCAATTATTTCCTGGCCGCGATTCTCGGCTTCTGGGGAACATCTTTCGGTGTGGATTATCTGGCAGAGACGGGCGGGACGAGTGGTCTGGCCATGATTTGCGGAGTTAAGTCATTGGATACCGGCATGTTGGGTGCGCTGATTATCGCTGGAATTGTGGTCTATATCCACAACCGATATTTTGATACGGAGCTGCCGGAATGGCTGGGTATTTTTTCTGGCTCCAGTTTTGTGGTTATCATAGGTTTTTTTGTCATGATCCCAATGGCATTCCTCTTCGCTGCGTTCTGGCCAAAGGTTCAGGCAGCAATGCTTCTTTTGCAGGAATTCTTCAAGGCAAGTGGAACAGTCGGAGTAGGACTTTACGCTTTTTGTGAAAAGATACTCCTGCCTACAGGACTCCACCATTTCATTTATACTCCGTTTACTCTGGATTCAGCGGTTGTTCCCGGAGGAATTGAAGCCTACTGGCCGCTTCATCTGAGTGAGTTCGCCAACAGTACGGAGCCGTTGATCGAGCTGTTTCCGCAGGGCGGTTTTGAACTTTTTGGAAACGCGAAGGTATTTGCGCCGATCGGAATTACGCTGGCGTTTTATTCTACGGCAAAGAAAGAAAAGAGAAGTCAGGTCCTTGCCCTTATGATTCCGGCGGCACTGACATCAATGCTTACAGGAATTACGGAGCCGATCGAATACACGTTCCTTTTTATAGCGCCGATGCTCTTTGTAACACATGCGATTTTATGTGCCTGCATCAACGCAGCGATGTTTACGGCAGGTGTGACAGGAGCTTTTGGCAATGGTTTGATTGCGTTTCTTTCCCTCAACTGGATTCCCTGCGGAAAAAACCACTGGAGGACTTATGTCATTCAGATTATTGTAGGACTTATCTTTTCCGGAATCTGGTTCCTCGTATTCCGGACGCTGATTCAGAAATTTAATTTCCTTACGCCGGGAAGAGAAGCGGATGACGAGGAGGCCAGGCTTTACACGAAAAAGGATTATCGGGAAAAGAAGGCAGGAGAAGGAAGTTCTTATGCGGCCCAGATCCTGGAATACCTGGGTGGAAAAGATAATATTATCGATGTTACCAACTGTGCGACCCGTCTCCGGGTAAACGTAAATGATGCGGCGCTTGTCGCTTCGGAAAAGGATTTTAAGGCGATTGGAGCGCACGGTCTGAGCGCGAACGGCACGGCGATCCAGGTCATCGTAGGATTGAAGGTGCCGAAAGTGAGAGAGGAGTTTGAAAATTGTCTCTCACAGGCATCGAAGGTTTCCGATGATTCAGAGAAAGCTGCCTTGAATCAGGTGGAGAAAAAGGAGAAAATTGGTTCCGGGACAGGTTGCCTGTATGCGGCTCAGAATGGTGCCATCATTCCCCTGGAACAGGTTCCGGATAAAACATTTTCGGAAAAACTCCTGGGTGACGGTGTAGCGATTATTCCGTCGGACGGCATGGTGGTTTCGCCGGCAAAGGGAAAGATTATCGTGATTGCAGAGACAAAGCACGCCTGCGCGATAGAAACTGACGATGGGGCAGAATTATTGATCCATATAGGACTTGAGACGGTAGGCCTGGGTGGAAAAGGTTTTGAATCGCTCGTGAAAGTCGGAGACAGGGTTGATGTGGGCATGCCAATTTGCAGGATAGACAGAACGCTGTGGGACTCGGCGGAAAAGCCGCTGTATACACCTCTGGTTATTACAAACAGCCTGGATTATGAAATGATTGTAACAGCGGAAAAGACAGCAAAAGCAGGGGAAACCTGTGTTATCCGGTATACACGTAAATAAAAATATTTATTATTGAAAGAGAGGATGAATGAGAATGAAACAATTTTCTATTACAGTAGCGGGTGGCGGAAGCACATTTACACCGGGCATCATCATGATGCTGCTGGACCATCAGGAGAGTTTTCCGATCAGAAAACTCTGTCTGTATGATAACGATGCGGACAGACAGTCCGTGATCGCCGAAGCCTGTGGTATCCTGTTAAAAGAAAGGGCGCCCCAGATCGCGTTTTCTTATACGACTGACCCTGAAGCAGCGTTTACGGATGTTGATTTTGTGATGGCTCATATCCGTGTAGGGAAATACGCGATGCGCGAAAAGGACGAGAAAATTCCCATGAAGTACGGCGTGGTAGGACAGGAAACCTGCGGTCCCGGCGGAATTGCTTATGGAATGCGGTCGATTGGCGGGATCCTGGAAATCCTTGACTATATGGAAACATACAGTCCGAAAGCATGGATGTTGAATTACTCCAATCCGGCAGCCATTGTAGCGGAGGCAACGAGGAGGCTTCGTCCTGATTCGAGAATTATCAACATCTGTGATATGCCGTTGGGAATCATGGTGAGAATGGCGAGAATTCTGGGTATTTCAGAAAAGGATCTGGATGTAAGCTATTTTGGATTAAACCATTTTGGATGGTGGACTGCGGTCAAGGACAGGGAAGGCAGAGATCTGATGCCGCAGCTGAAAAAGTATGTGAAGGAAAATGGTTATGACATTAATATTGAGGAGGATCAGCATGCGGATCAGAGCTGGCATGAGACTTTCCGAAAGGTTCGGGATGTTTACGCTGTTGATCCGGATACATTGCCGAATACTTATCTGAAATATTATCTTTATCCGGATTACGTGGTGGAACATACCGATCCCAATTATACCAGAGCCAATCAGGTGATGGATGGCAGAGAAAAGAAAGTGTTTTCAGCGGCAAGAGATATTATTGAAAAGGGAACAGCGGAGGACTGTGGTTTCATGAAGGACGATCATGCGTCGTACATTGTTGATCTTGCCAGGGCTCTTGCGTTTAATACAAAAGAAAAAATGCTGCTGATTGTTCCCAATGAAGGAGCAATTGAGAATTTTGATCCTACAGCGATGGTTGAAATTCCCTGTATTGTGGGCAAAGACGGGTATGAGAAAATCGCGCAGGGCAGGATCCCGCAGTTTCAGAAAGGATTGATGGAGCAGCAGGTAAGCGTCGAAAAACTGGTTGTAGAAGCCTGGATAGAGGGGAGTTATCAGAAACTCTGGCAAGCGCTGACACTTTCCAAGACTGTGCCGAGTGCAGGAATTGCAAAAAAAATATTGGATGATCTGATTGAGGCAAACAAAGGGTACTGGCCGGAGTTAAAGTAAAGGAGTAGGCAGAAATGCCTATCGAGAGGTGCTGAACATGAGAAGTGCGATTTTTTACGGAATGCATGATTTAAGAGTAGAGGAAAGTGAGAAACCCGTAATCAAAGAAGATGAAGTTCTGATCCGGGTGAAAGCCTGTGGCGTATGCGGAACGGATGTTCATATTTATGAGGGCCACAAGGGAGCGGCGGAGGTAACTCCGCCCACCATCCTGGGTCATGAATTTGCCGGAGTGATCGAAGCGGCCGGCAGCTATGTGACCGGTTTCAAGCCGGGTGACAGAGTTTGTATTGATCCAAACTGCTACTGCGGAAGCTGTAATCCATGCCGAAGTGGAAAAGCTCATTTTTGTGAGCATATGGTAGGATACGGAACAACGGTAAACGGTGGTTTTGCGGAGTATTGTAAGGCAAAAGCAAGCCAGGTTTATCGCCTGGGTGAAAATACAACATTTGAGCAGGGGGCGATGGCAGAACCACTTGCCTGTTGCCTGCATGGGATTGATATGTGCGAGATTCAACCGGGATATCAGGTTGTTGTTGTAGGTGGCGGAATGATCGGACTTTTAATGGTGCAGCTTGCAAAGCTGGAAGGAGCTGCAAAGATTGTACTTCTTGAACCGGTAGAAAATAAGAGACAAATGGGCAGGAGGTTAGGTGCTGATGTCTGTATTGATCCTGCGGCACAGGATGTAAAGACAGAACTTGAACTATCGGGAATAACTGATATCAATGTAGTGATCGAGTGTGTAGGACGTCCATCTACGATTCAGGAAGCGATTGAAATCGCTGGCAACAAAGCAGTTGTCATGATGTTTGGCTTAACAGCTCCTGATGAAAAAATCCAGGTTGAGCCTTACATGATTTTTCGAAAGGAACTGACGTTAAAATCCTCCTATATCAATCCATACACTCAAAAACGAGCTCTGGAATTAATTGATTCGGGAAAAATTGATGTGGAGAGTATGGTTTGTGACACGTGTGGTTTAGAGATGCTTGAAGAAATTTTGAAAAACCCTCAGATAAGGGCAAGAGGGAAATATATCATTTCGCCGGAGACGGTGTAAATTTTCCTGTATATTTTACGAAGATAATATAGCTGATGTTTTCCACGGATTCAAAGAGGTAAAAATAATAGAGAAAAGCTCTCTTCTTTAGTTATATTCGCCATCAGCCCTGTTATAATGATAAAAGTAAATGGCATCCGATCCTGATGTTGATAGTTGATTAAAATAATCCATAGAGCTGTCCTTTGCGAGAGGGATGGCTCTTTTTATGCGCACGGGCGGATATGGAAATTTTGTAGCTGACGCTACAACCGGTCTACGCTCCGCTTCGGTCGTTGCTAAACGTGTGCCACCGGCACACAGCAACGGCGCGGCGAGTATGAGGCAAAAAGCCGCCTCCTACTCGATCAGATTTAAAACGAAACGAGGTGAGACTTATCGCGGCAACAAGAATTATTCCTCTCCATATCAATAAGGGAAAGCAGCTGCGCGCGATCGAACAGTTCCTCGACCGGGAAAAGCCGGATAAGGCACTGGCCGCACAGGTGATGAAAGAATGCTGTGCAAAGTACCGTTATCAGTTTTCACAGTTCAAGGTTGTTTTCGACCTTGCACGGGCGGGCCGGGAGCTTTCCGCGGATGACAGCCGCGCACAGGTTCCCACAGGGGATGTCAGTTATACGGACCTTATGCTAAAAGAGAGATCTGGACAGCAGATGTTCTTTTCCATGCGATGGAAGTATGTGATGATGAGCGGCTGAAACTTAGTATGAATCTGGCATTTGCCTGTTCGCTCCGGATTGGCGAGCTGCTTGGCCTTACATGGGACTGTGTTGATATTTCTCAGGAAAGTATTGATGAGGAAACTGCATATATTTATATCAATAAGGAATTGCAGAGGGTCAACCGTGATGTCCTCAACGCTTTGGATAAGAAGGATGTTGTGATTATTTTCCCGCCGATTACGTCCAGGACGTCAACGGTACAGGTTCTGAAAGCGCCAAAGACACAGACCAGTACCCGGAAAATATTCCTGCCGAAGACAGTGGCGGAAATGCTTGCTGAGTGGAAAAGGAAACAAGATGCCACACGGGAAATGCTGGGATGCGAATATCAGGATTTCAACCTCGTTATGGCCGGCCCGCTGGGAATGCCAACAGAAGCAGCAACAATTACATCTGCATTTCGTAAATTGATCGAAGTGAATGATCTTCCGCCTGTGGTGTTTCACAGCCTCAGACATTCCAGTATCACTTATAAGCTGAAACTGAATGGCGGAGATATCAAATCAGTGCAGGGTGATTCCGGCCATGCGCAGGCAAAAATGGTCACAGACCAGTATTCGCATATCATCGACGATGACAGGAAGCATAACGCGGAACTGTTTGAAGAAGCGTTTTATGGGAAAAAGGGAGTTGAGGATGCAGAGGTAACAAAGCAGGAAGCGCCCAACGGAGAGGCACCGGCAGACGGCGTTGCAGACAGTGGAATTGATGCGGAGACACTTGCAAAGCTGGTAAGCTCTCCGGAACTTGCTTCCCTTCTGAAAATTCTTGCGAAGAATATCTGAAATACATAGCCAGGGCAGACCGGAAACGGGAATGCGCTCTGGCTATTTTTACTGTTTGTGAAATTCGGATCATAAATGATAGATCTTTAAAAAATGTCGGTGTTTTAGCTTGCGCACAGAGACCTTTTTGGTATAATGAAAATGTCAGGTATGACTAGAAGTCAATGTGGCATGGAGGTGATAGCATGGCGACAGTTGCGCAAAACGAAAGGAATCTATTGGATTATATTGTAGTTTGCGTCAGTGAATTTGCCAGTCGATATGGTATGCATATGAGAGATGCTTATATGTATCTGCGGCAATATAAAGGAATTGACTTTCTTCATGAATTTTATGATGTGGAGCATACATTGTCTTTTGATGACACAATAGATGATTTAAGTGTTATATGCAGGAAAAATGGAGGAACAATATTTTGAAACTTTATCATGGCTCCAATATAGAAATAGAACATGTTGATTTATCAAAATGTATGCCCTATAAGGATTTTGGTCGTGGTTTTTATACAACTGTTCTTGAGGATCAGGCGTGGAGAATGGCGAAAAGAAGAGCAAAAATTGCTGGCGGAACCCCAACAGTTACGATTTTTGAAGTGCCAGATAATTTATTAGAGAAAAGAGATATTAATTGCCGGTTATTTGATGAAAAACCCAGCATTGAATGGGCTGTATTTATCAATAATAACCGAAATCGCAAATTTGCGGATATTTCAAGTCCTGAGTGTAATACAGATAATAAATATGATATTGTTGCGGGGCCGGTTGCAAATGATACAGTAGGGTTATTGATCAGACAATTTTCCAGAGGAACCATAGATGCTGAGTATTTAAAACGGGAATTTGATTTTGGAAAACTGACGAATCAATACACATTTCACACAGAGAAAGCATTGCAGTATCTGAAAAAGGTGGGTGTTAGATATGACAGATAAACAACAGGAGATGATAGAATACACAACCCAAGATATTATAGCGTATATTATGGAAGATAACGGTAGCACAATAGATGAAGCAATGGATCTTTTTTATGGTTCCAAAACCTTTGATCAACTCACAGATGTTGAGACGGGTCTTTATTTGCAGGGTTCTGCTTATGTTTATGAGATGTTTAAAATGGGACAATAAAATTTTGCTGTATGTAACTTGCTTCTCTTCTGAAAATTCTTGCAAAAAATATCTGAAATATATAGCCAGGGCAGACCGGAAACGGGAATGCTCTGACTTTTTGTATGTATGCAATATTTTGACTAAGAGGAAAAGTGGGAAAATTAAATGGGGAAATAAATGGGGAAATAAAAGCCAGGTAATAGGGGGATAATGATAATGGCGACTGGCACGCAAAGTGAAAGATAATTTTTGAAAAGGATTCTCTTGAATTTCTGGTGATATGCGGTATAATGAGCAGGAAAATACGCAAGATAATACGCAAGTTGTGAATCTGTTACACAGTCGAATCTTGCGTATGCAGATATGGAGGAAGAATGGAGAATTATAAGCCGCCTTTTAATATAACAAATGAAATGCTGACCTGTGTGGCTTCTGTTTCAGAGAAAATCGGAAGGATTACCGCGGTTGGGAGCCTGGATTCTAAGCCGCACCTGAGAAAGAACAACCGAATCCGTTCCATTCATTCCTCTTTAAAGATTGAGGCGAATTCTCTCACACTTGGGCAGGTGAGGGATGTTATAAATGGGAAAACTGTGCTGGGTGAGCAAAAGGAGATTCAGGAAGTAAAAAATGCTTACGCGGCATATGAGCTGCTGGATGAAATAGACCCATGGAGTATTGAAGATCTGAAGCGTTTCCATGGGATCATCACAAAATATGTTGTGGAGGAATCCGGCACTTTCCGTCAGGGTGAGGAAGGAGTATTCCATGGCGACCAGTGCATCTTTATGGCACCGCCTGCCAGAATGGTCCCGCAGCTTATGGAAGACCTTTTTGGCTGGATGGAAGAATCACGGAACAGTATTCACCCGCTGATTCTCAGCTGTGTGTTTCACTATGAATTCGTATTTATTCATCCATTTGCAGATGGAAATGGCAGAATGGCACGGTTATGGCAGACGGCGATTCTTTCAAAGTGGAAACCTGTTTTTGCGTATATTCCGCTGGAAAGTCAGATTGAGCGATTCCAGGAGCAATATTATGCTGCGATTGCAAGATGCCATGTGGAGGGAAAGTCGAACGCATTTATAGAATTTATGCTGACGCAGATTGATGGGATTCTGGATGATGTTGCGGTGCAGATTGATGAAGAAGGTGCGCAGGTGTCCGAATATGTCAGGAAACTACTGGGGGTAATGGAATATAACATCCCCTATACAGCGAAAACATTGATGGACAGGCTGGGTTTAAAATCCAGAGAGACCTTCCGCAGGAATTATCTGCATCCCGCGATGGAGCAGGGACTTGTCCGGATGTCTATTCCGGATAAACCGCAGAGCAGAAATCAGAGGTATGAAAAGGTTGGATGATTTTTCATTCAGGAGTATCTGGTGAATAAGATTGCACCGGGCAAAAGCTGATATCAATGAACTGCTGATGCCTTCGGAGTCTTTGAAAGAAAATGTGATACGTACGATACTCAATCCGTCCAGCGCTGTCTATTACTACGCCGATAATCTATTGCTGTCCGATCTCTCTGTCAGCAGTAATATGGAGCGTATTTTGTTTGCCATTGCAAACGGCAAAAAGAGATATATAGAGATTGAAGAAAAGCTGAATATGACCTCAAACGGTCTGCTCAGCAAGAAAATGAAGACGTTTGCCGTACTTATTTTTCCTTACAGGTTCGGAGTCGTAAATTAAAAGGGATGCCCTATAAGGCCGCAGCCAGCAGTTCCTTTGTATATTCATGCTGTGGATGTTCCAGAACGCGGCGCACCTCGCCCTGTTCCACGATTTCGCCCTCATACATGACGAGGACGTTATCACAGATTTTCTTAATCATATTCAAATTGTGGGAGATAAAGAGAATGGCCACGTTCTTTTTGCTGCGCAATTCCAGTAAAAGTTCCAGAATCTGCTGTTGTGTGAGGACGTCCAGAGTGGTCGTGGGCTCGTCTGCGATGAGAAGCTTCGGCTCACAGATCATAGTAATATTTCTCCCATTATTTGATTGTCCCAGTCATTGTACGCTTTTTTGGAGAAAATTGTAATAACTGAAAGGCGGGGAGATTATGCCTTGCGAAATCCTGACCGGGATGGTACAATTCATAAATCATACCGGAAAAGTCGGTAATCAATATGAATGAGGAGGGAGACAATGAGGGTAACATTGGAAGAAACATTGCGTCGGAATGGGCTTATGGTCATTGATGGCTCCATGTCTACAGCGTTGGAAAGGCTGGGTGCGAATCTGAATTCCCGCCTTTGGACCGCCAAAGCGCTCGCTGAGACGCCGGATCTGGTGAAACAGGTTCATCTGGATTATTTCCGGGCAGGAGCTGACTGCGGCATCACATGCAGCTATCAGGCCACGATTCCCGGATTGACGGAAAACGGATACACCAGGGATGAGGCAAAGTAGCTGATTGCAAAGAGTGTTTCGATCTTTTTAGAAGCGAGGGACGAGTGGTGGGAAGCTGAAGGCAGCCAGTCCGGTCGCAGTTATCCGCTGTGTCTGGCCGGGATCGGACCTTATGGCGCTTATCTGGCGGACGGTTCCGAATATCGCGGAAGATATGGCATTGATCAAGCCGAGTTAAGGGCATTTCATCAGGAGCGAATGGAGATTCTGTGGAACGCCGGGGCGGATATTCTGTTGATTGAAACGCAGCCTTCCCTGCAGGAAGCGCTTATCGAAGCTGAGATCGCTGAGGAGATGGGCGCTGACTATTGGATCAGTTTTTCCTGTTGTGACGGCAGACATATCAATGAGGGCGACCGGATTCGTGACTGTGCGAAGACTTTGTCGGCTGATCATCCGCATCTGAAAATGATCGGAGTCAACTGCACGAAACCGGAATATATTGAAGAACTGATTAGGGAGCTGAAGCGGGGAACGACACTTCCTGTTGCGGTATATCCTAACAGCGGCGAGGAATATGATCCGATCACAAAAACCTGGCATGGCCAGGGCGACTCGAAAAGCTTTGGCGAATATGCGTTGGATTATTATCGCTGCGGCGCGGACGCCGTGGGCGGCTGCTGCACGACGGTAGATGAGCATGTGAGACAGGTTGTTTCGGCAAGAAATCAGTACTTAAAAGAAAAAAAGAATGTGAGGATAAAGTATGCAGGCCTTAACTGACTGGCTGTATTGGGTGGATGATCTGCTGTGGGGCACCCCGATGATTGTTATACTGGTGGGACTGGGTATCCTGCTCTCAATCCGCTTCGGTTTTCGTTACCAGAGAAAAATCATTTTTAACTTTAAAAATACATATGCAAAAATTGGCCGCGAGGGGGAAGGCAGCGGTACGATTTCCGGGTTCAAAGCCGCCTGTACGGCTCTTGCCAATACGGTGGGTACCGGCAATATTTCCGGTGTGGCGACGGCTATCGTCAGCGGCGGTCCCGGCGCATTAGTCTGGATGTGGTTTTCCGCTTTTTTTGGTATGTCCACAAAAGCCTGTGAGATCATTCTGGGCCAGCGTTACAGAGAGCATTACAGTAAGTCCATGGACGAATATGTGTGTGACCGTTCATTTGTCCTGAAGAACGCTTTTGGTATGAAAAGGGGAGCGGTGGCGCTGGCTGTATTCTGTTTCCTGCTGGGCCCATGGACCTGCTGTGTACAGACGGAGGCTGTCACCAGCTCCATCAGCGAGGCCTTTGGCGTTCCTACCATTATAACGGTTGCAGTCATCGGAGTGACCTGTCTTGTGACGATCTGGGGCGGCCTGAAGCGGATTTCTCAGGTTATGTCTACAGCTGTTCCTGTTATGGCCGTGTTGTATATTATGATGGGGCTGGGTGTGCTGATCCTCAATATTCAGGAAGTTCCCGGAGTGATCGTGCTTATTTTCAGGAGCGCGTTTTCTCCCACGGCAGCTTTCGGCGGATTTGCCGGCGCAACTGTCCGGGAGGCGATCAAGTACGGTGTTGCCCGCGGGATTTACTCCAATGATGCAGGTACCGGTTATGGCATGATTGCCCATGCGTCTGCGATCACCGATCATCCGGTTCGTCAGTCTCTGTGGGGATGGGGCGAGATCTTCATTGACACCATTATCATCTGCTCTATCACCGCTTTTACGATTATCATCACGGGATCTTATTATTCATCGGAAGCCACTTCCGGGGCGCTGACCACCGTTGCTTTCACCAACGCATATGGCTCCGTCGGCGGTAAGTTTACGGCCATAGCGATTGCCGTATTTGCGTGGACTACGATTATCGGTATGTATTACACCTGCGAGAAGTCGGTGAATTACGCTTTTGGTGACACGGAGAGAAACCGGAGGCTGATGCCCGTTTATATGCTCTATTACATGGTTCCCTGTGTGCTGCTCTATAACATTGAGGCCGATATTCTCTGGGCGTTTACGGATATCCTTTCCGCCGCCTATGTTGCGATTACGGTAGTGTTTATCATTGCAAGGCATAAAGAGATATTCCGTCTGTTTGATGATTTCTGGAAACGTTACGAACCGGCGAGAGAGCGCGGCGAGAATCCTCCTTATGTGACTTTTGACTGCGCGAAGGAAAAAGGGTTTATCGAGAAATAAACTGTTTCTGGGATGAGTAGGATGGGGAGAGCCTGAGGTGACGATTGTTAAAAGATTATTTTGACAATTATACAATGGGTGTGTTATGATCTTAACTATGAATATTTTAGTCATCGACGGACAGGGCGGCGGATGCGGAAAGCAGATCATCTCTGCCATTAAAAAAGATAAAACAATACAGGGAACGATCATGGCTGTGGGAACGAACAGCACAGCGACTGCCGCGATGGCAAAGGCGGGAGCAGATCGGATCGCGACCGGAACGAATCCGATCGTAGTCTGCTCGGCAAGAGCAGATGTGATCATCGGGCCGATCGGGATTGTGATAGCGAACTCGATGCTGGGTGAGATTACTGCGGAGGCTGCCGCGGCGGTTGCGAACAGTTCTGCGGTACGGTTGCTTCTTCCGATGAATCAGTGTGACAATATTGTCATCGGTGTGCAGGACGCCTCGCTGAAAGTGACGATACCGGCGCTTATGGAGGCGCTGCATCGGTTGTGCGTTCAGGATTGCTGACGATTGATCAACCAGAAAAGGATCGAAAACCATCAGGAAGATGGCGGAGTGGCTCAGAAGAGCAAGGTTATTGTCGAAGGCTCCAGAGGATTCCGGTTGCCTGGAATCTTATTATTGACTCAACTGGGCTAAAGTATAATTTAAAAGTGAAGCGCTATTACCACGAAGGTAATTTTCCTCTTTTGAAGGGAGGAGAATTATCTTCTTTTTTGCGTCCGAGGCGGGTATCAAAAATAGTATTTAAACCTATAAGTAAAATCAATAGGAGAAAAGAAATGGAAGAGATTAAAAAACAGATCACAGATTACTGGGCCAGACGCACGCCGTCGTTTTGTGTGCAGAAGATGAGAGAGTTGTCAGGAGATAAGCATTTCCTGTGGCTGGAGGAGTTTGGCAAATATCTGCCAGAGGGGAAACGGTTGAAAATCCTGGATATTGGTACGGGAACCGGTTTTTTTGTCTTTCTGCTGGCAAAGCTCGGACATGAGATGACGGGGATTGATCTGACGGAGAAGATGATCCGGGAAGCGAAGGAAACAGCAGAATTGATGGGAATATCTGCAGGGTTTGAAGTTATGGACGCGGAGGAGCCATCCTTTGCTCCAGGCACGTTTGATGCGATTGTCACGCGGAATCTGACATGGGGATTGCCGCATCTGGGGCGGGCTTATCGGAGATGGCATGCTTTGCTGAAGCCGGAAGGGATTCTGATCAATTTTGACGCGGACTACTGCAGGGAGAAGCGGAATATTGAGCTGCCGGCAAATCACGCCCATAAAGAGATCGGAGCAGATATGATGCAGAAATATGAGGAAATCAAGGAAGCGTTGCGTCCGTGTCAGCGGCCCAGGCCGGAGTGGGATGTGGAATTGCTAAAAGATGCCGGATTTCGTGAGATCCATGTGGATACTGATGTGTGGGAACGCATTTATCATGATAAGGATGAGTTTTATAACCCGACGCCCATTTTCGCAATTACGGCAAAAGCATAGGAGGAAGGTAATGGGATCATACGTGTGTAAACGGCTGCTGCAGCTTATACCGATTCTTCTGGTTATTACTTTTTTATCATTTGGTATGATGCGGATCGCGGGAAGCGACGCGGTGCTGCAGAAGATGGAGAATACGGGCATGGTATTGTCGCAGGATGTGATTGATCAGGCGAGGACAGAACTGGGACTGGACCGCCCATTTCTGGTTCAGTATCTGACATGGTTGTGGGATCTGCTTCACGGTGATATGGGAACCAGTTACATATCAGGGAAAGAGGTGTTCCCGACGTTTGTTTCCAAACTTCCGGCAACGTTGCTGCTGACAGTGATCTCCATCGGGCTGACGATTGTGATTTCTATTCCGCTGGGAGTTGTAGCTGCAGTGAAACAGAACCGATTTACGGATTATCTGATCCGGTTTTGCAGCTTTCTTGGAAACAGCATGCCAAACTTTTTTGTAGCACTGCTTCTGATGTATGTTCTGGCGATTCGTCTGCATGTGCTGCCGGTGATCTCGAACGGCGTTAACGGGAGGAGTGTGGCGATGCCGGCGCTGACACTCGCGATCGCCATGTCCGCGAAATATCTGAGGCAGGTACGGGCAACGGTATTGGATGAACTGAACAGGGAGTATGTGACGGGGGCAAAGGCGAGAGGTGTACGGTTTTCCGCCACGCTGATAAAGAGCGTCCTGCGGACGTCGATGGTTACGATATTTACATTGCTTACGTTGTCTATCGGCAGTCTGCTGGGCGGCACGGCCATTGTGGAATCAATTTTTCTCTGGGATGGCGTGGGAAAGCTGGCGGTCGACGCGATTAATATGCGGGATTATCCGATGATTCAGGCATATGTGATGTGGATGGCGATAATCTATGTCGTGGTTAATCTGGTTACCGATCTTTCTTACCGTTTGCTGGATCCGAGGATACGTCTGGGAGGGATGGAGGCATGAAAGAAGAGAAAATGATTCCGGTGCGCAGGCCGAAGATCAGGAAAAATCACATTCGGTTCAGACTTGCTTTTTTTGTGGTGATTGCTGTGATACTGATGTTTGCTGTAATATTTGCGGAATATCTGTGCCCTTATGATCCAAATGTGCAGGACTACAGTGTTTCTCTGCAGGCGCCGAATCTGCTGCATCCCGCAGGTACAGATTCCTATGGCAGGGATATGTTGTCACGGATTTTGATGGGGCTGCATACCAGCGTCCTTGCGACTCTCGCATTGGTCGTGATCATTACGCTGACAGGAACGACAATTGGCGTTATCTGTGGATATTGGGGAGGCTTCATGGATGCGTTGGTTATGCGGATTTCCGATATATTTCTGGCCTTTCCCGGACTGGTATTTGCGCTGGCGATTGCAGCGATCCTCAATGGCGGTTTGTCCAATGCGGTGATTGCGCTGGCTGTAATCAGCTGGCCGAAATATGCCAGGATCGCGAGAAGCCAGACTCTGGCACAGAAAAGCATGCCATATATCTGGGCAGCGAGATTGTCCGGGGATACGGCGGGACAGATTATCTTCCGGCATATTCTGCCAAACAGTGTGGGCCCGATCCTGGTGACAGCCATGCTGGATATTGGTACGATGATGATGGAGCTGGTGGGGCTTTCTTATCTTGGCCTGGGAGCGCAGCCGCCGACAGCAGAGCTTGGCAATATGATGAGCGGCGGGCGCAGTATGCTGCAGACGTATCCGTGGGTGGTGATCGGCCCGGGCGTCGCCATCTTTGTGGCAGTGGTCATTTTTAATCTGCTGGGGGATACCGCTCGGGATTATCTGGATCCGCGAAATATGGAAAAATGCTAAGGAGATTTTGTATGGACAAAGGTAAATTTTTCATTAATCGTTTATGTCAATTTGGAAAAAGCAGAGGAAGGGAGATTGGTATGAGAAGAATAAAAGAAAGCATTCTGCTTATGTTGGTGTTGTGTATGGGATTTGGGAGTCTTTCCGGGTGCTCCGGGAATGTTGGCGGCGCGGAAAGTGCCGGGAATGAAGCCGCGGAAGCAGAAGCGTCGAAAACGTTTATATTTGGCGATACAACCTTTAATCCGGAGAATGAGGAACCAGATGTGAATCCGCATCGCGCTTATTCTGGTTGGGCGTGTATCCGCTATGGGATCGGGGAGACTTTGTTTCATTATTCGGACTCCATGGAGATGGAGCCATGGCTGGCGGTTGGCTATGAAAATCCAGATGAGCGGACCTGGGTGATTACTCTGCGCGATGGTGTTACTTTTTCAAGTGGGAGAAAGATGGACGGAGAGGCAGTGAAAGAGTGTCTGGAGCATCTGATCGAGACACATGACCGGGCCAGAGGTGATCTGAGTATTGAGAGCATTGAGGCGGATGGACAGGTCATTACGATTACAACGTCTGAGCCCAAACCTGCTTTTTTAAATTATCTGTCAGATCCTTATGGATGTATCATCGATATGCAGGCGGGGATTACGGATGATGGAATCGTTGCCGGTACCGGGCCTTATATTGCCATATCTCTGGTGTCCGGCGAGCGTCTGGAACTGGTAAAAAATGAGGATTACTGGGATGGTACGCCGGGATATGATTCGATCACCGTGCGCACGATTTCCGACGGGGATACTTTGACTCTGGCGTTGCAGTCCGGCGAGATTGACGGAGCTTACGGACTTCCTTATGCCAGCTATGCAATTTTCCAAAATGAGGATTACCATATCTCGAGCTGCGCGACGAGTCGTGCCTTTTTCCTGGAGATGAATGCCAAAAGTGCGGTGATCGCAGATGACGCGGTACGGCAGGCGATTGCCATGGGGATTGACAAAGATGGGTTTGTCAATACGCTTCTGCAGGGCAACGGTTATGCCGCCGTGGGTATCTATCCGGACAGCTTTTCTTTTGGCGGAGACGCTGTAAAAGCGGAGAAGTATGATCCGGACGGAGCGAAGGCAATTCTGGACGCTGCCGGATGGCTCGACCGTGACGGTGATGGATATCGGGAGAAGGATGGCACGAAACTGTCGATTCGCTGGCTGACTTATCCCAGCAGGCAGGAGCTTCCTCTGCTGGCGGAGTCCGCGCAGGCCACATTAAAAGAGATTGGCATAGAGGTCGCGATCAACTCTACCGCAGACCATAACAGCCTGCGCGTGGATCCGGCGGCCTGGGACGTCTATGTCAGCGCCATGGTAACGGCGCCAACCGGGGATCCGGAGTATTTCTTCACGACACATTGTCTGGACTCCTCGTCCGCAAACAATGGTTCTTATCATAGCGACGAGCTGGAATCGCTGGCGGCAGAGATGGCGGCGACGTTTGACGTCAGCCAACGGGCGGAGCTGGCGGTGCAGATGCAGCAGGTCATTCTGGATGATCATGCCTTTGTATTTTGTTCTCATCTGAAAATGAGCATGGTGAGCCGGGCTTCGGCGTCCGGGCTGACCGCGCATCCCTGTGATTTTTATGAGATCACGGCAGATCTGGCGCCGGTAAGTTGAGGATAGTTGAGTATGGATGCGTTATTACAATATGAATCAGTAGAGATTTCTTTTGGGGAGCGGGCTGTCATCCATGATGTGAATTTTTCTCTGCACCCATCAGAGATTCTTGGTGTCGTGGGAGAATCGGGAAGCGGGAAAAGTACGCTTTTAAGAGCGGCGCTGGGGATTCTGGGTGAAAATGGTGTAGTGACCAGGGGAAATCTGATCTATCAGGGAAAAAATATCCCGGATCTGAGTGAGAGAGCGATGCGAAAGATTCGCGGGCCGGAGATTGGCATGATTTTTCAGAACGCAGAAGGTTCTCTTTGTCCGGTTCGTACCATTGGAGATCAGATTTATGAAAGTATGGTCTCACATATGCGTATTTCGCGGGCGCAGGCCAGAGAGAAGGCGCTGAATCTTTTTGAAAAACTGAAATTCAGGGATGGAGAGCGGCTCTGGAGAAGTTACCCGTTTGAAATATCCGGCGGCATGAACCAGCGTGTCGGCATTGCGATTGCCATGTTGATGGAGCCATCTGTCCTGCTGGCGGATGAGCCGACCAGTGCGCTGGACGTTGCAATTCAGCGGCAGGTTGTCTGTGAACTGCTTCAGATGCGGGAACTGTTTGGCACGGCGATCATTCTGGTGACGCACGATATTGGCGTAGTATCTGCCATGGCGGATACGATTCTGGTATTAAAAGATGGAAAAATGATGGAATATGGCGAGGCGAAGAGTGTACTGCAAAACCCGCAAAACGCATATACCAGGCGGCTGTTATCCGCAGTTCCAAGACTGAGGAGGGCGTAAATGGAGACAATATTGGAAGTGAAGGATCTGAGTGTGACTTTTCGGACAGAGGGAAAGCCGCCTTTTACCGCACTGGATCAGATATGCCTGTCTCTGCACAGCGGTGAAACGCTGGGAGTCGTAGGGGAATCGGGCAGCGGGAAAAGCACATTGGCAAAGGCGGTTACCCGGCTGCTTGATCCGACGGAAGGAACGGTCAGTCTGTTCGGGGAGGATATTACGCATGTCCGGGGATCTGCGCTGCGCCGTATCTATCGTGATATTCAGATGGTATTTCAGAATCCGATGAGTTCTTTTGATCCGCGCAGGACACTGGGAGACGGGATCGGAGAAAGTCTCCGCAACCGTGGTCTGCCGAAGGCTGAGATTGAGAAAAGAGTGTCTGGTCTCCTGCGGCAGTGCGAACTGTCGGAAGAATTCGCAAAGCGGTATTCTCATGAAGTGAGCGGAGGGCAGTGTCAGCGGACCGCAATCGCCAGGGCGCTGGCGGCAGAGCCGAAGATTCTGATCTGCGACGAAGCGACATCCGCGCTGGATGTGACGGTACAGCAGGAGATCATGGAACTGTTAAAACGATTAAAGCAGGAAAAGGGTTTGTCCTGCCTGTTTATCAGCCATAACCTCGCCCTGGTGCAGTCCTTCTGCGACCGGCTGGTGGTTATGCGCGAGGGGAGGATTGTGGAGGAAGGGACGGTAGATGAGGTGATCGGGAATCCCCGGTCGGAATATACGAAATTATTAATCGAGTGCGTGTTATGATTTGGCGGAGAACATACTTTTGTGGCCTGTTTAGCCGTCATTGGCATGATAATCCGGCATGGCAGATAAGGCTGCGGGAGCGCCGCCGCGTTTATGATAACCGGTCCGGCGACAAAGATCACCAATCTCGGCGCAGTAAAAATCGTGCTGGGAACGAGGCGGTTTCTGATGTATCTTGCGTTTGTTGCTGCGTTCGCGCTGGTTACGGTGATGACTGTAAATGTGTTTTTGACATAAAGAGCCATCAGAAATCAAAAAACAAATATAATTTTTTAGATCGGGTTAACATCGGAGAAAAAGAATATCTTTGACAGATTGGTGGCAGGCGTGCTATTATGAGACATATCTGGTAAAATCCCTGGAACAGGATAGACGAATCATCAGGAAGATGATTATTGGCTCAGAAGAGCAGTGGTTTTGTATTTGCGGATGAATGATAAATATTGAAATAAGGTTTTTAGAGTTGCCGTGAAGGTAATTTTCCTCTTTTGAAAAGAGAGAGATTATTTTCACGGCCTTTTTTAGAAATAGAAACTATGAGCAATGTGATAGCAGGAGGAAAAATTTCATGAAAAAGAAAAATCAGTTATATTTAGAATGTTACACCGGTATCAGCGGAGATATGACCGTGGCGGCGCTTCTGGATCTGGGTGCAGATGAGCGGACACTGAGGGAATCTCTTGCCAGCCTGCCGGTTGACGGATTTGAAATAAAGATCAGCCGGGTTAAGAAGTCAGGCCTGGACGCTTGCGATTTCAACGTGATTCTTGACCATGTGCATGAAAATCATGATCATGATATGGAATATCTGCACGGGGCATCCCAACATCATGAGGGTGACCATCACCATGAAGATGACCATCATCACGAGGGCGATCATTACCATGAGGACGACCATCATCATAATATTGCAGCGGAGAGTAATCCTGGCTGTGAGGAAATCCACAGCCATCACCATGACGAGTCTCACAGCCATAACCACAGTCACGCCCATCATCATGAGCATCGGGGAATGCGTGAGATCCGCGAGATTATCGGGCAGTCTGCGATCTCTGACCATGCAAAGGAAATCGCACTCCGGATTTTTGAAATTCTGGGGGAAGCAGAGGCGAAGGCTCATGGGGAAACGTTGGAAACCGTACATTTTCACGAGGTTGGTGCGGTCGATTCGATTGTAGATATTGTGGCCGCGGCGGTTTGCCTGGATAATCTGGGGATCGACGAGGTGATTGTGCCGTTTCTCTGCGAGGGCGGCGGGACGATCCGCTGCGCACATGGGATCCTGCCGGTACCGGTCCCTGCAGTGGCAAATATTGTGGCGGCGCATGGCCTGAAGCTTTGCTTGACTGGTGAGGAGGCAGAGTATGTGACTCCAACCGGTGCCGCGATTGCAGCAGCGGTACGGACATCGGATCGCCTGCCAGAAGAGTTTACGGTAGAGCGAATTGGTCTGGGAGCGGGAAAGCGGAATTATCAGCGGCCGGGATTGCTGCGGGCAATGCTGATTCAGGAAGTTTCAGGCGAAACAGATGACAGTAACGACAATGATAACAAGGGTAACGCTGTGATTTGGAAACTGGAGAGCAATATCGATGACACAAACGGAGAGAATTTTGGCTATGTGATGGAGAAGCTTCTGGAAGCCGGTGCGAGAGATGTGTTTTATAGTCCGGTTTATATGAAGAAGAACCGGCCGGCGTATATGCTGAGTGTCCTTTGCATGGAAAAAGACATCGAGGTTATGGAACATATTATCTTCCGTGAGACGACGACGATCGGGATCCGGCGGTGCCGGATGGAGCGGACAGTTCTTGATCGGCGGATTGAGACGGTACAGACGCCGCTTGGCGAAGCGACGGTTAAAATTTGCAAGTTGCCTCGGGCGCAATCTGACCTGGCAGGGGAATCGGAAATAAAAGAAGAAGTACGCTGCTATCCGGAATATGAGAGTGTTGTGCAGTTGTGCAGGGAGTGTGGCAGATCTTACCGGGAAGTGTATGATATCGTGTGTCAGACATATCGGGATAAAAATTAATCTGGGACGGGAGGATACACGGATATCTTTCTACAAAAAATAAACCCCACAGCCGACACCATCAACAGTTGTCGGCTGTGGGAAGTTAGGGGGGAGATATATATAAACGCCTCGTTTTATCATTCGTCTTTCTATCGTATGAGAACATCATCCGGCGGCAATGATATTCTTCTTATCGTCTGCAAATGTTTCTGATGCTACTGAGATTACTCAATCGCAATGTAATGATTTTCTTCGACAACAGGCTGCTGCACTTTCTTTGGGATGCTCATCAAAAGAGTACCATTCTCAAACTTCGCCTTGATATCTTCCTGTTTCACATCGTCGCCCACGTAGAAGGATCTGCTGAACGAGCCGACATAACGCTCGCGGCGGATGTATTTGCCGTTATCGTCCTTTTCATCGTTGTCGGAGTTGCTGGAAGCGGCAATGGTAAGGTAGCCATCCTTCAACTCAGCCTTGACATTCTCTTTCTTAATTCCCGGAAGATTCATCGTGATCTCGTAGTCGGAATCGTTTTCCTTTACGTCTGTCCGCATCATTTCTGCTGTGTTGGCGTTAGAAGCGTACGCAACGGTTCTGAGCGGATTGAAAAATGCATCATTGAAAAACTCATCCCATAAATTTTCTCCATAAATACTCGGTCTTAACATAATTCATCGCTCCTTTGCTGAAATAATATATTTGGAAAGCGGAAGGCGGTGATTGATTTGTCATCTCTTTCTTTGTTCTATATGTGTTATAACACACATTATTAGCACTGTCAAGAGGCGAGTGCTAATTTAATTGTGAACTTTTTGTGAACATCATGCCGCAGATATTCGTGTGGGAGACAGTTTGATTTCAGAAAAGCAAAGGTGCGCATTTATCGAGGGTTTCCATTACGTGATATGGATGTGAGAAAATGCTACCACTATAATTAAGATTTGGCGCTGACTTTTCCCTGCCGAATCTTTATACTGAGCAGCAGAAAAGGAAATACCCAGCAGGAAAATTACTTTTCTTAAACATGTCGAGCAGGAATGGCAGGCCGGAACTCGTAAGTCTGCTGCAGTATATGAAGAATACGACATTAGACAATCCTGATATTACCTGCAAAGACGAGCGCATTCTTGATGTGGATCGTGTAGTAAAAGAAGTAAAGCAGTCAGAAGAATGGGAGGCTGTCAGAATGAGCATTTTATCAAGAGGGTTTGAATTAGGTAAAGCGGAAGGCAGAAAAGTAGGAGAGGCCGAAGGAAGAGCTGAGGGAAGAGCTGAAGGAAAGATTGAGGGACGATTGGAAGGGCAGATTGCGGCTCGTGGGGATATGATTCTGGAATTGTTAGAAGAATACGGATCAATCCCGGAAACGGTTCGTAATCGGATCAGAAACGAAAAAGATATGGAGATTTTAAAGGTCTGGAGCAAAATAGCGGCGAAATCGGTATCTGTAGATGATTTTATTAAGAGGATTGGAGAGGAATCCTGTTAGCGATAAGAAAAAACGGCAGATTGTCACGACTTTGTGGCGATCTGCCGGTTTCAGACTATGTATGGTATTCCTTTCATCAATCCAGATAATTGCCTACCGGACTGTTATTATACTGCTTGATGACCTTCAGCATGATGGAGCCGTCCGGCTCATCGGTCTGGTCAACGATTTTATACTGCGTATGGTTACGGTCAAGCGTCTTTTTGTAGTGCTCGACTTCCTCATGGACAAGTTTTACAGCATAATCATGGCCAAGGTCTTCTTTCAGCATAAAATGCAGTGTCTGGCAAATGCAGGCAGCTTTTACTCGTTTCATCTTTACACCTCCTGGGAAACTATACCTTCTGTTGCAGAGAGTTATGAAGATTGAGCTTAGCTATGAAGTAATAGTAATGAGACATGTGTCTGACAATAAGATATACGGCGCAAAAATGAGCACCGTATATGATGAATCACAAGCACAATTTTCAATAAACTCTGTTATTTCAATTTTACAGGTTTTAATCAAAAAAATCAAAAGACAAAATCCCCAAATTTTCTGACAACAGAATTTGGGGATTTTTACCAGTCTGAGCGTTAATGGAGAGCTGCCTTCCGTGATCCGTTGATCACACGCTCGCTGTCCGGATTTTCCGTAGCAATCTCACCGGCAGCGATCAGAGAACGCTTGGTGAGTGTCGGTCCGATCATCTCGTAGACGAGTACGGAGAAGAGCACTACATTACGGACAATCGCGCCATCGGACAGATTGGCAGCGGTAACTGCCATCCCGAGGGCCACGCCGGCCTGCGGCAGCAGGGTGATTCCCAGATGATCGGTAACCTTCTTTTCACATCCGGTTGCCCGGCAGCTGATGTAGGCGCCGGAGATCTTGCCGATCGATCGGAACAGGATGTAGACGATACCGATGGTCAGAACCAGCGGATTTTTCAGCACAACCAGATCAAGCTCTGCGCCGGAGATGATGAAAAACAATACATTGATCGGCGCGGTCCACTGATCGACGCGATTCATCAATTCTTCTGAAGTCTCACAGATGTTGCAGAAGACGGTACCGGTCATCATACATACCAGTAACAATGAGAAACTGATATGCACGCCGGCGATAGTATACTCGGTCATCGAGACGCCGACCATCAGCAGTACGAACGCGACAGAGACGGCGATCCTTTTTTCTCTGGAGTGATAGTATTTCTCGATGAAATTCATAAAAAGACCGGCGATTGCGCCAATCAACAGCGAGAAGACGATTTCAAGCAGTGGCTCTACTACGACACTGATTACGCTGACACTTCCCTGTTCCAGTGCGTTTGCGATTCCGTAAGAAGCAGCAAACAGGATTAATCCGACTGCGTCGTCGATTGCGACGACCATCAGCAGCAGATGGGTCAGAAGACCGTGCGCCCTGTACTGTTTGACAACCATCAGAGTTGCCGCCGGAGCTGTCGCCGCAGCGATTGCGCCGAGGGTAATCGCGGATGACAGCGAGATGATATCCGGACGCAGATAATGGAGCGCACAAAGCGCAATATCAACGACGGCAGTCGTAATTACCGCCTGAAAAATGCCGACGATGATGGCCTGACGTCCCATACTCTTTAACTGCGTCAGACGGAATTCATTTCCGATCGTAAACGCGATAAATCCCAGTGCGACCTGGGACACCATACCGTATCTCTCAACGGTTTCCATGCTTTCAAATCCAACATAGGGAATATGCAGCACGCCCAGCGCGTAAGGCCCCAGCAGCAATCCGGTAATCAGATAGCCCGTAACGGCGGGAAGATGAAATAACTTCGCAGCGCGGGACATCAGAAGACCTGCCAGCAAAGCTGTTGATAAACAAATCAGAATTTCTACCATAATTTATAACCTTACTTTCTGCTATGGATATCCGCCAACAGAACCGCAAGCGGTCAGGAAATCCGAGCGTTTTCAATTCTTTTTTTAGCAGAATATGTTATAATACCAGACAACTTTAAATTCAAGTTTAAAATAAAACAAAAATTAAAGCTATTGTCACGAAATTATGTTCAAAAGTGAGGATGACAGAAATTTGGGAGGATATTTTTCCCGGAATGTTAAAAATTTTACAAAGAAAAACAGGCATTTTTACAAGTAACATTGCGGCGGATGGTATATCCGAGAAATGTTTCGGATATATGGATAAAGACAGGTGGAAAGGAATGGGATTTCAACTGGATATTTCCTGTAAAGGGAAATTGTGATACAATGAGCGAAAGTGAGGAAAGAACATGCTAAAAAGGCATGATTATAGAATAAAGGCAGAGAGATCATTATGGACATTTTACAGAGACTGACAGAAGAATTACAGGTAAAGAAATGGCAGGTGGAGGCCGCGGTAAAGCTGATCGACGAGGGGAATACGATTCCGTTTATCTCCCGTTACCGCAAGGAGGCGACAGGAGCGTTAAATGATGAGCAACTGCGAAAGCTGGACGAGCGTTTGACCTATCTGCGCAATCTGGAAGAAAAGAAAGTTCAGGTGCTCTCGGCGATTGAGGAGCAGGGTAAACTTACCGATGAACTGCGTACACAGATCGAGGCGGCGGAGACGCAGGTGGCGGTCGACGATCTGTACCGGCCATATCGTCCGAAGCGCAGGACGCGCGCGACGATGGCGAAAGAGAAAGGCCTGGAGGGCCTGGCCAATATCATCCTGCTGCAGATGACGAAGCGCCCGCTTGCGGAGGAGGCAGCCGCATATCTGTCTGAGAAGAAGGAAGTATCGAATGCGGAGGAGGCGCTTGCGGGCGCGAGGGATATCATCGCGGAAGTGATTTCTGATGAGGCGGCTTACCGGACGCGCATCCGGGAGATGACGCTGCGGGAGGGTCAGATCACCTCGGAGGCAAAGGATGAGAAGCAGGAATCAGTCTATGAGACTTATTATCATTTCTCACAGCCGGTCAGTAAGATGGCCGGGCACCGCACCCTGGCTCTGAATCGTGGAGAAAAGGAAAAATTCCTGACGGTGAAGATTGAGGCGCCGACGGAGAAAATCCTGTCCTGGCTCGAACGACAGGTCATTCGGAAAAATAACCCGAATACGACGCCGGCGCTGCGGGAGACGATCGCGGACAGTTATGCGCGTCTGATCGCTCCGGCCATCGAACGGGAGATCCGTAATCTTCTGACGGAGCAGGCCGAGGAAGGTTCGATCAGCGTATTTGGTAAGAATCTGGAGCAGCTGCTCATGCAGCCGCCGATCGCAGGACAGACAGTGCTTGGCTGGGATCCCGGCTATCGCAACGGCTGCAAGCTGGCCGTCGTGGATCCCACCGGGAAAGTGCTGGACGCCCTTGTGGTCTATCCGACCGCACCGCGTAATCAGGTGAAAGAAACAAAGGCGACGGTGAAAAAACTGATTGAGAAATATCACATTACACTGGTTTCACTGGGGAATGGGACGGCGTCGCGCGAATCCGAGCAGATCCTTGTGGAACTTTTGAAAGAGATCCCGCAGAAGGTGCAGTATGTGATCGTCAGTGAATCGGGGGCGTCGATCTACTCCGCGAGCAAGCTGGCTTCGGAGGAGTTCCCGGATCTGGACGTCGGACAGCGCAGCGCGGCGTCGATCGCCAGAAGACTGCAGGATCCGCTGGCGGAGATGGTAAAGATCGATCCGAAATCGATCGGCGTGGGACAGTATCAGTATGACATGAATCAGAAACGGCTGGGAGAAGCGCTGGGAAGCGTGGTCGAGGACGTGGTAAACCGGGTTGGCGTGGATTTGAATACGGCGTCCGCGCCGTTGCTGGAATATATCTCCGGCATTACAAAGACGCTCGCGAAAAATATTGTGTCTTATCGGGAGGCGAACGGCCGTTTTACTGATCGCAGACAGCTGTTAAAAGTGCCGAAGCTGGGACCCAAGGCTTACGAGCAGTGCGCTGGTTTCCTGCGCATCACTGGAGGAAAAAATCCTCTGGATGCTACGAGTGTGCATCCGGAGAGTTACGGGGCGGCGACAAAGCTGCTGCAAAGCCTTGGTTATGCACCGGAGGATATCGCGAAAGGCGGGCTGCGCGGCATTACCGGCAAAGTGACACAGCCAAAGCAGACGGCGGAGGCACTGGGTATCGGAGAACTGACTTTAAAAGACATCCTGCAGGAGCTGGAGAAGCCGGCCCGCGATCCGCGTGACGAGATGCCGCGTCCGATCCTGCGCAGCGACGTGCTTGGTATCGAGGATCTGAAACCGGGCATGGCGCTTAAGGGGACAGTTCGCAATATCATTGATTTCGGCGCGTTTGTGGACATCGGCGTACATCAGGACGGACTGGTACATATCTCACAGATGTCAGACCGTTATATTAAACATCCGCTTGAGGTTGTGAAGGTGGGAGATGTGGTGGATGTGAAGGTGTTGAGTGTGGATGTGGGGAAGAAGAGAATCGCGTTGACGATGAAAAATTGAGTAGAAGCTTACAACCGGAAAATTCCCCGCCGGATGGCGGGGAATCGGATGAGGGTTTTTATCGAATCTGGAGAGAAAAACTCCTGTAGTATTCTTCCAAAAGAGCGACTAATTTCTTTAACATAATAGATACCTCCTTTATAATTATCAATGTATGGTTCATCGGTGAAAAGATTTCTTTGTTCTGATTATAGGATAGCATATTGACGCTACGACGTAAAATACATATAATAAAACCATTACGATACCTTTTGAGTATTATAGTTTTTGAAATGATGGGACCTGATAAGGTGTGAGAATATATTGTTGAAAAGGTGTTCGTACGTGAGAGGAGAGTCTGTCATGTTGTTGATGTAATTCAGTTGCGGTATTAATCTGCTGTAAATAAAGGAGGCGTCATGGAACTGCGGCATATCCGTTATTTCCTCGCGGTAGCCGAGGAGTTAAATTTCACACGTGCGGCGGAGAAGCTGTGTATGGCCCAGCCGCCGCTCAGTCGTCAGATTCGGGATCTGGAGGAAGAACTGGGGGTTGATCTGTTTGTGCGTAAGCCGCACGCCCTGCAGCTGACGGAGGCGGGGGTTCTGTACCGGCAGTATGCTTTACAGATTATGAATCTGGTAAACCGTTCTTCTGAGGAAATTCATGAGATCAGCGGGGACCTTTACGGGACTTTGTATCTGGCGTCAGTGGAGGGAAGCGCTCCGCATCTGCTGGCGGGGTGGATCGCGGGATTTCGAAGGCTGCATCCGCAGGTGCAGTATAATCTCTGGAATGGAAATTCGGATGATGTGGTCAATCGTGTCATGAAGGAACTCTGTGAGATGGCGGTTATCATGGAGCCGCACAACGCGGAGGGCGTGGAGTCCATGCCGGTCTTTCAGGAACCGTGGGTCGCCATCATTCCGGAGGGGCATCCGCTGGCGGAGAAAAAAGGCTATCCCATCGAAGCAGAGGAGCTGTTTCCCTATGATCTGATCATCCCGTCACGGGCCTCGCGTCTGGATGAGATCAACAGCTGGTTTGCCGATACGGGGAAACTCCCGACGATCCGCTGTCGGATGGCGCATATGCTGACCGCCTATGAATTGACGAGACAGGGCGTGGGCATTTCAATCTATCCGGCTGCCGGAGGGAGTCTCGTATATCCGGATGTCTGCGTCAGAGAGATCAGAAAGCCGGCGGTGACGGCGTCCTATGTGCTGATCTGGAATAAAAGTCACCAGTTATCCCATGTCGCGCAGCAGTTTATTTCTTATATACGGGCAGATATAGGAATAGACATAAAATATATGGGAAACGACAAATAAAATTTGCGGTTTCTAGTAGCTGTCAGCAATACGGTAAGCACAGCGACGGGGAGGAGAAAAGGATGACGGAAACGGGAATTGATGCCAGAGTAATACAGGAAATAGATAAGCTTGCTGTAACACACGGAATTCATAAGATCATTTTATTTGGCTCCAGAGCCAGGGGAGATTATCACAGGACAAGCGATATTGATCTTGCAGTTTCCGGAGGGAATATCCCGGAATTTTCTCTGGATGTGGATGAAGACACGTCTACTCTTTTAAAATTCGATGTAGTCAATCTGGATGGGAGAGTGCAGGAGGAATTGCTGGAGTCCATTCAGAGGGAAGGAATCATTTTATATGAAAAATATGAAAATTTTTGTGCTGCCCTGAAAAATCTGCATGAGATTTATGATTATGAGGAGCCTTATAGTACAGTTGAACTGACCGGCCTGGTCGGTTTATATGAAATCTGTTTTGAGCAGTCATGGAAAGCGGTGAAAGAACTCCTGGCTGACAGCGGATATGAAGAGAGCGCCACCGGTTCGCCGAAAACAATATTAAAGACGGCGTATCAGGCCGGTATGATACGGGATGAGAAATTGTGGCTTGCGGCCCTGCAGGCGAGAAATAATGTTGCGCATGCGTATAATCAAGTTGTGGCTCTGGATATCGTGGAACAGACAAAAAGCCGGTTTTACGATATGTTCATCACTTTGAAAGAAGAACTGGAAGCAAACTGGATATAAGAAGCAAATCAGATATAAAAAGAAGGATCCTATTCCGTTGAAATTTTAAACTTGTTACTATGGCGCCTGTGGTGGCAGACTGTGGCGGCACAAAGGTTATCCTGTGAGTTTTACAAAACTTTCATACTTATTCAAGGTTCATTCAAGGTTTCTGCCTTATGATAGCAAGGTAAAAAGAGAAGTGCCGCAGGAGTCTCATGCGGCAAAAGGAGGAGCCTTTTATGATTCGATCAGAGAGTAAAAAGATAATGGGAATGCTGCTGGCATTTGTGCTGGCAGCATTTCTTGCGGTAACAGGAATGGGAACGGTTTACGCAGCGGGCGGCCTGGAGCTGGTGACGAGCTATCCGGGGATGTCGGTAAAGCCGGGTGATTCACCGAGTATCACGATCAACCTGGAGAACAGCAGCGGGGCGGGAATGGACGCGGATGTGGAGATCGCGTCGCTGCCGGACGGCTGGGAAGGTTACCTGCAGGGCGGCAGCTATCAGGTAAACCGGGTACATGTGGGGACAGAGGGAGCTTCGATCACCCTGCATGTGACAGTGCCGAAGGAATGTGAGGAAGGTACTTATGAAGTCGTGGTAAAGGCATCGTCGGATACTGGTGCTTCCGATACGCTTCCGATTTCCTTCCGGATCAGTGAGGAGAAGGCAGGAGCGGGAAGCTTCACGTCTGAGTATCCGCAGCAGGAAGGCGCTTCCGGTACCAGTTTCAGCTTCAGCACGACACTGATTAATAATGGGCTTACGACAAAGTCTTACAGCCTGTATTCCAACGTACCGGCCGGATGGACGCTGACGTTCGTCCCGTCAGGAGAATCGACGAAAATCGCGGGAATCGATGTGGAATCGGGTGAGAGTAAGGGAATTACGGTGTCTGTGACGCCGCCGGAGCAGGTTGATGCCGGAGAGTATGACATCTCATGCAGCGCGGTATCTGCGGATGAGACACTTGCTGTGGATCTGAGGGTAGTGATTACGGGAACCTACGGATTGTCGGTGACGACACCGGACGGACGTCTGAGCTTTGATGCGCAGTCGGGCAAAACGTCCGATGTGACGCTGAATCTGGTTAATACAGGAAATGTGGATCTGGAAAATGTATCGCTCAATTCGTCCGCGCCTACCGGCTGGACCGTGACATACGAGGGAATCGAAGACAACACCATCGATTCGATTGCGGCCGGCGCTACGAAGGAAGTGATCGCTCATGTGAAGCCGGCAAATGATACGATCACGGGAGATTACGTAACATCATTTACAGCACGGACCAATGAGACTTCATCGGATGCGACGTTCCGGGTATCGGTAAAGACCAGCACGTTCTGGGGGCTCGTGGCAGTGGTGATTATCATTGCGGTAATCGGCGGACTGGGGTATGTGTTCCGCAAATATGGACGCCGGTGACTTTTATGGTGAAAGCTTGAGAAAGGATAGCGGACGATGGAATATAATCTTGAGGAAAGTATCGCAGGCGCGACAGCCAGACCCCTCATCCGTACCGTCGGACTGACTAAGGAGTACGGTGCCAAAAAGGCGGTGTCCAACCTGAATCTTGAGATCTATCCGGGGGAGATCTTCGGTCTGCTGGGGCCGAACGGCGCCGGTAAGACAACGACCACGCTGATGCTGCTCGGTCTGACGGAACCGACGGCCGGGCAGGCGTGGATCGATGAGATGGACTGCACGCGGGATACGATCGATGTGAAAAAAATTACCGGGTATATGCCGGATAACGTGGGCTTTTACGGAGATATGACAGGAAGAGAAAATCTGCGTTTTACGGGCAGGTTAAACGGACTTCCTGAGAATGTGATCGAGACGCGGTGTGCGGAGCTGCTGGAGCGGGTCGGCATGACCTATGCGGCAGATCAGAAGACCAGTACTTATTCCCGCGGAATGAGACAGAGGCTCGGAGTGGCGGATGTGCTGATGAAGGATCCGAAGGTGATCATCATGGATGAGCCGACGCTGGGTATTGATCCCGAAGGGATGCGTGAGTTGATGCAGCTGATCCAGGATCTGGCAAAGAAAGACGGCAGGACGATTCTGATCTCCTCCCACCAGCTGTATCAGATCCAGCAGATTTGTGACCGGGTGGGGCTCTTTGTGGACGGTGAACTGATCGCCTGTGGACGGATTGACGAACTCGCCGGTCAGATGCAGCAGGAAGGCCATCAGGTTCTGGAGGTAGCCGGGCTGCCGGATAATGAAGGTTTGCGGGCGCTTCTGGAGCGTCTGGGAAATGTTGATTCTGTAGAACGGGAAGGTGAGTATTATCTGGTGCGGTCACGTTTTGATCTGCGCAGAGAACTGATGCGCCGTTTCTTAAGCGAGGGATATACGCTGACACATCTGCGGCAGCGTGGCAGCGACCTCGATGAGATTTACCGGAGATATTTTGAGAAGGGAGATGAGGAGAATGACAGCGATAACCGGAAAGCCGGAAAGAAACGAACAGAGGCAGGAGCGGTTTAACGGATTGTGGGCGCTTTATCAGAAGGAAATGGCGGATCATATCCACAGCAGACGCTTTCTGATCGTCATGATTCTCATTGGACTTACCAGCTGCGCCAGTATTTACGGCGCGACCTCATCCCTTTCGGAAGCTGTGGCGTCTGATTCAAATTTTATCTTTCTGAAACTATTTACTCTGAGCGGGAGTTCGATTCCTTCATTTGCTTCTTTTATCGCACTGCTTGGACCGTTCGTGGGACTGAGTCTGGGCTTTGACGCGATCAACAGTGAACGCTCGGAGGGAACGTTAAACCGGCTGGTAGCACAGCCGATCTACCGGGATTCCGTGATCAATGGGAAATTCCTTGCCGGAGCGACGGTGATCTTTACAATGGTATTCGCGATGGGATGTCTGGTGGGAGCCGTAGGACTGCTGGTGACCGGGATCCTGCCGGATGGTGAGGAGATCGGGCGGCTGGCGGTATTTCTGCTGTTTACCTCGGTATATATCTGCTTCTGGCTGGCGCTCTCGATCCTTTTTTCTGTGATTTGCCGTCACTCGGCGACATCGGCCATGCTGGGGATCGGCTGCTGGATCTTTTTCGCGCTTTTCATGTCGATGGTGGTCAGTATCCTGATGGGGATTCTCTATCCGACGGAGCAGGTGAATACGCTGGGGGATCTGGTAAGCTACTATGACCTGCAGCTGAATCTGAACCGGATCTCGCCGTATTATCTGTACAGCGAGGCGGTTTCAACGATCATGGATCCGACGGTACGCTCGACGAATATCATCCTGCCGCAGCAGTTGTCCGGCGCGGTGAGCGGCTATCTGTCGCTGGGGCAGAGCCTGCTGCTGGTGTGGCCGCATATGACAGGGCTGCTGGCGCTGGCGGCGGTGGTGTTTGCGATATCATATATCTGCTTTATGCGGAAGGAGATCCGGAGTCGGTAAGAAACCTGTAACATTTTGGAGTTGGAAAATGAGAGCTGGAGCGATTGGAAAAAAATAAAAAACAATCGTTCCGGCTCTTGCTTTTATGTGCAAAGCCGCGTAAGGTAAATAACAGAAGAATTGAGGTGTAAACGATGCGTATTTTGATCGTGGAGGACAACCGCCGTCTGGCGGAATCGATTCAGGATATCTTAAAGCAGAGCTGGTACGAGTCGGACATCTGTATGGATGGGGTGACCGGTCAGGAACTGCTGGAGAGCGGAGATTATGATGCGGCGATTCTGGATCTGATGCTGCCGGGCAGGGACGGGATCACGCTTTTAAAGGAAGCGCGCACGAAGGGCTGCGGGCTGCCGGTACTGATCCTGACGGCACGCAGTCAGGTGGAGGACCGGGTACTGGGGCTGGAGAGCGGTGCGGATTATTATCTGACCAAGCCGTTTGACGGTCAGGAGCTGTTGGCGGTGATGAAAACTCTTGCCCGCAGGCAGGGGGAGTACGTCTCGGAAAACCTGACTTATGGGGATATGGTCCTGAACCAGTCGACGTTCTGCCTGAGCGGGTCGTCCAAATCTCTGCAGCTTGGCCGGAAAGAATATGAGGTGATGCGGATCCTGATGACGAATAAGGAATCGATCGTCTCCAAGGAAACCATCCTGCGCCGGGTCTGGGGCAGTGAGAGTGAGGCGGGAGATAATAATGTAGAGATCTATATCTCCTTCCTGCGCAAAAAAATGAAATTTCTGCGGGTGCAGGCGTCGATTGTGACCATGCGGAATCTGGGGTATCGGCTGACATTGGAGAACTGAGCGGAGAACAGATACAAAAATATTTCATGATTAAAAACGGGTATTTGCCGTTTGCTGAGGGGAAAGTCAGAGAAAATGGAGAACTACCTATGACAGAGATAAAGCGTTTGCGGTTGAAATTTGTATTTTATCATATGTTGACAGTAACGCTCGTGATAGCTGTGAGTATGCTGATCGGTATCACCGTATTGGGACAGCGGATCTCACAGGAGCGGGATGAAGTCCTTGCGCGGGCCGCCGCGGGAGAGAGTGCCGCGCAGATCTTCGAGGTAACGTCTTATGTGCGCATCCCGTATTTTGCGCTGACCGTAGACGATGAAGGGGAAGTTGTGCTGATGGAGGGCAGTTATAATTCCTTCCCGGAGGAGGACTTTCTGGAGAGACTCGCGGCGCTTGGCATATCTGCGGTATCGGAGGAAGGAATCCTGCCTGATTATCAGCTGAGATATCTGCGGCTGGTGACCCCGGCCGGATATATCCTTGCTTTTGCAGATACGTCCTACGAGGATTCGGTGCGGACGAACCTGACACGTAATCTCCTGCTGATCGGCGGGGGAATGTGGATCGGTCTGCTGGCCATGTCGTGGTTTTTTGCGCGCTGGGCAGTCCGTCCGGTGGAAGAGTCGGTGAGAAAACAGAAGGAATTTGTAGCGGACGCGTCGCATGAATTAAAGACGCCGCTCACGGTGATCCATGCCAATGCCGAGCTGATCGCGGGCCAGGCGGGCGGTATCTCCGCGGATATCGACAAATGGCTGAAAAATATGAATCAGGAATGTGGCCAGATGCGGCATCTGATCGATGAGCTGCTCCTTCTTGCCAGAAGTGAAAAGTCCGCGGGCGCTGTCTTAAAAGAGACGGTAGACCTCAGCGAACTGGCGATGGAGACAGGATTGGAATTTGAGTCGGTATTTTTTCAGAACGGCAGGGAGATTGATTGTGAGGTTGAGGAGAATATCACGGTACGCGGTGATCGGGAGCAGATGCACAGTCTGATCAAAATCCTTCTGGATAATGCGGTGAAGTATTCCGCACCGGGAAGTCAGACGAAGCTGACGCTGGAAGCGTTCGGCCGCAGACGGGTGTGCCTCTCCGTCATAACACCGGGAACGCCGCTCTCCAGACAGGAATGTAAGGATGTCTTCCGCCGCTTTTATCGCGCGGAAGGGACAAGACAGACCAAAGAAGGCTGCGGACTCGGACTAGCGATCGCGGCCGAGATTGTCCGCAGCCATCATGCCGGGATCGAGGCGGCAGGCGTCAGCGATCCCGATGGTACAGGAAAAAATATTTTTAAAGTGACATTTCGGAACTTCTCTCATCAGTCCGGATCCACCAGCCCCAGCTTGGCCCAGCGGTAGGTCTCCAGTGCGAGCAGAAGTCCGGTATCCGCGCTGTCATAAGTGGCCTTTTCATTATAATAGCTGAGCATATAAGCGATGTATTCGGTCTCGGACAGCATGCCGAGATCGTACATTTTCTGGTAGGACGCAGCGGAGAGCTGTGCGCTTTCATAGCCGGCCTGAGCGCCTTCAAAAGCAGCCTGTTTGGCGAGCACGTCATTGTAAAGCTCCTGCATTTTGATCGTCATCCGCGCGTCGCCGTCATTGATCAGAGCAAGACGGGTCGTTATCTCGCCGTCAGTCCGGCCCTTGTCGGAGTGACGCTGATCCTGAAGGGTCGAGTTGTTGCCGATGGCTTTTGACGTGTCGTACTGCAGATCGAGTTCATCGATGCGAGAGACGTCCACCGTGGGAATAGCCGCAATCGTGGGCGGGTCGTTGGGGTCGTAGCCGAGCAGCGGACAGAGGGTGTTCATCAGCTGGGTGATGCCGCTGTCGACTGCCTGAAGGTTCGATTCGGCGGAGAGCTGGTTGATCCGCGCTTCTAGTACTTCTGTGGAGGTCGCCATGCCGAGTTCCTGCTGTCTCACCAGAATCTGGCACTGGCGGTCATAGAGCTCCTTCATCTGAGTGAGGGTCTCCCTCGTCGCACGCAGTGAGTCATATGAAATCAGCGCGGACTGTGCGTACATGCTGATCGTATTTTCTGCCTTGGTCAGAGACGCCTGTGTGGTCCGGCTGGGGAGGTTATTGACGGTGGAACTAAGTGAAGTGATGACTGCACTCAGAATGATCTGTGAGGTGGCAGCCGTGATCAGATCAGTTGTATTGCCGTTATCCTCCGCGGTTTCTTCCAGCCGCTTGGAGTCCCATTTGGCAAACTGCAGTTCATTGATGGCGTTCTTAAAATCTTCTTTCGTCCGATCCAGAATGTCATACTGAGCGGTAATCGTACTGTTGAAGGAATGAACCAGATCCGGCACTTCATCGTATTCGAGGACGTCATCCGTCAGAGTTGCCCATGTTTCACTGGAATACTCGGTGTTTTCCAGATCACCTGCCGGGCCGGATGCGGCGTAGGCGGGGACGGAGCAGACGGGTGTCAGTACCGTTACAACCGCGAGAATCCAGGCGGTTGTCTGTCGGCATGTTCTGAAGTTGTAGAAATGCATCATAATCTCACCACCTTACGCATTGGCCAGACCATCCACAGCCCACTCATAACTCTGGATTGCCTGGAAGAGATTCAGCCGGGCGATCTCGACGCTCAACTGCGCGGTCTCGGCGGTATTCTGCTGAGTGAGCAGAGACAGGTTATCCAGTTGTCCGTTTGCCGCCTGGGTCTGCGCGATAACCAGGTTCTGTTCCTCAAGCGCTGCCTGTGCCGCAGTGAGTTCATAGGCGGTCGCGGAGGACAGGACGCTCTGATAGCAGCTGCTGACGGAGGCTTTGATATTTCGCTCATTATCGGCGATGCTGACCTCCAGCGAGGATTTCTTATCCACGCTGCGGGCGTTTTCATACTGACGCTTATTGCTTAAGAGTGTGTAGTTGTTGTCGATCGCGGTCTGTGTGTCGGCTTCGGGGTCCAGCGAAGTGATCTTATCATCGGCGATCTCCGGGATCTCCATGATATCGGCGTCGGCGTTGGCGTCCCAGCCGCACATGACGAGGAGCGACCGGCGGCCGGTGTCGATTGCGGACTGGTCGTCGATGAGCGCCTGATCAGAGTTGCGGAGCGTCTCCTTCGCGGAGAGAACCTGAATGGCCGTCGCCTGTCCGACCTCCTGCTGCTTCATCGTGTAGTTATAGGTGATCTCGGAAAGCTCCTGAGATTTGGGATCGATCTCCATCTGCAGCTGATTGATATAATAATTGATCATCTCAGTCTGGGCGGACTGCACCAGCTGAGCCTCCGCCTGACAGTATTCGATATACTTGACATAACTGTCTTCCAGCGCGTCATCAGCCGCACTCTCGTAGGTCTCGGCGCTGGCTTCATTAGTGATCGCCGTAGAGGCGAGAGAAGCGTAGCTGCTGTCCTCGACGTCGGGAATGTCAACGGCGTCCCGCAGATCCGCGGCGAGATCGCGGTATTTATCCGCCCATTCGCTGTTGGTTTCGCCGTATTCATTGCGGAAATATGCGTATTCGATAGCGTTTTGCTGGACGGTCGCGTTATATTCGTGGATCAGTCCGGCGATCTCGTCATATTCCAGGACATTGTCCTGAAGAGTGGCCCACTCCTCGTCGGACCGGGCAAAGGCCGGACTGGCGGCAAAAGCACTCATAGGTGCGGCGGCCGCAAGGATCGCGGCGGTGCTAAAGGCGAATGCCTGTTTCCATTTTTTCATGTGATTGCAATCTCCTTCTTTTATAATGTGAAAGGGACGAAAAACATCTGTCCCTGTGTGTTATGGTTTGTTTATGCAGGAGGCCTATCCTGTTCGGGGCCGGGTTGTGCGGAGGTTTCTGCGTGTGCCCGTAAAGCCCCATGTCGCAGGATATTGATACTTCTGTGATAATTGTTCCGGATTTTTTCCAGAGCTTCCGGATGCTCATAGTATTGTTTCAGTGATAAAAAGAGCGCCGCGCCGCCCAGAGAGATCAGAGGGGAGATATCCAGCCGGTTATCGGGGCGGAATCTGCTGGTGTCAATCCGTTCAAAAAACCATTCGGCCGGACTGACTGTCTGATTTGAAGTCTTTGCGGCGGAGACGATTGCTGTTCCGGCGGGAGGGATATCAATAGCTCTGAAGTTTTCCGGGCTGGAAAAGATACAGCGGATAACGTCGAACAGCTGCCATTCCTCGTTCAGCATTTCAACATTGAAATCAAACATGCTGTCCATCAGATCAAAATAATCGCCGCCGTTTTCTTCCAGAGTCTTCAGGCAGCGGTTTTCCAGTTTCTGTCCGACTTCCCAGACCAGATAATCGGCGAGATCCTGTTTTCCATCAAAATAAGTGTAAAAGCTTCCCCTTGAAATGCAGGCGGTCTTGATGATCTGGTTGATGGAAACCTTTTCAAACGGAACCCGGGCAAATTCCTTCATGGCAGCTCTTCGGATCGTGTTTTTCTTTCTTTCCGGCAGTCGGTTAAATCGTTCGGTAGGCATGATGTTCCTCTTTCTTTTGTGGTGTTTCGGTCCGCGGGGGGCGGTGGAAAATCGCCGCCATCCCCGCATGGATGCCGTGTGTCAATGACATTCAGTCGGTACTGACCGAAACGGGATATAGAGTATTCGAAAAAAGAGATTGAAATGTCTGTGAAACAATGATGCGCTTTAATCAATATCCAGCAAATCAAGTTCATCTGGTTTCCTGCGTCCGGCGTGGTGCACGAAGCGATAGAAGGTCGGCAGCAGGAACAGGGTCAGGATGGTGGAGGCCGTCAGACCGCCCACATCGACCAGGGCCATACCCTGCATCATGGCGCCTGCTCGCCCGAAAGCAAAAGCGTTAGGCAACATGGAGATTACGGTGGTCAGCGTCGTCATCAGGATCGGGCGGGTACGGAGAACCCCCGCATCCACCAGCGCCTGGTCGAGAGGTACTCGTTGTGCCAGCATCTGGTTGACAGTATCCACATAGAGGATACCGTTGTTTACTACGGTACCGACCAGCATCAGGAATCCGAGCATGGAGACCATGCTGATCGGGCTGTCTGCCAGAAAGAGCAGTCCGAAGGAACCGATCAGGGCGAAGGGGATCGTCGCCATAACCATCAGGGAGTATTTTGGCGACTCAAACTGGATACCCATGACGATGAACACCAGGAAGATACCGGTGATCAGGGCGCCGGCCAGGGCGCCGAGTTCTTCTCTGACGAGTTTGTCTGTGCTGCTTTCTGACATCTCAACGCCAGTAGGCATTTCCCATGCCGGATGTCGCCGCTTTGGACTGCAGGATACTGTTGCGCACGTGCAACTCATTGCTGGTATATTCTTCGTTCAGAGCATTGATCTCCTCGCGGAGCTGCTCCCGGGAAAATGAATTGCTCGTCTGAATCAGATCATGCATGCGGGTGAACAGACGGTCAAATTCATTTAGTTTCACTGCTAAAATTTCCTCTGTCATGGGATAACTCCTTTCGTAAAATTCCTTTCCGCATTCACAAAGCACATTATAAAGAAAGGAAGAATCTCTTCTCAATAGACAAAAAAACCGGAGTGTCAAAAATTTTTACACTCCGGAGTTTTTGTCAAAAATATGTGAAGTTATATGTATGGTCAGATCTGGGGGCCGGAACCGCCGCTGTCGGCTTGCCTGTTTTGTTCGAACAGTGAGAATTGGCCGGATATAAAAATATAACAGTCGAAAAGTGTTCGATCCAGTTCTTCTTCTTTCTGAGTGATAATCCAGTCGAGAAGATCCGGGATATCGGCAAAATGATAGTAAAAAGCCTGCCTTGTGATATGGCACTCCTCGACGATATCTTTGACGGTCAGTTTCAGCGCCTTTTTTTCCAGTAAAAGTTTCTCGACCGCTTTTGCGATCGTATGTTTCATGTCGACGGGCATAGATTCCTCCTCCTGACAGCGGATGGCTCCGTTGTGACGTTCCTTCCTATTATAACGGATAATTGGATTTATGCCAATAAAGATTTTGAGAAGGCTGCATAAAGGGAGGGCATGACCGCTTTGATCATGCCCTCCCGGTTTTACATAGTATTGTATTTGTGGTTACTGGATCAAGGATTATTTTGCCGCTGCTTTTGAGGTCTCATCATTCTCCGTCGTCTCTGCGTCCTTGATTGAGGAGTCGTGCGGTTCGGAAACGAGGACGACAATGGTATCGCGGCTTACGCCAAGTTCTATGTCTGCATCGGACGCGATCGGCAGATCGCTGACTTTAACCGCGTCGCCCGGCCTCATGGAACCGACGTCGATTTCCACTGTTTCCACCAACGCGGACGGCAATGCCTTGTAAGGAATTTCCTCCAGAACGACCTGAACGATGCCGTTTACGACTTTATCGTGGTTGATGAGGACGACCTCGGCGACGGAATGAACCTTTTCATTGCTCACAAGTGCCTGAAAATCAATCTCATCATATTGACCTTTCATGAAATTATAGCTGATATCCTTGATCAGGACGTCCATTTTGGTGCCGTCTACATCGAGATAGAGCTGGCTGCCTTTCTTTTTTGTTTTGAAAATGCGCTCGGCTTCCAGCTTTGCAATCTTGATCGGGATGGAACCTTTGATATCGCGGCCGAAGATATTGCCGGTTACATATCCTTCCCGTCTGAGTTTCTTAGCTTTCGTTGACATGTCTCTTTTTTCAGCTTTTAAAGTATCCATTTTATCTCTTCCTCCAAATTCTGATAAGCTGCAGACTTGCCATGCGAGGGACTGCGGAAATTGCCATTCCGTGAATCGATGTGTGGATCATGGTCTGTTGAGTTGTTCTCGCTGTTACACCTGTATTATAACACGCAAACTCGATAAAGATTCACTAAAAAATATTTTTTTGATCGGGATAATTTGGTTGTTTTGTATATCGTCAAGTTCGCCGTTGTTTGATCAGAGGAAATTTGTTATAATGAAAACAACATTTTGTGAGGGAACAGTAAGACTTTTTAGAGAATATCAGGAGGGAGTCAAGATGAAACTTACATGGATCGGTCATTCTTGTTTTAAATTGGAAAAGGACGGTTATTCGATTATCACGGATCCGTATGCGGACGGCAGCGTACCGGGCTGTAAACCGGTGAGGGAGACGGCGGATCTGGTTCTCTGCAGCCATGAACATGGAGACCACAATTACCGTGAAGGTGTGATACTTACCGGACGGGCAGGAGGTCCGTTTGCGGTGGAGAAGATTGATACTTACCATGATGATGTAATGGGAGCAAAGAGGGGCAGCAATGAGATATCCATTATCAGCGACGGCGAGAACCGGGTGGCACATCTGGGTGATCTGGGCTGCGATCTGGAGCCGGAGCAGGCAGAGAAACTGAAAGGTCTGGACGTGGTTATGATCCCGATCGGCGGCTTTTATACGATCGACGCAAAGCAGGCCGCGGAGATTGTTCGTCAGTTGAATCCGCGGATTGTGATCCCGATGCATTATCGTAGTGAAGCGGGCGGATTTGGATATGATGTGATCGGGACAGTCGAGGAGTTTGCAGCAGAGATGGGGGATGCGGTGACGCTTGCCGGGAGTGAGATTGAGACGACGGAGAAGCAGACTGCACAGGTAGTCATATTGCAGCCGAGAAATGCAGGGTAATTCATTATAGAACAGCAATCAGGGGAGGTTGTGTTGGCAATTTGTTGTAAAGAAATCACAGATTGTGAGGTCGCTGATTGTTGAGTGTTGTTCATGTGTTAAAGAAGGTTATGGTGCGTATGATGGACGGGTGGGAAGAAAGGAACGGTGGGTATGAGGATTCTTCTGGCCGAGGATGAGCGGGATCTGAACCGCATTATCACCCAGAAACTTACTTCGGACGGATACAGTGTGGACAGCTGCTATGACGGCAGAGAGGCGATCGATATTCTCTCATATACCGAGTATGATGCGGTGATCCTGGATATCTTGATGCCGGGGGCAGACGGATTTGCCGTGCTGCGGTCGCTGCGCGGGATGGGCAAGATGACGCCGGTTCTCTTTCTGACGGCGCGGGATTCCGTCGCGGACAAGGTAAAAGGTCTGGACAGCGGAGCGAATGATTACCTTGTGAAGCCGTTTTCCTTTGAGGAGCTTGGCGCACGTTTGAGGGCAATGATCCGGGTCTCCCACGGTGCAGTGCAAAATGAACTCATCGTCGGAGATCTGGTGATGGACTGTGCCGCGAAGCGGGTCACCCGCGGTGGACGTGAGATCACGCTTTCTGCGAAGGAATATGCTTTGCTAGAGTACCTGATGCACAATGCGGGAATCATCCTCTCCCGGGAGAAGATCGAGGATCATATCTGGAATTATGATTATGAAGGTGGGACCAATGTGGTTGACGTCTATATCAGTTATCTCCGCCGTAAAATCGATCAGGGGCAGGAGCAGAAGCTGATTCACACGGTGCGCGGCAGAGGCTATGTGATCCGGGAAGGGGAAAAGGCGTGAAGCAGTTATCGATACGGATGAAGATCACACTCTGGTTCTCCGGAGCTCTGATCGTGATGATGGCTCTTACTTATTTTGTGGTTTTATCGGTGGGTGAGAGGATTATACAAAAAGGGATCCGGGACATGCTGGTGCGGACGGTGCAGGGGAATGTCGATGAGATCGAGTATTACGCTGTGCTTAAGGCGGAAGATCTGAATGAAGTCGATTATTATGTCCGTTACGGCGAGGGGTATCTTGAGATCGACGATGATTTCCTTGATGAGGTCAATGAAATTTACACTTCTCTCTGTCATTCGGATGGAACACTGGTTTATGGCGAAAATCCGGTTATGAGAGAAACGGAAGAAGTGGGATTTCTGAACGCGCAGATACAACGCGTGACGATCAATGGGACGCTTTATTATATTTTCGACCGCAAGCTGGAAACGGCTGGTCTGGAGGAACTCTGGCTGCGGGGAGTGGTTTCCGAGTTGCAGGGCAAGGAGGCGCTGGCATCTGTTTCCCGTATTTCATTGGTTGCGTTGCCGATTTTGCTGCTGATCGCTGTGGTTGGTGGGTACCTGATTGCCGCAAGGGTACTTTGGCCGATCCGGCAGATCGCGGATACGGCGTCGCAGATTCGTCATGGGGATGATTTGAAAAAGAGAATTGATCTTGGTGATGGAGAGGACGAACTGCATCTGCTGGCACGGGAATTTGACCAGATGTTTTCCCGGCTGGAGGAGGCTTTTCAGACGGAGCAGCAGTTTGTCTCGGACGCTTCGCATGAATTGCGGACGCCGGTATCTGTAATTAACGCACAGTGCGAACTGACACTCGAAAAAGAACGGGAACCGGCTGAATATGAGGAGGCACTGCAGGTGATCTGGCGGCAGGGACGCAAGCTGAACCGCCTGATCGGTACGATGCTGGACTTTGCCCGGCTGGAACTGCAGCCGGAGCGCTATGAAAAGGAAACAATTGATCTGACAGAACTGACAGAGAGTCTCTGCACCGACATGGCGCTGATACGGGAAAATGATATCTCGCTGACCTGGAATGTAGAAAAAGGTGTGTATTTTGACGGCAGCCGGGAACTGCTCACAAGACTTTTATCTAATCTGATCAGCAATGCTTATCGTTACGGGAGGCCGGAAGGACATACGGAGGTCTGTTTGAAAACAGAGAAATCCTGCGTGGTTTTGTCGGTAAAGGATGACGGGATTGGTATCGCGCCGGAGGATACGGCAAAGATTTTCGACCGTTTTTATCAGGCGGACGTATCGCGCACCGGGAGCGGAAATGGCCTGGGACTCGCGATGGTGAAAGAGATCGCGGGATTTTACGGGGGTACGGTGTCGGTGGAGAGCGAATTGGAAAGCGGCAGTATTTTTACCGTACAGCTGCCGGGATTCTAATGTTCTTTTAATATTAGCATGCTATACTACAGGCAGATCAGGAAAGGAGGACCACAAAATGAAAAATATGATGATGAATTACCTGGAAAGAACGCGGAGAATGATCCTCCGGGCTGTCTGTGTGACCGCAATGATCGGAATGATCGGAGTGGGAACCGCATATGCTGCAGTCACGTTGGATGGAGCTAAGTCCGTAGCTCTCGCCGATGCCGGAGTCTCAGAGAGCGAAGCTGTTTTTACTGAGGTAAAAGAAAAGCAGGAGAAGAAAGAGGCAGCGAAGTACGAGATCGAGTTTTACACGGATGAGGCTGAGTATGAGTACGAGATCCGTAAGTCAGATGGGGCAATTCTGGAAGTCAAGGTGGAGATGTTCAAAAAGGAGCATGCGCATTACGGTTCCACGAGCGGTACATCCGGCACTTACATCAGTGTAGACGACGCCAAGGAGATCGCGTTAAAGAGAGCCGGACTCTCTGAGTCAGAGGTAAGATTTAAAAAAGCTAAGCTGGATAAGGACGACGGGATTATGGTATATGAGATCGAGTTCTATCACGGCAGGAGTGAGTATGAATGCGCCGTAGATGCGTCGACAGGAAAGATTGTCGAGTATGACGTCGAGATCGACGATTGAGCGGAAAAAGCATGAAAGGGACAAGAGAAGCACGCTGTTACCGGCGTGCTTCTCTTGTCTTTCGGAATCCGGTCGGGTGATGAAAAAACACTGGCAAACAGGATCGATGTATGTTTGAAACCTGAGAAAAAGCATATATTTTGCTGTGAAAAAATGATACAATAATATTTATGAATGAAGCCTATGATTCTATAAAGCGCAAACTACAGGAAAAGGAGATTATCATTATGACCAGAGAATTAGCAAACTATGTTATGGAAAAATCAAAAGAACTGATCGTTGCGCCGTCGTGCAGTGCGGAAGCGAAAGCAGCTGCCAACAGCTGGATAGAGGCTGCCGGGACAGAGAAGGAAGCCGAAGAGACAAAGAAATATCTCGCGGAGCTGGAAGAAGATGTGATGAGTATTGATGATCTGATCGGTCTGCTGGAATCCGATATGGGAACGAAGATCTTCGGAGCGGAGCGCGCGGCGGCGATGATTCAGCATTCAAAGGAGAGAAAAGCGGCGGGAGCGGCATACTGTGACTGCCCGGCTTGTGCGGCCGGAGCGGCGATATTGGAAAAGAAAGAAGAACTGCTTTGAAAATAAGTTAAGGGAAGGGGAAGTGTATGATTAACAATGAAGTTATGGAGACGATCATTCGTCGCCGCAGTACAAGAAAATATCGCCCGGAGCAGATCGGGCAGGAGGAACTGGAAACTATCATCGAAGCCGGGAGATATGCGCCGAGCGGCGGTAATCTCCAGAATAATCATCTGATCGTGATTCAGAATCCGCAGATTCTGTCAGAACTGGAAAAACTGGTAGAGAGAGAATTCGCCGGGATGGAGTACCGGGAGGATCTGTACAGCAGCGTGAAAAATTCAATCCGGAAATCACTGGCAGGCGGATATCATTTCTTTTATGAATCACCGACACTTGTGATTGTTGCGAGCCCTAAGGATTATCCGAATAACATTGCGAATGCCTCCTGTGTACTGGAAAATATGATGATTGCTGCGGAGTCGGTCGGGGCAGGCGCCTGCTGGATCAACCAGCTGCACTGGCTGGATGAGAATGAAAATGTCCGTGCATTTGAGGAAAAACTGGGTCTTAAAAAAGAAGAAACTGTAGTTGGGGCTTTGTCGCTGGGATACCGGGCGGAGGAAGCGCAGCCGCTTCCGAGAAAAGGGAATCCGGTGGATTATATCCGATAACATGGAAATCGAGCAGAAAAATTCCTGCTCGATTTTTTCCGGGATGGCATATCGTTATTTACAGAAATCCAGCGTAATCGTGCCGTCCTCGTTATAAATGACAGCGTCCTTATCCATGGTCAGGCGGTCGATGGCGGCCAGATATTCCTCCTTGGATTTAAAATATGGCTTTGACTCGGCGATGACTTTTTTCGCCAGAGCCGCGTCGTCGCTCAGCAGTCTTGCGGCGGTCAGTACGAGGCATTCGGTTGGATAGAGACAGCCGAGTTTTTTGTCAGCGACATAATAATCCTTGCCGTGGCCGGTACCGATGGAGCCGCTGGCATGCGGATGGATCGCGGGCATGATTGCGGAGACATCGCCCATATCGGTACTGCCGGTACTCCATGGTCCGGCGATAACTGTATCCGGACCGGCGATGGATTCCATGGCGTCAGTCATAATGGCGGTCAGGTTTTTGTCGTTATTTAAGGGGAAGTAACCGGGATGATCGTCGATTTCCACATTACAACCGATGGATGCGGCGGATGCGGCGATTGCCTGATTGACTTTTTTATTGTAAGCATAGATACTGTCATAAGAAGCGCCGCGTACATAGCTTTCCACTTTTGCCGTTTCCGGGATGGCATTGACTGCCAGTCCTGCTTCGGTAATAATGGGATGGAACCGGATATGTTCCTGATCGACAAAAGTCTCGCGGATGGCGTTCACCGCGTTCAGACCGCAGGTTGCTGCGTAGAGCGCATTCCTTCCTTCTTCCGGGGCGGCGCCGGCGTGAGCAGAGACGCCCTTGAACGTGATATTTTTGATGAGGCAGCCATTGCAGCCGGAGCCGATGGACAGGGTTTTCCCTTCTTCAAGCGTGCCGGAGTGAATCATCATGGCGATATCGACACCATCGAAATAGCCTCTGGAGATAAATTCGACTTTGCCGCCAAAGTATTTAATGATGCCCCGTTTACGAAGTCCCTCACGGAAACCAAGTTCGATCAGTTCTTCAGCGGGTACTGACATCAGGCGGATCGAACCGCATAAGCCGTCGAGAGCACCGGGTTCCTTCAGAGCCGCGGCAACGCCGAGGAGGACGGCGCACTGTGCGTTATGACCGCAGGCGTGGACTGCGGAGGTTTCCGGATCAGCGTCCGGATGGTTTGCCACGATCAGGGAATCCAGTTCTCCGAGGATCGCGATCTTAGGGCCGGGTTTGCCGGTATCCAGATCTGTGTAAAAGCCGGGGATATTTCCTGCCATGGTGAGCGTATAGCCGAGCGCCTCAAAATGCTCCGCCATATAGGCAGAGGTTTTCCATTCCCGGTAGCCCGTTTCCGGGTGCTTAAAGATGTGGTCGGCAGTTTCATAAATCAGATTTTCGTACTTTTCTACCAGACCAATGAGCTTTTTATCTTGTTCCATAGTAATCTCCATTCCGCCGCCTTTCAGTTGGCGGCACAAATAGTAATGAAAG
>JAJBUA010000044.1 GCA_020860565.1 Clostridiales bacterium
TTCATTTGAGCCTATTTTTTAGACTTCATTTTTTCATAGATCACTTGACACTACCCATAAGTGAAATACTTTAACGATACTCTCTCAGTTTCCCGGAAATCGTATTCCCTAAAAACTGCAACGCCTGCACCATGATGACCAGGATGACAACCGTCAGGATCATCAGCGGCGTATTCATTTTTTCATAACCATACGTAAGCGCCAAGTCGCCGACTCCTCCGCCGCCGACATAACCGGCCATCGCGGACGCTCCCAGCAGTCCGATCGTTCCTGTCGTCAGCGCCAGCACAATCGACCCCATTGTCTCCGGCACCAGAAAATAACGGATGATCTGCCATGTACTCGCCCCCATAGCCTGAGCAGCTTCCAATATGCCCGAATTGATTTCCAGCAGACTGTTCTCAATCAGTCTCGCCAGATATGGGCTGATGTAGACTACCAGCGGCACCAGTGCCGCCGTACTCCCGATCGTCGTCCCCACAATCGCCCGGGTAATCGGCATAATTGTCACCAGCAGAATAACGAACGGTATACTCCTTACCACATTGATGTAGAAACTCAGCACTGTAAAAACAACTTTATTTTCTGCCAGACCTCCCTTGCGGCAAAGCACCAGTCCCAGCGCCATGGCACTGCCGATCACAGTTCCAATCACCAGCGCCCAGCCCACCATGTATACGGTCTGGCTGCCGTTTAAAAGCAGCCGTTCCAGAGATACCTTAAAAATCTTAGTCTTTAATAATTCTTCCATTCATCCGCCACCACCCTTTCCCGCAGCACACCGGCAGCATCGATCTGCGCTTCTGCCTGCACAATCTGTTCTTCTCCGCCAATCAGCTGCAAGATAAAAACACACATTACGCTTTCCTGCAATTCCTGCACCGTCGCGCCAAGGATATTGACCACAATACCGTCCACATGACAGATATCGGAGATAACCGGACGCTTCACACTGGATCCGATAAATTTAAGCCGGTCGATCTGATAATGTTCTGTCTGTTCATGCAGAAGACGGATGATGCTCTCCGGAATCCGGTCATTGACGACCGTGCGGACAAAACGCCTGGTCACAGGCATCTGAGGACTGCCAAAGACATCCACGACCCGACCTCTCTCGACAATACAGCCATTCTCCATAACCGCCACTTTATTGCAGATCATCCGGATGACATCCATCTGGTGTGTAATCAGCAGAATTGTGACTCCCATCTCACGGTTGACACGCCTGAGCAATTTAAGAATCGCCTCTGTCGTCTGTGGATCGAGAGCGCTGGTCGCCTCATCACACAGCAGCAGATCCGGATCCGTCGCCAGCGCCCGCGCTATTCCGACCCGCTGCTTCTGTCCGCCGGAAAGCTGGCTCACATGGGCATCTTTCTTGTCCTCCAGTTCCACAAAATGCAGGACCTTCGCAACCTTCTCCCCGATCTCCGCTTTCGGTAAGCCTGCCAGAATCAACGGCAGTGCGATGTTGTGATAAACGGTCTTGGACTCCAGCAGATTAAACTGCTGGAATACCATCCCGATCTTACGACGCAAAAATCTGAGTTTCCCTTTTCCGAGACTTTCCAGGTCACGTCCTTCTACGACAACCTTACCGCTGTCCGGCCTCTCCAGTCCGTTTACCAGACGGATCAGCGTCGATTTTCCTGCTCCGGAGAAACCAATAATACCGTAAATATCACCCTTCTCCACATGCAGACTCACATTCCACAGTGCATGCACCTCCCCTGATTTCCCGGAAAAGGTTTTATTAACTTCTTCGATTTGAATCATGCTCTGATTTTCCTCTGCAACTAATAGTCAAAAACACCTGGCTCAAAATCTTTTACCTCACCGCCGCAAACCCCAGTTCCAGATCCGCAATAATATCATCGATATGCTCCGTGCCGATCGAGAGTCTGATCGTATTCGGCCTGATCCCCTGATCCAGCAGTTCTTCCTCTGTCAGCTGGGAATGGGTCGTGGTCGCCGGATGAATCACCAGGCTCTTGACGTCCGCAACATTTGCCAGCAGCGAGAAGATCTTCAGGCTGTCGATAAATTTGTGCGCTTCTGCCTGCCCACCCCGGATCTCGAAGGTAAAAATGGAAGCTCCGCCGTTCGGGAAGTATCTCTCATACAGCTCATGATCCGGATGATCCGAAAGCGACGGATGGTTCACATGCTCTACCTGCGGATGGTGAACCAGATAATCCACAACCTTCTTTGTATTTTCCACATGACGATCCAGTCTCAGAGACAGTGTCTCCACGCCCTGCAGCAGCAGGAATGCGTTAAACGGAGAGATCGTCGCGCCGGTATCACGCAGCAGGATCGCGCGGATGTAGGTGACAAACGCCGCCGGACCGGCTGCATCCACAAAGGATACGCCGTGATAGCTCGGATTCGGAGCCGCAATTCCCGGATAATTACCGCTTGCTTTCCAGTCAAATTTACCGGAATCTACAATGATGCCGCCCAGCGTCGTGCCGTGTCCGCCGATAAACTTGGTAGCGGAATGAACAACGATATCCGCGCCATGCTCAATCGGACGCAGCAGATACGGAGTCGCAAACGTATTGTCAATCACCAGCGGGAGTCCATGCCGGTGAGCGATCTCCGCAATCGCGTCGATATCCGGGATGTCGCTGTTAGGATTACCGAGTGTCTCCAGATAAATGGCTCTCGTATTATCCTGAATCGCGTTTTCTACTTCTTCCAGATTATGTGCATCCACAAAGGTCGTTGTGATGCCATAATGCGGGAACGTATGCTCAAGCAGGTTGAAACTGCCGCCATAGATTGTTTTCTGGGAAACGATATGTCCTCCATCCCCGGCCAGCGCCTGGATCGTATAGGAAATGGCCGCCGCGCCGGAAGCAACCGCCAGAGCCGCCACGCCGCCCTCCAGTGCCGCAAGTCTCTTTTCCAGCACATCCTGTGTCGAGTTTGTCAGCCTGCCATAAATATTACCTGCGTCAGCGAGCCCGAAGCGCGCCGCCGCATGCGCAGAATTGTGAAATACGTAAGAGGTGGTCTGATAGATCGGCACCGCCCGCGAATCCGTCGCCGGGTCTGCCTGTTCCTGTCCTACGTGAAGCTGTAAGGTCTCAAATTTGTATTCGCTCATTTTCTGATCTTCCTTTCTCTGCTGTCTGTTTTTCCTTTTTGTTGCCAGCCATAAATGAATCTGACTGTAAAAGCTTTTCCTTCCTGCAGGTTTCCTTCCTGCAAGCGATGGTCACATTATAATTCCTATAAACCCACTTTGTCAATATGTTTATAGAGTATTCCCTTATTGGTCTTTGTGATAGCCTGTTATCAATTTTAGTTTATACAATCTTATCAATCGATTGTTTTTCTAATAGCTCGAATAATTGAACAAAAGATTAATCGAAATAGAAGAACACATAGATAAAGGAAGGCGCCTCTGTTACGAGACGCCCTTCCCAATCAGATCTTTCACTACTTCCCCTGCGATAATCAGCCCAGCCGCCGCCGGCACGAACGCGTTGCTCCCCGGCACCTGACGGCGCACAGTGCAGCTGCGCTCCGTCCCCGGAGGACAGATACATTGCGTCCGGCAGCTGATCTCCTCATTCTCAGCCGGTTCCATCGCCGGTTCCCGCGAATATACCACTTTTAATTTACGGATCCCACGTTTCTTACATTCCCGGCGCATCACCCGCGCAAGCGGGCACACGCTTGTCTGATAAATATCTGCGACCTCAAATGCGGACGCATCCATCTTATTGCCTGCGCCCATGCAGCTGATAATCGGTGTCCCGGCTTCCTGCGCCCGCACGGCCAGTTCGATCTTGCCGGTCACCGTATCGATCGCGTCCACGAGATAATCGTATTCTGTAAAGTCAAACTCATCGGCTGTCTCCGGCATATAAAAAGTCCGGTAAATCCGCACGTCTGCGTCCGGATTGATGCTCAGGATCCGTTCCTTTGCCACCTCTACTTTATACCGGCCCAACGTCTGTCTGGTCGCCAGGATCTGCCGGTTCAGATTGGTCAGGCACACCTTGTCGTCATCGATCAAATCCAGCCTGCCGATCCCCGTCCGCGCCAGCGCTTCCACCGTATATCCGCCCACGCCACCGATACCAAAGACCGCCACCCGCGAAGCAAAGAGCTTCTCCATATTTTCTCTGCCGATCAGCAGCTCTGTTCTTGAAAATTGATCCAGCATTTCTTTATCTTTTAACCTCTTATCGCCGCTTTTAACTGACCAAGCGCCTGCTCCAGCGTCTGCCTTGGACAGGCGATATTAACCCGTTCAAATCCCGCGCCCACCGGGCCGAACATCGTCCCAGCATCCAGCCACAGCTTTGCCTTCTCCACGATCAGCTTCTCCAGCTCATCATCCGACAGGCGCAGTCCGCCGAAGTCCAGCCATACCAGATAAGTTCCCTCCGGATCGATCATCCGCACCTCCGGCAGTTCCCGTTCCAGATACTCTTTCATATAGGCGATATTGCCTGCCAGATAATCCATCATCGCTTCATACCAGACATCGCCATACTGATAGGCGGCCTCGCATGCCGTCAACGCAAGTGCATTTAACTGGTCGTATCCCGCCGCCGTTATCTCCCCGCAAAACCGTCTGCGCAGTTCCTCATTGGGAATAAAGATATTGGACACCTGCAGACCAGCCAGGTTAAAGGTCTTGGCCGGAGACGTACAGGTAATGGTAAACTCTGCAAATTCCTTTTTCAATGACGCAAATACCGTATGCTTCCTGTTTCCGAAGACAAAGTCCTCGTGGATCTCGTCGCTCACGACGGTTACATGGTGTCTCTCACAAATCTCCCCCAGCTTCAACAGTTCTTCCCTTGTCCATACCCGGCTGACCGGATTGTGCGGACTGCACATCAGAAAAAGTTTTACCTGATGCTTCATAATCTGATTCTCAAAATCCGTAAAATCAATATGATATTTCCCATCGTCACCCAGCCTCAGATCACTGCTTACCAGCTTTCGGCCGTTATTCTGAACTACCCTCGAAAACGGATAATAAACCGGCTGCTGGATCAGCACCGCATCGCCTTCCTTTGTACAGGCCTTTACCGCCATCGCCAGTGCGAATACGACTCCCGGCGTCCTTACCAGCCAGCTTTCCTGTACTTCCCAGTCATGTCTGCGTTTCATCCAGCCGGCGACCGCCGCAAAATATCCTTCGCCGTTCTCTGTATAGCCATAAATCCCGTGCTTCACCCTCTTTTCGAGCGCATCAATCACCCGGCTCGACGTCATAAAATCCATATCCGCCACCCAGAGCGGCAGCACATCTGCCGGTTTCCCGCGTTTCACCGCAAAATCATATTTCAGACTGTCTGTATGTCTGCGATCAATTATCCTGTCAAAATCCAGATTTTTCTCTTCCATCATCCATTCCTCTCTCGTGACGATTTCTGCTGCCATACATATTCGTCTGCCGCACCGCGATATGCCGGCAGCGCTCCTGAGCCTGTCTCAGATCCCGAATCCTTTTGATCCCGTTATCTCCGGATAGTATACTCTCTTTCCATTTCCAGCGTCAAGCACAAACACGGTACTCTCTCTGTTTAACGAATCCCTGCCAGAATACATCACAGAATCGCATCTTTGTACGCTTCCAGCAGCTCCAGATATTTCCTGCCAAGGACACTGAGCGACTGGTTCTTTCTCTTGATATATCCGATCTCCATCCGTTCCTGCGTCACCAGCGGAATCGCGATATAGCCGTCGCCATTCAGCTTCTCACAGATAATTCCGGAGCAGAGCGTATACCCGTTCAGACCCACCATCAGATTCAGCATCGTCGCCCGATCGTCCGCTTTGATGATCCGCTCATATTCACAGGTGCTGAGCACTTCCTCCGCATAATAAAATGAATTTCTATCGCCCTGTTCAAAGGACAGGCAGGGATAGGGCTTTAATTCCTCAAACGTAATCTGCAAGTGATCTGCAAGCGGATGATTCCGGCTGATATAGACTGAAATCCCACACGCAAAAAGCGGTGTATACTCCACCTCGTTTTCTGAAAAGAGCTTTCTCATCGCCTTTTCATTGAATTCATTCAGATACAACACTCCGATCTCACTGCGGTAATTGCGGACATTTTCAATCACTTCGCCGGTCTTTGTCTCATGCACGGCGAATTCATACTCATCCATACCAAATTCCTTCGCCAGTTCAATAAATGCCTCAACAGCAAAAGAGTAGTGCTGCATCGATACACTGAACCGCTTTTTTAATGTCTTATGATCCGTGTACCGTTCCTCGATCATCCGCTGCAGCTCCGTCATCTGACGGGCGTAGCTCAAAAATTCCTCCCCGCTCTGCGTGATTGTGATACCGCGGTTGGAACGCACAAAGAGTTCCGTATGGATTTCCTCTTCCAGCGCCCGCACAGCCGCTGATAAAGCCGACTGCGACACATAAAGCGCCGCGGCGGCCTTATTCATTGATTTTAAATCCGCGATTTTCACCGCGTAAATTAATTGCTGAAGCGTCATGCAAACGCACACCCTTTCCAATATTCCTTATTCCTGCGAAATAATTCTTTCTGTCTCACAGCGAAACGTTTCCCGGTTCCGCACAATATTTTACAATGATAAACCTACCATTCCGATTGGAAATTGTCAATTCCCATTTTCAGATAACCAGTTATCGGAAAAAATAAAGCGCCATATTATCCCCAAAACCATTTCCTGATGTGCTATAATCAATTTACCAGAATAAAAGAAACGAACGATCGTAACCTGCTTATCTACCAATTTGAATTCACTCCGGAGAGATGACCATGCAGTACACAACACATTACGAATCCCCGTTAGGCGGCATTTTACTGGCTGCTGACGAAAAAGGTCTGACCGGCCTCTGGTTTGACCGGCAGAAATATTACGCAAAGAACCTGACTTCTGACCACAGGGAAGGCTATCTTCCTGTTTTGGAGGAAGCGACCCGCTGGCTGGACATTTATTTTGCCGGCCGCGAACCTGACTTCCTGCCTCCTCTGCACATGATCGGCACAGACTTTCAGATATCTGTCTGGAAGATCCTGTCTCAGATCCCTTATGGGAAAACAACGACTTACGGCGCGATTGCCAGAGAAATCGCCTCACAGCGAGGATTACAGCGGATGTCCGCTCAGGCCGTGGGCGGAGCCGTCGGGCACAACGATATCTCCATCCTCATCCCCTGCCACCGCGTCGTCGGCACAAACGGCAGTCTGACCGGATATGGCGGCGGCATTGACAAAAAAATCGCCTTACTCCGGCTGGAGCAGGTAGATATGACAAAATTCTTCATTCCGAAAAAAGGAACTGCACTGTAAGCATATAAGCAATAAGCATATAAATCAACGCAAAATACCATCAAAATAAAGGCAGTTCAAGATGTTTTTACCCTTATTTTGATGGTATTTGCATGAATTCTCAACTCTACGCTATTTCTTTTCTCCCATTACTTCCCGCTCCGCCGCATACAGCATTCCTTTCATATATCCGGTAGAATAGCCATATGCTCCGGCCATGCCGCCAAACTCCGGTATGCCATGAGACGCATGATCAACCGAGATCAGTGCATCGCAGCCGCAGCGGACCAGCTGCTTCATGATTGCGTACATATCGGCGTATCCGTCTTCAAGAAGCACCTCCTCGAAATACGGCATCGGCGCGCTGAGATTGCGGAAATGCACCGCCAACACTTTGCCCTGCCCGACAAAATACTCGATGTCCTGCATCAGATCGCCGAACTGATCGCCGGCTTCCAGCCAGCAGCCCACACACAGCTTCATGCCCAGATACGGACTGTTGCCGGCCAGCTCAAACGCGCGCTTAAATCCCTCGGAGTTATAGATCAGGCTGGGGACGCCCAGGACACAGGCCGCCGGCGGATCATTGGGGTGCAGCGCCATCTTCACGCCTGCTTTCTCACATACCGGCAGCGTCCGATCCAGAAAATATTTGAAATTATCCCAGATCTCTTCTTCACTGAAGACCCGCCCATGAGACGGCTCCCTCGACTCAATCTCTGCCATATCCACGATTCCGCTGACCGAACCTCTCGTGTGCTCGCCCACTCTCTTATAAGAGCGAACCGCTCCGTCCGGCTGCCACGCCAGCGAACAGACCGGGATCCCGCACCGGCCCATCACGGTTGTGAACTGATTATAACGTTCAATCTCTCCATCCCGCCCCGGAAGACCCAGATGGATAACCGGATTCTTAAACACAGAGAAGCTGCCCGCATCTGTGATCGTCAGATCAAACTTCGCCAGACGCTCCTGCAGGCGTCGTACACTGTCATAATCCCAGTCATCCTTCCCAAACATCACCGAGATATATTCCACACCCATCTCGCGGTAAAACTGCAACTCCGCATCCGCCGCATTTGACCACATGGGGACCTGTACTTTCATCATAACAGCCTCACTTCAAATACCGATCAAAGAACCCCCGGATCAGCTCCTTGATCTCATCCTGGAAGAACTCCTTCGTGCCATGCCCCGCGCCCTTCAGGATATAGAAGTCGCTGGTCGCTTCCTTACCGGCCGCGACAATCTTATTATAAAAATCTTCACTGATCTCCCACGGCACCAGCTTATCATGATCGCCATGCAGGATCTGGATCGGACACAGCTTGTCCAGCGGCAGATACGGCGGGCAGAACTCCTTGCAGCGCTCTCTCAGCGTCCCGGCATCACCGCCCATCACCGCGCCCTCATGGGTCTCCATCGGATCCTTCCAGCGGTAATTCGGATCATTTTTGATCGCTTCCGCATTGATATCCGCCAGCACGACAAAGTCTACCGGTCCGAACATGTCACAGCATGCCTGCACCTCCGATGAATACCCGGCCCATTCTTCCGTATCATAACCGTCCAGGTTGCATCCGGCAAGAGACGCCAGATGTCCGCCTGCCGAACGGCCGATTACGCCGATCCGGTTCGGATCAATCTCATACTCATCCGCGTGGGCACGCAGGAAGCGGATCGCAGTCTTGACATCAATGATCTGATCCGGGAAGTGTCCCTCGGCACTGCTGCGATAATACATCGAAGCCAGCACATAACCGGCGTCCGCCAGAAACGTCATTTCCGCTACCATCAGGTTCTTATCACAGCCACGATATCCGCCGCCCGGGATCCAGAGGATCGCCGGCTTCGGCGCCTTATCCTCGCCCTCGTCGTCACGTCCCATCGCCAGACGCATCTCACTGTTGCCGTTCTGCAGCATGATGGACATCTTCAGTTCCATATCATTGCCCTGCAGATCCTTCTGGTGAGAATACACAACATTGTCAATAAAATTAATACTCTTTCTCTTTCTTGAGGTATTCAATTCTTTTCTCATGTTACATTACCCCTTTTTTTCATCACATCATTTTATAAATCTTAATATCTACGCCGCGCACGCCATCTACGGTACTGCCGGACAGGCTTCCCACATATACGCCGTAATTTAACCACTCATATTTTCCTCTCGGCGCATGGAAAGACGGCCGGGTCTGGATTACCGTATTCTTTTCCTGATCCACATATTTATAACCCAGATTTTCAATCGCAATATAGACGCCGTCATCCGTCTGCAGCAGATATTTCGCAAATACCGTCCGCGAATGTACCGATTCCTCTGTATCGCCGCCGACGCCCAGATTCCAGTCCGCACCGCCCGGCACAACACGCCCACGCAGTTTTTCTCCCTCAAAATGTCCGCCTTTGATCTGAATGACTTTCAGATACCCCCAGTCATTACCGCCCACAACCAGACGGTCCTCCATCGGGCAGTCTGCCCGCACAGTCATAACCAGTTCCGCATCCAGCTGTACTTTCATAAAACCATACCTCTTTCGTCTGATTTTGTGCCGGATCTGCCCATCAGCCAGCCTCCGCAGATCCCTGTTGTTCCGGGCGATATCCCTGCTGTCTGCTGCGACATCGCCCGTCCCCTTACTCATACTCATCCCTGTATCTTTATAATTTTGCCTTGCGGATGGCGTCGATCACCATCTCCTGTCCCGCTTCCCACTCCTCGGTGCAGTGCACGATAAAACCATGTCTGGACTCAGTAAAGCACTTAAAAGTTACCTTCACTCCCGCCAAGCCCATCCGCGCCGCGTAGTCCGCGTCTTCAAAGCGGAAATTATCCAGCCCCGCCGCGATCACCAGCGCTTCCGGCAGACCTTTCAGCATCTCATCCGTCGCCATCAGCGGACTGCAATAGGCTTCCGAAGCCAGCGACAGATCTCCATCCGTATACGCCTCCGTAAACATCCGGCAGCGCTCAATCGGGATCATATTGGTCAATGCTTCTTTCTTATCTGCCGGATCCGTCACCATGTCAAACGCGCCGTAATCCAGCACCTGCAGGCACAAAGCAAAATCCTTTGTCTGATTTGCCTTCAGCGCCACCGCTGCGGTCAGATTTGCCCCCGCACTGTGACCGCCCATCGAGACGCGCGTCTCATCTGCATCCCACTCTCTACATTTGGAGAATGTCCAGCGGCCAACCTCATACGCTTCGTCAAAAGCCGTCGGATAGGGATATTCCGGCGCAAGCTTATAATCCACATCCACCACGATCCCGCGGATGGCATCTGCCACCTTGGAAGAATAAATTTCATCCCGTTCCACATGCGGACGTACAAAGCCGCCCCCATGGATATTGATATGTACCGGACAATTCGCCGTGCGGTTCTTTGCCGTAAAGACATAGACCGTAACGTCGTCATCCGCTCCCACCGGCAGTACGAAGGTCTCCTTATCTGCCAGTTCCAGACATTTGCGGTACTCCGGTGTGATATTTTCCTTTGCCACGCTGGTGCCGCGCAGATAACTGGTTAATTCCTGTTTTCTTTCTTCTGTCAAAGCCATTGCCTGCCTCCTCTTCTCTGGTCAATGGCCGACGCCGCCCCCCGGGACGCCGGCCCGTCTGAAGTTTCTTATGCCGACGCCTTTTTGCCTTTGATCGCTTTGCTGATCACCGGACCCAGCACACTCCAGACTGCAATCAGCAGAAATGCCAGAGAAATCGGACGGGTGATAAAGGTCGTCATATCACCCTTTGCATAAGAACAGCCCATACGGAAATAACTCTCGATCTTACTGCCGAGGATAAAGGACAGCATCAGCGGAGTACCCGGCATCTTGAAAAACTCCATCGCGATGCCTAAGAGACCGAATACCAGCACCAGATATACGCTGAACATCGAGGTCGAAGCGGAATACGCGCCGAGGAAACAGATCACCAGGATCGCACTGTACAGATAATGGTACGGAGCTTTCAGAAGCAGCGGGAACCATCTCTTCGTAAAGAGCTCGGTGATAAAGATCAGGATCGCCGATACCAGCAGAGTCGCAAAGATCAGGTTTGCCAGCAGCGGATTATTCTTAATGAACATTGGTCCTGCCTGCAGTCCATGGATCGTCATCGCGGACATCAGAAGCACCGTCGTCGAATCGCCTGGGATACCCAACGCGATCATCGGGATGATTGCACCGCCGACACCTGCGTTATTGGAAACCTCAGTCGCCCAGATACCTGCATCGATACCGGTACCAAACTCCTCCGGATGCCTGCTCATCTTCTTTGCCTGGCCGTAGGCGATCAGGTTGGAGACGCCGGAGCCCATGCCCGGCAGGAAACCGATCCAGAGACCGATAAACAGCGACACAAGAATTGTCTTTAAGTTATCTGTGAAATCTTTTAAAGTAAGGCCAAAGCCTTTCAGCGAACCAGCCTCTACCTCCGGCATATCCAGATTTCCCTTTGCATAACTGGTCGCAACCTGCTGCAGAGCGAAAGTGCCCATCAACAGACAGATCACATTGATACCGCCGTAGAGATTCGTATTGCCAAAAGTAAACCGCAGCTGGTTGGTAACCATATCCGCGCCCACGCAGGAGATCCAGAGTCCCAGAAACGCAGCCAGCAGGCCCTTAAATACGGAACCGTTGCTCAAACCGATGACCATCGTGATCGCCATCAGACAGAGGCTGAAATATTCCCACGGCCCCAGCAGAAGCGCGATATCCGCGATAAACGTCGAGCAGATCGTAGCTACGATCGTCGATACCAGCGTACCGATAAAGGAACCGGTGATACCGATCGTCAGCGCCCGCGCCGCTTTTCCTTTTTTGGTCATCGGATAACCGTCATAGCAGGTTGCGATAGACGCCGCCGAACCGGGGATGCCGACCAGCACCGCCGCGATAAAGGAACCGGACACACCGCCGACATACATGCCGACCAGCATTGCAAAGCTTAAGTTTGTATTCAACGCGAAGGTCATCGGCAGGATCAGCGTGATACCAAGTCCTCCGGAGAGTCCGGGGATCGCGCCCAGCACGCAGCCCACAACGCAGCATACATACATCATAATAAAGTTGACCGGCTGACACAGCACGGCCAGTGCGGAAAGATAGCTTGCCATATGTATTTACCTCCTTATCACGGCATCTTGATGCCAAGCTTAGACCAGATGGCTCCCTTCGGCAGCGGGATCGCAAAGCCTCTCGTAAAACCAAAGTAGCAAAGACTGCCCAGCGCGATACTCAGTACAATCGCGAAAACCATGTTGATCTTTTTGCCGGATTTCAGAGTGCAGATATACATCATCATCCCCACCATCGAGACAATCCAGAAACCGATATAATTCATCGCGATACAGAAGACAACGCACTCCATAAAAATCAGCGCCAGCCGCTTCCATCCGGCACTGTCGAGATACGGAGCCGCCCCCGCCTGATTTTCCTCAGCCTCTTTACGGCCGTCAATCACCATCGAGAGCACCGCCATCACGATCATGCCGATCGCGGAAATATACGGAAACAGTTTCGGTCCCGGTTCATTAGAGACCAGCCTTTCCGGAATCTTTCCTGTCTGCCAGAAAACAAACAGGGCAAAAAGGATGAATACAACGCCCATCACATAGGTACGGTTTATTTTCTTCATTTCATTTCAACCTCTTTTTCCATGAATATAGATAAAATTGGGTACAAAAATCCGGCTGGCCGATCCGATCGGACAGCCGGACAGTTTATCATTCTTTACTATTCAGAAAATCGGATCATTCTCATGATTTCGATCAGCGAATCTTCAGGCCCATGGAGGTGGTCAGTTCATCCTGCATCTGCCACTCAGCAGCCAGAGCATCGATGGAACCTTGATAATCGATTGCAGATACATAGGTAGCCATCTGATTGTTGCCGTCGATATAAGACTGGGTCTCACATGCCTTCATAATCGCCTCATTGATCGCTTCACACACCTCATCCGGCGTATCCTTCGGAGCCAGTACATAGTAGTTGGAGTCCCAACTCACGTCAACACCCTGCTCAAGGGTAGTTGCGAACTTCTCATCCAGCTCGCTGCCGACCAGTTCGCTCATGCTCTCCAGCGTCGCAACCTGCGGACCAAGGCTGCCCAGGACAGTCAGCTTGCCGTCTGCGTCATAGGACAGTGCGTTCGGGATCGAGCAGTTTGCAATGTTGATTGCGTTCGACGCTACGTTCGTCAGTTTATCAGCCTCTGAAGAACACTGTACGAAGTTTACCATGCTGGTATCACCTACCAGAGCCTCAACTAATGCGGTAAAGAGAACCTGTGTCGTGCCGCCCAGAGAGCATCCGATCACGACATCACCCGGATTCGCTTTGATATACTCACCAAGTTCAGCAAAGTTGGTATACGGAGCACCCGGATTGGCGATGATTGCCTGCGGACCGCCTACGTTCATGATACCGACTACCTTCAGATCGTCTTTGATATTAACCTCAGAGGAACCGCACAGATACTGGATGATCGCGCCGCCATGGCAGGTGCCGAGAGTCAGACCGTCCGCATCCGCGTTCTTGACATGCTCCATACCGACTTCACTGGTATCATAGTTATTCACGATAAAATTGACGCCCGGGCAGACCTCGCTGAGAGCCTGAGTCAGATAACGGGTATAAAGATCCGTGCCGCCGCCCGCTTTTGCCGGTACGTCTACATAGACATTGCTGCCCGAAGCCCACGCGGAACCATCTGTCGCCGCTGCTGCTCCGCTGTCGGAAGAACCGCTGTCTGCTGCTGCCGCGGTCGTTGCCGCTGCCGTTGTTGCCGTCTCACTGTCCGAGGAACATCCTGCCAGACTGACTGCTGCCAGAGACGCCGCCATCACTGCTGCTAAAATTCTGTTCTTTTTCATTTTTGTTGTCTCCCTTTTC
>JAJBUA010000087.1 GCA_020860565.1 Clostridiales bacterium
TTGTAACTGTTAATCTGTAGTCCTTATCGACTACATCATTATTATACTAGGAGGGGAAATAAAATGGCTAATATCATATTAACCAGAATCGACAATCGCCTTGTTCACGGCCAGGTGGCTACGCAATGGTGCGGAAGCATCGGCGCCAACCTGATCCTCGTGGCAAATGATGACGTCGCCGGAAATAAGATGCGTCAGGGACTGATGGATATGGCGGCTCCCGGCTACGCGGCCATGCGCTACTGGACGCTGGAGAAGACAATCTCCACGATTCACAAAGCCGCTGACCGGCAGCTGATCTTCATCGTCTGCGAAACGCCGCAGGATGTCCTGACGCTCGTCGAAGGCGGTGTGCCGATCAAAAAGGTCAATATCGGCAACATGCACATGTCAGAAGGCAAACGGCAGGTCGCAGGCTCTGTGGCAGTCGACGACGCGGATGTCGCCGCTTTTGCCAAGCTGCGGGAGCTTGGCGTAGAACTTGAGATCCGCAGGGTTCCCAGCGAACCGGCGGAAAACATCGAAAAACTGTTCTCGTAAACAGCCTGTAACACGCAGAGAAAGGAGTTTCATGAAATCATGAGTTTTAGTGCAATTCAGATTTTTCTGGTCTTCGTTGTCGCGTTTATCGTGGCAATCGACCAGTACAATTTATTAGAATCTCTGTACCAGCCCATCGTAACAGGAGCCGTTATCGGTGCGATCCTCGGTGATCTCAGGACCGGCCTGATCGTAGGCGGTACCTACCAGCTGATGACCATTGGCAATATGCCGGTCGGCGGCGCGCAGCCACCTAACGCAGTCATCGGCGGCATCATGGCGACCGTATTCGCCATTTCTTCCGGACTGGACGCGACAGCAGCCGTCGGACTCGCCGTTCCCTTCGCTCTGGTCGGCCAGTATCTGATCACACTCCTCTTTACCGTCATGTCCCCGCTCATGGGCGTTGCGGACAAGATGGCCGAACATGCGGATACCGCTGGTATCGCCCGTCTGAATTATCTGGCTATGGCAGCTCTCGGAGCCCTCTTTGGCATCGTCTGCGTCGCCGGTCTGATCGGCGGCAGCGCGCTCGGCGATACCCTGAGAGCGGCGGCGGAGCAGTATTCAGGCATTATGAATGGCCTGAGCGCAGCGGGCGGCATGATGCGTTTCGTTGGTTTCGCAACCCTGCTTCGCATTATGCTTTCGAACGAATTATGGGGAATCTATTTTGCAGGATTCACGCTGGCTACCGTCATCGGTTATATCCCGGAAATTGCCGGTTCCACACTGATTCTGGTCGCATTCGTGGGAATCGCGATCGCGTTGTATGACTTCCAGACCCGTACCGCGTTGAAAGCCGCGGGAGCCGGAGCAAATCATGACGGAGGTGAAGAAGATGGCATCTAACGCAACTCATTACAACAATCTGACACCGGCAGAGCCGCTTGATAAAAAGACCCTCAACCAGATGGTCTGGCGCTCCCTGAACCTGCAGGCATCCTTCAACTACGAACGGATGCAGGCGGCCGGCTGGCTCTATGCCATCCTTCCCGGCCTAAAGAAAATCCATGGAGACAATAAAGAAGATCTCTCCCTCTCCATGCAGCATAACCTGGAATTTTTTAATACGCATCCCTTCCTGGTGACCTTTGTAATGGGCATTGTCCTGTCACTGGAACAGAAAAAGGCGGACATTAACACAATCCGCGCTGTGCGTGTCGCAGCCATGGGGCCTCTCGGCGGCATCGGCGATGCAATCTTCTGGTTCACGCTCGTGCCGATCACAGCCGGGATCACAGCCAATATGGCTATCGGCGGTTCGATCGCCGGCCCTATCCTGTTCCTTTTGATTTTCAATCTTGTGCAGTTTGCGATCCGCTTCTTCCTCATGCACTGGTCGTATAATCTGGGAACCAGGGCAATCGATCTGCTGACCGCCAATGCCAGAGAGTTTACCCGCGCCGCTTCGATGCTGGGCGTCTTCATCGTTGGCGCGCTGACCTCCAACTACGGCGGCACCACGATCTCTCTCACCATCGCCAATGGCGAGAGCCCCATCGTCATTCAGGATATCCTTGACGGAGTCCTGCCGAAGATGATCCCGCTGGCGCTTACACTTATGCTTTACTTCCTGATGAAGAAGAAGGGCTGGACGCCGGTTAAGTGTATTGCGCTGCTGCTGGTGATCGGGATTGCCGGCGGGCTGGTGGGGATTTTCTGAGGACTGGCGATTTAAGCATCCCTGAGTGGGGAAGGCTTTGCCTCAGCAAAAATAACTGACAACCCGTCCGTCCCTAAGAGGGAAGAATATCCTCCGAGGATCGTTTGCACTCTGGTTTTCACGTAACGGTACTCCATATGACGTGTCACTGGCACGTCATATGGATACTAAAGCATAAGCTCGCAGGAAAAGCATCCTGCTCACTAAGTGCCGACGTGAAAAATGTCCTCTCCGGATATTCTTCCCTCTCAGGGACTAGGTTACTGGTATACTTATAAGAAACATCATAAAATACAACTTACCCTCTCCCCGCCCGCATCGCATAGCAATGCCGGCTCTTTCCGGTCTGCTGAATCTCTATCTTCACTCCGAAAATTTCTTCGATCTCCGCGCTGCTGCACACCTGCAGCGGCTCTGCGTCTGCGATGATCTTACCGGCATCCATCAGTATCACCTGATCTGCATACTGCAGTACGGCGTCCAGATCATGCAGCACGGCAATCACGCATTTTCCATTTTCTGCCAGTTTTTTCATCAGTTCCAGGATCTCGATCTGGTTTCTGATGTCAAGATATGTCGTCGGCTCGTCCATGAGGACTGTTCCTGTGTCCTGCGCCAGAGCCATTGCGATATAGATCTTCTGCCGCTGCCCTCCGGAGAGGCTTCCGATCATCTCTCCGGCCAGACCTTCGGCTCCCACCTGCCGCAGTGCGTCCCGCACTTTTTCCCGGTCTTCTTTTCGGTATCGGCGCGGGTAGGAAAGATAGGGGAATCTCCCATGCAGCACCATCCGTTCTGCCGTGATCTCCGGTATGTTCCGGCTCTGAGGGAGATAGGCGACTTCCCGCGCCCATTCCCGATCGGAAAAGGCGGCCTGTGATTTCCCGTCACAGAGGATATCGCCGGACGATGGTCTGCGAATACCTGCGATGGTTTTTAACATTGTGCTCTTTCCGCAGCCGTTTGGTCCGATCACCGCTGTCACCCTGCCCGGTGCAAATCCCGCGCTGATATCGCAGATAACATCCCTGCCGCCATATCCGGCAGACACATGGCTCAGTTCGATCATGAGGCTTTTCCTCCTTTCCGGCGCCAGAGCAGATAGATAAAAAATGGCCCGCCGATAAAGGACAACAGGATCCCCGTCGGCAGTTCATACGGCGCAAAGATCAGGCGCGAAGCCAGATCGCAGATCGTCACAAATCCCGCTCCGAAAAAAATGCACAACGGCAGCAGCCGATCGCTCTCACTTCCCACAAAATGTCTCACCATATGGGGAATAATCAAACCCACAAATCCCAGCAGGCCGGCAAAGCTGACACACGCGCCGGCCAGCAGAGCGGCAATCCCCAGCAACAGCGGCCTCATGACCGACACCCTCAATCCGAGCCCCTGTGCCGTATCTTCTCCCAGCGCAATCACATCCAGTTCATTACACAACGTCAGCGCCAGAAGCAAACCGATCACAATGAACACCGCCGCCGGTATCAGTCTGCCCACAGAGACAGCAGAAAATCCGCCGACACGAAAATCCGCACTGCCGATCGAAGCATCCGGGAACAGGATCGTAATGGTCTCTGACACTGCGTTCATACAATTACTGACCGCCACACCGCCCAATACCACCGTCGTCCGGGAAGCTCCCATTTTCTGAGAAATCCCGGTTACCACAAGAGCCGCCAGCATGGCTCCTGCAAAAGCAGCGCCGGCAACCATCCATCCCATCGACGCGCCGGCGGCACAACAGATACTCACCGCGAGCCCCGCTCCCGCGTTTACACCGATAATACCGGGGGACGCCAGCGGATTTGCCAGCACTCCCTGGATTACGGCTCCGGATACGGCAAGTCCTGCTCCGGCCAGCAGACAGGCCGCCGTTCGCGGCAGCCGGACATACCACAGGATACGCGAAGCCGCGGTTGCCCTCTCCCGATCCATCAGCGCCCGTCCCAGCTCGCCCAGAGACAAACCCGACGCACCCAGACAAATGCTGAGCAGCGCGCTGAGCAACATAAAAGCAACTGCCAGCCAGAGCAGAGAATGACGATCATGATTCATACAGGATTTTCTCCAGATTTTCATAAGCTTCACCCCATCTCCGGTTTGGTTTTAAATTATACAGACCCGGATCCATATAGTAAACTCTGCCCTCGCGGACCGCGCTCAACCCGGACCAGGCCGGAGTATCTCTCAGAAGCTCGTCCAGATTCTTCTCAATGGTATCCGTATCCTGCCCCTGCTCTACGATAAAGATAAATTCCGGATCGTCTGCAATGATCTGTTCCAGGCTCAGATCATCCAGATACACACTGCCGTCCGCGATATTCATACAACCGAGCGCGCCTAACATCTCGCCCAGCACATTGTCCCGGCTGTCCTTTGCCTTGATACTCGCAGCACTCGCGCGAAGATAAAGCACCGTCGGCGGGGCCGTCCGCTCCTCAAGAGCTTTCCGGCTTTTCTCGATTGCTTCATCAATCTCGCTCTGGATGTCCAGTCCATTCTCCTGATACAATTCTGTCCGGCCGGTAATCTGCGTGCAGATATCCAGCATGTTGAGATAACTCTCAAAATCCGCAACGTCAAAATATAACGTCGGTATCTCCGCTCCTTCCAGTGTCTCCATCCAGTCCAGATCAATCTGCGTATTGCTGCTGGCGATCACCAGATCCGGCTCGCAGGCAAACAGCAGTTCCAGACTCAGGTCTCTGGTCGTCCCCAGATTTACCGTATCCTCCGACAGGTTCAGATCAAAGCTTGTCCACGCGTCATTCGCCGTTGCCGTCACCGTCCCGCCGGCCAGCTGCCAGACGTCGGCGAAACTGCCGATCAGTACCGCCGTACGCTGCGGCTGGTACGGCACGCTCACTGTGCGGCCGAGATCATCCGTAAGGATCAGACTCTCATTACCTGCCACATCCCTGTCCCTGTTTTTTTCTGTATCGGCCACATCTTCACTCGTTCCAGCTTCCGTCATGTCTCCGTTCTTTTCTTCGGCGGTCACATCACTGACCATACCTTCCGTAACCATATCACTATTTATATCTGCTTCTGTCACTTCCGCGACAGCCACTTCTTCGCTCTTTTCCGCACAGGAGGATAATGCCAATGTCGCCAATATCAGCGAAAGTCCCCATGCTGTTTTCCTGTTTCTTATTCCTCTTTTTATCATTTCTCTTATCCTTAATTCATCCCTCATATTTTCTGTTGCTCTGTCTCCCGATCAACAGCCGCATCCCCATCATTCTATCGGAAAGCGCCATTGATTGCAATGCTTCCCCATATAAAAATTTGGCAACTTTTCGATCCTGTTATTGACATATGTTCATAATGAGATATAATGATAAAAAGGCATCAATATGTATAAAGGAGGCGCAATGGCAAGACCACAAAAATTCAGATGCATCTGTTCTTTTCCCAAAAATACAGAATTTCAGCCTCAGGACTGTCCCTGGACGGACAGTGTCAATCTGACCTGTGACGAATACGAAGTCATCCGTCTCCTGGACTACGAACACCAGACTCAGGAACAGTGCGCAAAAAAAATGGATATCTCGCGTCCCACAGTCACGCGGATCTATGAGGAAGCGCGCCGCAAGATCGCGGATACTCTGGTAAACGGCAAGCGACTTACCATCGGCGGCGGGGACGTCATCGTATGCACACAGATGCGGCCGGAATGTATCAATGAGGAGCATTGCTGCCACCGGCAAAGCCCGTAACGGTTCCCGCCTGCGGTCACGGACGGTGAAAGCTGTCATCTCACTGTAGGAATTCATTTCACAATTGATAACACATTGCTGCCATGCAGCAGAAAGGATAAACACTATGAAGGTATTAATCATTGGAGGGGTTGCCGCCGGCACAAAGACTGCGGCCAAATTAAAACGGGAGGACCAAAGCGCGGAAATCACCCTGATCACAAGGGATCAGGATATTTCCTATGCGGGATGCGGACTTCCCTACTACGTCGGCGGTCTGATCGAAACGCGCGACCAGCTGATCGTCAACACTCCGCAGAAGTATGCCGGTCTCACCGGTGTACAGGTCAAAACCGGCAAGGAAGCGATTGCGCTCCACGCCAACCAGAAAGAGGTTATCGTAAAGGACGTCATTTCCGGCACAGAGGAAGCTTATCCCTATGATGAGCTGGTCATCTCCGTCGGAGCCTCGCCTGCCTCACTGCCGATCGACGGTACAGGAAAAGCCGGTGTATTTCCCATGCGCACACCGGACGACGCGGAAGGCATCCGCAGCTACGTGGAACAAAATGACGTAAAAAAAGCCGTCGTCATCGGCGCCGGCTTTATCGGCCTCGAAGCGGCGGAAAATCTGCACGCGAAAGGAATCCGTGTGACCGTCATCGACTTTGCCGACCAGATTCTCCCGAACATCCTCGATCCGGAGATGGCCGCCTACGCCAAAAAGCATCTGCTGGGCCAGGGCATCCGCGTGATCACCGGCACCAAAGCAGAAGCGATTCTGGGAGACGCCAGTGTAACCGGCGTACGCACCACGGCTGGTCTGCTCCCCTGTGAACTGCTCATCACCGCGGCAGGCATCCGTCCCAATACCGATTTTCTGAAAGACAGCGGCATCGAGATGTTCAAGGGAACTATCCTTGTCGATCCTACGATGAAAACCAGCCTCGATGACGTCTACGCCGCGGGCGACTGTATGATGGTCACGAACCGCATCACCGGCAAACCGCAGTGGTCGCCGATGGGTTCCTCCGCCAATATGGAAGGCCGGACCCTCGCACAGGTTCTGACCGGCTCTGATAAACAGTACCCCGGCGTTCTGGGAACCGGCGTCGTCAAGCTGCCCGGACTCAATATCGGGCGCACCGGTCTTACTGAAGCACAGGCAATCGCAGCCGGTTACAACGTAATCACCGCGCTTGTCCCGACGGATGATAAGGCACACTATTATCCGGACGCCGCCTTCTTCATCACGAAAATGATCGCAGATAAAGACAGCCATAAACTCCTCGGCATTCAGGTATTCGGCCCCGGCGCCGTCGACAAGATGGTCGATATCGCTGTCATGGGTATCAACATGGGCGCAGTGCTGGAGGATTTTGAAAATGCGGACTTTGCCTACGCTCCGCCATTCTCCACTGCCATCCATCCTATCGTGCAGGCCGCTTATGTGCTGCTCAATAAGATCAACGGCACGATTGTCAGCATGACCCCGGCGGAATACGCAGCCGGAAAAGCCAAAGGCTATCAGGTCGTGGACGTTGCTCAGGAACCCAAGATCCGCGGCGCTTTCTATGTAAACCTCGCTTCCGTCAACGGTTCAATCGAAGGGCTCGCTAAAGATCAGAAGCTCCTGCTCGTCTGCAACAAAGGAAAGCGTGCATACTTCCTGCAGAACCGCCTTCGCCATTATGGCTACACCAACACCGTCGTTCTGGAAGGCTCCACATTCTTTAACGATGTCCGGGTTGAGCAGATGGCCGGCGCTGTCTCCAAGGAAGAAGAAACCCGCGTAAAAGCATTGGGCTTCCTGAAGGACAAACGCACTCCGGATAAATTCAACGGCCGCGTGATCACTCGAAACGGCAAGATCACCGCCGATGAAGCCAAAGCTATCGCGGAAGCCTCCGAGATCTACGGCACCGGCGAAGTCACCATGACCTCCCGCCTGACCATGGAGATCCAGGGCGTACCGTTTGAAAACATCGAACCGCTGCGCGAATATCTGATGCAGGCCGGACTCGAGACCGGCGGCACCGGCTCCAAAGTCCGCCCGGTTGTCTCCTGCAAGGGAACCACCTGCCAGTACGGACTGATCGACACCTTCAGCCTGTCAGAGGAGATCCACGAGCGTTTCTTCCACGGCTACAGCAGCGTCAAACTACCGCATAAATTCAAGATCGCGGTCGGTGGCTGCCCGAATAACTGCGTGAAACCAGACCTCAATGACTTGGGCGTCATCGGACAGCGGATCCCGCAGATCGACCCGGAGAAATGCCGCGGCTGCAAAGTCTGCCAGATCGAAAACAACTGCCCGATCCATGTAGCCAAAGTCATCGACGGTAAGATCACCATCGATGAAAATATCTGCAACCACTGCGGACGCTGCATCGGCAAATGTCCGTTCAAGGCAGTCGAGAACTACACCGCCGGATACCGGATCTACATCGGCGGCCGCTGGGGCAAACGCGTCGCCCAGGGACACTATCTCGATCCTGTCTTCACCAGCAAAGAGGAAGTCCTCGACATCATCGAAAAGACCATCCTCCTCTTCCGTGAACAGGGCATCACCGGCGAACGCCTCGCCGATACCGTGGCAAGGCTCGGATTTGAGAACGTGCAGAAACAGCTTCTCTCCAATGATCTGCTGGCGCGGAAGGAAGAGAATATTAAGGCGCAGAAGCATCTGGTGGGCGGGGCGACCTGCTAAAAATCTCTGCGAATATAAAATGTCGCTGTTTAATTACGACAGGAGCTGCCAATGGCAGCTCCTGTCGTATAGCTATGGCAAAAGGCCGGAATTCTTAACTCCTGTTTATATACAATAAAAACGAAGTTTTCTTGCTTTCTGGTTATATTTCTCATTTTCCCCTATCACAACTACTCCGCTTTTTCAATGGATTTATCTGCTAATCCAACTGGAAACCCGACATTTTCCCTGGCCCGTTTACCTAATCATCTCTCTATACTTTGCCCAATCCGCTTCCGGGATTTTCAGGGCGGCCATAGCCTGTTCCACAGACAATTTCATCGAGTCCATAAGATTACCGATATTTTCGAGCTGCTTCTTTTCTGCGCCAATCTCAGCACCTCTTTCCATGCCCTTTTCCATACCCTTTTCCATACCCTTTTCCATGCCCTCACGAAATACACCATCGCTCAGATTACACATTGTGTTCACTCTCCCTTCCAATTCAATCGACATCGGAATATCAAAATCTGCTTCCAATACACGCCGTTTTTCTTCCTGCCCTGTTTTGTTCGAGAGCAGGACATCCAGAAGTCTCAGCACACCTCTGTAATTCTCCTGGTCCGTCTCTGTTTTGCCCAGACAGATCATAATGACGCTCATCAGATCATAATTTACGCTGCACTCCTTAACATTTCCCACCAGATTTTCTTCCCGGATCCGATAACGTGTGATCGTGCTGCATCGATTCTCAGGTGGATTCATGCAAATCCAGATACTATAAACTTTTTTAATCTTCTCATAATGCGAATCCGTGAACTCTTTCCCGTTTTGCGATGAAATCATCCGACTGCAATAATAGATTCCCCTCTTTAACAGTGGATATCCCGGATAAAAATCATTCTGAGCCTCTACATTTACAATCAGGCGGATTCTTTCATCTGATCCGGGTACGCACGCATGAAAGCGAATGTCGTACTTCACTGTACCTTCATAAACCGTCTTATCCTCTGTATTCTCCCCTCTTATCTTACCAGCATCCTCTTCGTCCGGATTCACGGGTATCTCTGAGACCTGCGGCGTACCTTCGATACAATACTCAGAAATCTCCTTCACGTCTATATTTCGGAATTCATCCACACAATCCTTTAAAATCCACGCGAGAATGATTTTTTCCGAAAGAAGTTCCTTACAGGCTGCATCATATTCCGCCTTTTTATCAGTTGTACGAATACTTTTCGATAACGTCGTTTCCATCTCTTTGTCTCCTTTGCCCTTTGGAAATCGTTTACTCGTTTTAAAAGCACTCTGTACCAGATATTTTCATCATAACATATGAGGTTGAAATAATCTATACCATTCGACTGATCAATTCGATGGTTCTTTTTGTACCTGATCTAATATATTTTTCAAATTTTTATTCTCCTAAATTGGTTGGTTTATACGATCAACGCCTTCCCCAAACTCTTTCACATACTCATACAGAGACTCAAAAATCCCAGGGTTGCGGGAAAAATGAATCTCCCGGATGTTGGTTGTCCGGACGATTCCTGGCAACGTTCCCGGACTCTCCACCATAAAATAGTCATCAAACATTTTTATTAGGAACTTGTCTGGCAAATCTCTGACTTTTAAATCCAATATCCCTAATCTCTCTGAAAAATATCCCGTGTATAAACCTTTTCCCTGACGTCATCCAGACTCTCGTCATACCGGTTCGCGATAATCGCATCAGACTGGCGCTTGAACTCCTCCAGGTCATTCACCACCCTGCTCCCGAAAAACAGCGAGTCCTCCGCCAGCGTCGGCTCATAGACAATCACAACCACGCCTTTCGCCTTGATCCGTTTCATCACCCCCTGGATCGAGCTCTGGCGGAAATTATCAGAATTGGACTTCATGGTGAGCCGATACACGCCAACCGTATAGACCTTATTCCGATGCCAGTTATCATAGTCATTGTCTGTAAAACCGGCTTTCATCAACACACGTTCCGCGATAAAATCCTTACGCGTCCGGTTCGATTCTACAATCGCCTGAATCAGATTCTGCGGCACATTGTCATAATTTGCCAGCAGCTGTTTAGAATCCTTCGGGAGACAATATCCGCCATAGCCAAACGAAGGATTGTTATAATGGGTGCCGATTCTCGGATCCAGACATACCCCCTGGATAATCTGCTGCGTATTCAGCCCTTTTAATTCCGCGTAGGTATCCAACTCATTAAAATAGGACACACGAAGCGCCAGATAAGTATTGGCAAACAACTTGACAGCCTCTGCTTCCGTAAATCCCATAAAGAGCGTATCGATATTCTCCTTGATCGCTCCCTCCTGCAGCAATCCGGCAAATGTATGCGCCGCTTCCACCAGACGTTCATCCTCCGGATCCGTACCAACGATAATCCGGCTCGGGTAAAGATTATCATACAACGCCTTCGATTCCCTCAAAAATTCCGGGCTGAACAGGATATTTTTACTTCCGGTCTTTTCCCGGACAGAAGCCGTATATCCGACCGGAACGGTACTTTTAATCACCATAATGGCATCCGGGTTACATTGCATCACCAGATCAATTACTGACTCCACCGCAGAGGTATCAAAAAAATTCTTCCTGCTGTCATAATTCGTAGGCGCAGCAATTACCACAAAATCCGCCTTCGCATATGCGCTCTCCGCATCCAGCGTCGCCGTCAGATCCAGTTTCTCCTCCGCCAGATATTTCTCAATATACTCGTCCTGAATCGGTGATTTCCCTGCATTAATCAGATCTACCTTTTCCGGAATAATATCAACCGCCGTCACCTGATTATGCTGCGCCAGCAGCGTTGCAATCGATAAGCCGACATAACCGGTGCCGGCTACCGCAATTTTATAATTTTTCATCATACATTTACTCCTTAATCCTTAACTCCTGTTTATGTACAATCAAAAGCGGAGTTTTCTTGCTTTCTGGTTATATTTCTCATTCACCATATCACAACTACTCCGCTTTTTCAATGGATTTATCTGACAACCCCTTTCGACCAGATTAAAATCCTCAAACCATCAATCTCACCCCATTAAGTTTCCAATTGAGTTTTTTTGATAAAAAACTCAATTATCACTCAATTCGTCACTTCTTATATATCTTGCTGCCGGGCCTTTGCCTTTTAATAAAATAAAACCCTGTTCTCTCATTTTATCTATAACAACTCTGGCCTGCTGCTTTGTAAATCCACACATTTCCTGAATTTGGGCAGAAGTAATTTGATCATTGCTCTGCAAATACTCTAAAATCATATTCTTTGCTTTAATATACTGAACTGTCTTGTCTCTTGTATATTCCACATCTGATTTCAACGCCTCATATACTTTGGCTGTTAGCATATACTCTTTTCCCACAATTTCAATCAGCCCACTATTAACTAACTCGTTACATGACTCTCTTGTCTCATCCAAAGACTTTTGCACTATATCTGCTAAGGATGACAGTTGTTCTCTACGATTATCTAATAAAGTTCGTAAAATCATCATTTCTGCAAGTGGCATAATTTTATTGCCCTTATCTTGTATATCCGCAATAAATTTTACAAATCCCGTATTATCAATTGCACTAAAAATCGTCAGTGATACAGCATCATTATAGGATTTATAACATGGATATGGTTTTCCCATAGAAACCATGTCTCTGAATATAATATCCACGCCCTGACCAGTTCTCTGAACGTACTTCAAATTCTGGAAAGTTTCTGCTATCAGCTTGTTCCTTGGTGCAGATGGATGTGTAATAATATTATTTTCTGTAATTCCATCTAAAAATCCACCTGGATTTTCAATAACAATTCTATCTGAATACTGTTTTACATATATGGCAGCATTGCTCTGATAATCTCTATGGGACAATGCATTAAGCAAGGCTTCTTGAAATACTCTTTCAGGGAACTCCTCCACTTCGAGTCTAAATAATCCTACCTGAACATTTTCTATCCTACTATAAGTTTGAACCCGCTCTGTCAGCTTATCAATTATACCTATCAATGGTAACTTCATATCCAGTCTTGCATCATACTCTTCTGGATTCTCTGACGAATAATGGAGATATATAACCTCTGCCTGCGGCAACAGTCTCTGAATAGATGTCTCCTTCCCAACAAAAAGCAATCCGGCAACTGTTAATTTTTCAACATTACCGTCAAATTTTGTAAGTTGTAAATCTCTTAGAAAATCAATATCCTCTAAATCCGGTAAAGTTGATTTTGAGTCTCTTATTCTCAATTTTTCCTTCAAACTATAAACTTCCAACCTGTTTACATCATCAAGGGTACTCTCACTAATAATACGTCCAGAAAAATCCGGATTTTGAACAGATGAGTATACATTACTTAGCTCATCAGGGTACAAAGGCTTCGAATTTTTCCCCAGACGTTTCAAACATCTTCCATCAGTTGTCGTATATGTCTTTCCGTCTGCTTTAACGGAAATTGCAATGACAAGCTTACCTTCATACTCAAAATCTTCAATTTCTGTAAATAACGAAGGTCTTGTTTTATCATAGATACCTTCTATTATTCGTTGACCATCATAATTTTTATCACATCCAGTTACTTCAACAGGCTTATCTTCTACGCCAAAATACACTGTTCCACCCTTGTGATTTGCAAATGCAATTAGCTCGTCAACAGCAAGCGCAATAATCTCTTTCTGATTTTTTGCTTTAATCCATGACTTAAATTCTACTAGATCTGTTTCTCCTTTATCTAAAATCTTTTTGAATTCTTCCGTTGTCATCTAAATATCACCTCTTTTATGAACCCTAATACACAACTCCTCTTCCATCTTCTTTTTCCACCATCACGTTCTTGATGAACGGTAACATTATTCTTCATTGCCTTCGCCCTCTGCACCTTCTACTTCTAATAATTTATCGATCTCATCGATAAATCTTTGAGTGTGCTTTGCAGCAATATTTTTTTTCTGTTCTTTGTAGTCGCGTTTGAGCGTATTCAAATCTTCTCTCAACTTTTTTAACGACTCTTCCGTTAACTGAATATCCATATCCTCTATATTTCTAAAATCTATCCAGATTCTTGAGAACCAATCTGAGAAATATTGTTTATCATTATTCTTAGCATTTTTATAAGCATTATATGTAGCAATTTCCATTTCAGGTGTCAACGCATCATACCTTTTATTACTAAGCGCTTCAAAAGCCAAACCAAGATTATTACTCAGTAACTCTATATATATAATACAGTTTTTTTAATATTTTAATCGGTCGTGGTCTCGACTAGCTGTTATAGTCTGGTAGGCATGCCAGGCCTCGACAGGATCGGTGT
>JAJBUA010000023.1 GCA_020860565.1 Clostridiales bacterium
TCTTTATACCGGTAAGGATATGCCGGCAGCGGAAGTGATGGAGAAATATTTTTCGGAATAAGAGATCGTGACAGGGAAAAAGCGGCACGTCGATGGGGTGCCAGACCCGAAAAAAAGTAGTTGAAAATAAGCCGCGTTTATTATACAATAAATTTAATTATGAGCAATTATACAATACCAGGAGGAATATCGTATGATAGTAGCAGGTGATTTTAGGAATGGCATTACGCTGGAGATTGACGGCGCTGTTTATCAGATCCTTGAGTTCCAGCATGTAAAACCGGGTAAAGGCGCCGCTTTTGTAAGAACAAAGATTAAAAATGTAATGACAGGCGCTGTGGTTGAGAAAACCTTCCGTCCGAGTGAGAAGTTCCCGGCCGCGAGAATCGACCGAGTGGATATGCAGTATCTGTATGCGGACGGCGATATATATAATTTCATGAACATGGAGACTTACGATCAGATTGGGCTCAGTGCGGATGTCATCGGCGATGCGCTGAAGTTTGTCAAAGAGAACGATTCCGTCAAGATCTGTTCTTATAACGGTAATGTATTTTCCGTAGAGCCGCCGCTGTTTGTAGAGCTTGAGATCACGGACACCGAGCCGGGCTTCAAGGGCGATACCGCGACCGGTACTTACAAGCCGGCTACCGTAGAGACCGGTGCTCAGATCATGGTTCCGCTGTTTGTCAATATCGGAGACAAGATTAAGATTGATACCCGTACCGGAGAGTATCTGTCCAGAGCTTAATCGAGAGGATTTTTTACACCCGAGGATCAGAGCGGTTCTCGGGTGTTTCGTTATGCGCAGAGCGTGAAGGAGATCATCATGAAATCAGTAACAGTCAGAGATGTTGTAATCGGTGAAGGGCGTCCGAAGATCTGTGTGCCGATCGTCGGCCGGACGCTGGATGAGATCCTGCGGGAAGCCGGAAAGATCACAGAATTTCCCGCGGATGTGGTCGAGTGGAGAGCGGACTGGTATGCGGAAGCATTGGAAGAGAATCCGGATGCAGAGACAGATTCGTTTGAACATATGCTGAAACGGATGGAAGAGACTGCGCTCAGACTGCGCCAGATTCTGGGAGAGAGACCGCTGCTTTTCACCTTTCGCACAAAAGCGGAGGGCGGAGAGAGAACCCTGACGCCTGCGCAATATGAGCAGTTAAATGAGATGATTGCGGCGAGCGGAGCAGTTGACCTGATTGATGTGGAGCTGTTTACAGCGGGAAGCCATATGAAAGAATTTATGGAAGTTCTTCATCAGTATCCGGTAAAAGTGGTTGCTTCCAGCCATGATTTTGCCGCGACGCCGTCAAAGGATGAGATGGTCGGCCGGATGTGCCGGATGCAGGAGTGTGGAGCGGATCTGGTCAAGATGGCCGTAATGCCGCGCTGTCGGCAGGATGTGCTGACGCTGCTGTCAGCGGTTGTTGAGATGAATGAGAATCACGCTGAGACGCCGGTGATCGCGATGTCCATGTCCGCGATGGGAGTGGCGAGCCGGCTGGTGGGAGAGTGTTTTGGTTCGGCGCTTACCTTTGGTGCGGCTGGCCAGGCATCGGCTCCGGGACAGATTGGTGTTGAGAATCTGAAGATCGTGCTGGATATCATTCATCAGGGAGTAGAGGGAAAGTAGCTGACGGACCCATATAAAAGTATAAATGAGGAGATAAAATACGTGCAAAAGTTAATCGATGTGATTACAGAGCGGATGAGGGACGCTTTTATCCGGTGCGGATATGACGGAAGTTACGCAAAGGTTGTATTATCCAACCGTCCGGATCTGTGTGAATATCAGTGCAACGGGGCGATGGCTGCGGCCAAAGCCTATAAGAAGAAACCGATTGAGATCGCGACGCAGGTGGTGGACGCGGTGACGGCGGAGGAGGAAACCTCCGGAGAGAAGATTTTTTCGGAAATCAACGCAGTCATGCCGGGGTTTATTAACCTGCGTGTGGATGAAGGCTATCTGGCAGATGTGATGAATGAGATGCGCGTCACGGATAAATTTGGCCTTGAAGTGCCGGGGCATGGTGAGACTGTAATCGTGGACTATGGCGGAGCAAATGTGGCGAAGCCGCTGCATGTAGGACATCTGCGTTCGGCCGTGATCGGCGAGGCGATTAAGAGAATGGGCAATTATCTCGGCTATCACATGATCGGAGACGTTCATCTGGGCGACTGGGGACTGCAGATGGGACTGATTATCGAGGAACTGCGGGATCGTCAGCCGGAACTGGTTTATTTTGATGAAAATTATACGGGAGAGTATCCGGATGAAGCGCCGTTTACGATTGGGGAGCTGGAAGAAATCTATCCCACGGCGAGTGCGAAGTCCAAGGAGGATGACGCATTCCGTGCACGGGCACAGGAGGCGACTTTCCGTCTGCAGAATGGCTATGCGCCTTTCCTGGCGGTGTGGAAGCAGATTATGAAGGTTTCGCTGGCGGATTTAAAGAAGAACTACGACAATCTTGACGTCCATTTTGACCTCTGGAAGGGTGAGAGTGACGCGGAGGAGTATATCCCGTGGCTGATTCAGAATCTGCAGGATCAGGGACTGGCTTATGAGAGCGAGGGAGCACTGGTTGTGGATATTGCGCAGCCGGGAGACCGCAAGGAGCTGCCGCCCTGTATCGTGCGTAAGTCGGACGGAGCGGCGCTGTATGCGACTTCTGATCTGGGAACGATCCTTGAGCGGGAGAGGGATTTTTCTCCGGTGAAGTATATCTATATCACGGACAAGCGGCAGGAACTGCATTTTACTCAGGTTTTCCGTGTGGCAAAGAAAGCGGGATATGTAAAGCAGGAAACTCCGATGATCCACATCGGCTTTGGTACGATGAACGGCAAGGATGGGAAGCCGTTTAAAACCCGTGACGGCGGCGTGATGAGGCTGGAGCATCTGATTGCGGATATCAATGAAGCGGTATACGGGCGGATTATGGAGAACCGCACCGTGTCGGAAGAGGAAGCGCACGAGACGGCGCGGATAGTCGGGCTGGCGGCGCTTAAGTACGGGGATCTTTCCAATCAGGCGTCCAAGGATTATATTTTTGATATTGACCGCTTCACGTCCTTTGAGGGCAATACCGGGCCATACATTCTGTATACGATCGTGCGGATCAAGTCGATTCTTGCGAAATACCGCGCACAGGAGGAACATGTGGATGCGGGGAGGATTCTGCCGGCGAAGAGCAGCATGGAGAAAGCCGTGACCCTGCTTCTCGCGAGGTACAGTGAAGTGATGGAAACAGCGTTTGAGGAGACAGCGCCGCACAGAATCTGTCAGTATATCTATGAATTGTCGGACGCATTTAACAGCTTCTATCACGAGACAAAGATCCTGACAGAGGAGGACCGGGAACAACGCGCCGGCTGGATTGCGCTGGTAACTCTGGTAAAGGACGTGCTGGAGGCGTGCATCGGCGTGCTGGGATTCTCTGCACCGGAGCGGATGTAACGGGAAGCGGGTTTTCAGGGAGCCGGAAGTATCTTTGGCGCAGAGGAAAGGGACTCGCGTTCATGACAGAAAAGGAGGCAAGCTTATGGCGATGTATGATTATGCGGGAGCGCTGAGGCGCGGCCGCAGGCGTTACCAGGAAAATGTAGCAAAAGGGGAATACCCTTATCTGCCGGTACTGGATGATATCCTGGCAAATACAGAAATCGTATCGGAAGTGAGTCTCGGTCTGGTGGATATCCCGCTGGAAAAGATTGTGGGAACCCGGACAGAGGGCCGCACGCAGGCTTTTGCGAGCAATTTTATGCCCCTGATGCCGGAGAATACAGAGTTTGCGGACAAATGGTCGGCCGTTTATGAGCATCAGCTTGAGGAAGGGATTCACGATCCGATTATGGCGTATGAATTCATGAACCGCTATTATGTCCAGGAGGGCAATAAGCGGGTGAGCGTCCTCAAATATGTCCATGCCTACAGTATTACCGGGCGTGTGACGCGGATGGTGCCGAAGCGGACCAATGACCGGGATATCCGGCTGTATTATGAGTTTCTGGATTTTTATCAGGTTTCCTTTAACTGTGACGTCTGGTTTTCGCAGGAGGGCGGATATAAAAAGCTGTTGGCGGCGATGGGGAAAAAGGAGGATGAGGTCTGGTCGGAGGAGGAACAGAAAGATTTTTCTCTGGTATTTCATCTTTTTTCCTCAGCGTTTGCTGCCGCAAGGACGGAAAAACTGCGGATGACAGCCGCCGACGCCTTTCTGAAATATATTGAGATCTTCGGCTATGACCACGCAAAGGAGCAGACAGAGAGACAGATCGGCCAGGAACTGGCCAAGATGTGGCAGGAATTAGAACTGTCCGCGAGCGGCGGCGAGGTGGAGCGCGTTGAGCAGCCCAGAGAGGAAGAACCGGAAAGCGGAGCGGGAAAGCTTTTTAACTGGCTGTTTCCCTCTGTGGAGAGCCTGGTGCCGGAACGGTTCAAGCTGGCTTTTTTGTATTCCCGTACCAGAGAAACGTCAAGCTGGACGTATTCGCATGATCTGGGAAGGAGCCATCTGGAAAAATGCTTTGACGGAAAACTGCGTACCTGTGTTTATGAGGGGATCGGCGCACCGGAAAATACGGAAGCCGTTGTGGAGCGCGCGCTGGAGGACCATTGCAATATGATATTTGCGGTGGATCCGCTGATGCAGCCGTATCTGGTGAAAAAAGCGGTGGAGCATCCGGAAGTGAAATTTTTTAACTGTTCCGTTGATAATAATTATTCCTCGATCGATACTTATTTTGCCAGAGGCTATGAATCGAAGTTCCTGATGGGGGCGCTGGCAGCGGCGGTAAGCGGAGATGATAAACTGGGATATATTGCGGATTTCCCGGTTTACGGCATGCTGGCAAATGTCAATGCCTTTGCGGTGGGAGCGAGCATGATCAATCCGCGGGTAAAGGTTTACCTGAAATGGTCGGGCAAAGAGGATGATTACGCGGCGCTGGAGCAGGAACTGGAAAAGGAAGGGGTTCGTTATATATCCGGCGACGATATGATTACGCCGGCGCATCCCTCGCGTAAATTTGGTCTTTACCACAGGAAGCCGGATGGCATGGTGGAAAATCTGGCGGCTGCTGTCATGGACTGGGGAATCTTCTATGAGAAGCTGATCCGTTATGCGAGCCGTTCTGTCCTGGAGCCAAAGTCCAGAAGGACAGGCAAGGCGGTCAGCTACTGGTGGGGGATGTCGGCAGATGTGGTCGATCTCTTCTGCTCGGAAAATCTTCCGGTCGGAACCAACCGATTGATCAATTTCCTGAAAACAGGAGTGAAAAGTGGAGCATTTCATCCGTTCCATGGACAAATATATACGCAAAGTGGAATTATAGTGGGAGAAAAAGACCGCGATCTTACCGCACAGGAAATCATTCATACGGACTGGCTGTGCAGTAACGTGATCGGGGAAACGAAATGAGAAAGACCAAATGAAAATACTGGTTTTGGCTGACATCGAATCAAAATATCTCTATGACTGCTATCTTCCCGGGAAACTGGACGGAATTGATCTGATTCTGGCATGCGGCGATCTGGAGCCAGAATATCTGGAATTTTTCGCGACATTGTGTCACGCGCCGGTTTTGTATATTCTGGGAAATCATGATAAGTGGGCGGCTGAAGAGACAAAACTGCCCGGCGGCTGCATTTGTATTGAGGATACCATTTATGTCTATAAGGGTCTGCGGATCCTGGGACTGGGCGGCAGTATGCAGTATCATCCGGGCGCTCCGCAGCAGTATACGGAGAATCAGATGCGCAGAAGGATCCTGCAGTTATGGTGGAAACTGATCCGTCATCGCGGGATCGACATTCTGGTCACGCACGCGCCGGCGGCAGGGATCCATGATCTGCTGGATCGTCCGCACCGGGGCTTTGAATGTTTTCGGGCCATGCTGGAGCAATATCACCCGAAGCTTTTTGTCCACGGACATGTTCATGCGAACTATGGTGGATTTGTCCGGAAAGACCGGTATCAGGATACGATTGTGATTAACGCATATGATCATTATATTGTGGAATTGCCGGAAGCATAGCGGTTGTCTGTGAACTGAGGCAGAAGTTATCATAAACGGCAAATAAGAATGAAGGGCAGAAGACAGAGATAAGGTGGAGACAGATCGCGGATTGCGAAAACAGATTGACAGGAAAAAGAAAAACGAGTATATTGATAGGCAATAAAGGAAAACCTACGAGAAAAGTAGGTTAATAAATAACGGTTGTTCAGACCGGATCAGGAGGAAGGATAACATGAAAGAACACATTTCGCGCGAGGATGCCTTTGCGCTTCTCAAACAGTATAATCAGGATCCGTTTCATATCCAGCACGCGCTGACGGTGGAAGGCGTTATGAAATGGTTCGCGAAGGAAGAGGGCTATGGCGAGGATGAGGAATACTGGGGCATCGTCGGCCTGCTTCATGACATTGATTTTGAGCGTTACCCGGAGCAGCACTGCATCAAGGCACCGGAGCTCCTGCGGGAAGGCGGAGTCAGAGAAGATATCATCCATGCGGTGTGCAGTCATGGGTATGGACTGACAGTGGATATCATGCCGGAGCATGAGATGGAGAAAACGCTTTTTGCGGTGGACGAGCTGACCGGTCTGATCTGGGCGGCGGCGCTGATCCGTCCGTCAAAGAGCACTCAGGATATGGAGCTGAAATCGTTAAAGAAGAAATATAAGAGCATGAATTTCGCGGCGGGGTGTTCGCGTGAGGTAATCGAGAAAGGCGCACAGATGCTGGGAATCGAACTCAATGAGCTGCTGGATAAGACGCTGCAGGCGATGCGTGCCTGTGAGGCGCAGATTCATGAGGAGATGCTGGCGGAGGGGCTGGCGTAGAGTGGAATGAATAACGCAGACTGATTAAATGGTCTGCGTTGTTTGCTGTAATATTATATACACCAATAAAGTAGTCTCTGCAGGGAAATCATATCCGCAGAGGATATGATTTCCCCGCAGAGACGGACTCTTGTCAGTATCATAATATATCCCGTGATGGTTTATAAAATATATTTGCGCAGCGCAGTCTTAAATTCGTGAATCCTTTGCTCTGCGATTTCTTTCAGGGTTACGCCCTTCAGGCTCTCGATGTAGCCCAGTTCCTGACGGTACAGCCAGGTTGTCTGGACGGGGTCGAGTTTCTCGTAATGATTGTAATGGAGCCAGTTTTCATAGCTTACCGGGGTCGGATATCCGAGTTTCTCATCCAGCAGTTCTTTGAAGTCGATCTGGTCTGCGCGTGCGAGGATGCCTTCCCAGAAGTCAAGTACTTCATGGACGTGTTCGTGGATCTCATAGCGTCTGGCGCCTCCGTCGTAGATGATGCATTTTTCAAATAACGGATCGCGCATGGACAGTGTTTCCCGGCGAAATTCCGGTGCGATGATGCCGTTCTTCCAGTAAAAGTCGACATTGACGACATTGATGCCGGATACGCCTTTATCCTGATAGATGCTGAAAATGCCTTCATAGTAAACGGTGATAAAGCCTTCAAAATCCGGCCAGAATTTGCGGATGTCTTTGGTGAGCTTTTCCAGAAGCGTGATGCCTACCGTGCCGCCGATCGTGAAGATAATGATATTGCGCAGCTTCGCGCCGTTGCTGCGGTAAAATTCTGTCACGTAGCTCAGACAGTGGATCAGCGTTTCTCCGGTCGCGATGATATCGCCGATCAGAAGTGTACTGTCAGGCACCATCGTCAGCTTGCTGTATTTGATCTCCAGTCCGGCGATTTCGTTGTGATGAAATACCCGTTCGCTGGAGAGAAAGCTGATGTCATGTACCCGGATATGCTCCCGGTAACAGCTCTCCTCAAGCGGATAATTCAGGGCGCCTCTGAGGATGGAAAGGATGTTGGCCGTGGTTACTTTCTTGTGCTCTTTGAAATAGTACATCATCTGAGCGGTCGCGGGGATCAGGCAGTGATAGACCTCATAACCGACGATTTCAGGTGTGTTCAGAAGTTTTCTCGTCTCAGCCTCTGATACAATATAATACTCGTTTTCATAGCCGCCTCCCTGCAGGCGGTAACAGTCAACCCCCTGCTCGGAGAATTCACTCACAAGAAAAGTTTCGTTCCAGTTACCCATCTCCTTTTCCTCCCCTTGGTATCATATCCCATAAAATGACCGGTTCCCTACAGAAAACCGGTTCCAATCTAAAAAAGATCATAAGATAAACCCGACGTGTTGTCAAGAATTTTCGGCGGGCAGAAAATCTTTTCTTGCACCTCTATAACGGGTGTGTTATAAAGGTATTGTGATTCTGTTGATTATCTGAGGGAAATTATGCTGACTTTGCTGAAAAATCAATCGCCTGTGAGAATTATCTCACTGGGTTTTGCCGCGGTCATCCTGGTGGGTTCGCTGCTGTTGAGCCTGCCATGTTGCATCCGGGAAGGGCAGGTTGTGCGCTATATTGACGCGCTGTATACTTCGACCAGCGCGGTCTGTGTCACCGGGCTGATTGCTGTTGATCCCGGCGATACCTTTACGCCGCTGGGGCAGTTTTTTCTGGGTGTGCTGATCCAGATCGGCGGCCTGGGGGTTACAGCCGTCGGTGCCGGCGTGATCATGGCGATGGGAAAAAAGGTGAATTTAAAAGGAAGAAATATCATCCGTGAAGCGATGAATCTGAATTCCGGCAGGGGCGCGCTCCGCTTTGTAAAAAACGTTCTTTTTACCACATGGGCGTTTGAGCTTGCAGGAGCGGTGCTGAGTTTCTTTGTATTTATCCGGGATTATCCGCCGCTGCGTGCGGTTGGGATCAGTCTGTTTCATTCGGTTGCGGCATTTAATAATTCCGGTTTTGATATTCTTGGCGGCGGGCAGAGCCTGATCCCTTACCAGGATAATGTACCGCTCAATCTGATTACCTGTGTGCTGATCTTTTTTGGCGGTATCGGTTTCCTTGTGATTCGTGAGATGGTGGATCAGAGATTCTGCTGGCGCAGATTTTCCATGCACACGAAGGTTGTGCTGACGATGAGCACGGTATTGATTTTTGCCGGCACGGTGCTGCTGCGGCTGACGGAAGATATTACCTGGCTGGGGGCCTTTTTTAACAGTATTACGGCGAGAACCGCCGGCTTTTCGACGTATGCGCTCGGTGAATTTTCTCAGGCCGGCCTGATGGTGATGATTGTGCTGATGTTTATCGGAGCTTCGCCGGGTTCCACCGGCGGCGGCATCAAGACCAGCACGATATTTGTACTGATGCAGGGCATCAAATCTGCCGCTACGAATACATCAGAAAAAGCGTTTCACTATGCGGTTCCGGCGGACGCGTTCCGCAAGGCGACGGTCATCACACTGATTGGCCTGAGCGTGGTGATCTCCGGATCCTGGCTGGTTCTGGTTATGCATCCGGAGATGACGTTCGTAGACGTCGTATTTGAAGTCACCAGCGCGTTCAGTACGGCGGGGCTTTCGACGGGGATTACGGGAGATCTCTGCGATGCGGCAAAGCTGCTTTCAATTCTGATTATGTATATTGGCAGGCTGGGGCCGCTGACTATTGTATCGCTCTGGTATTTTAACAAGGGTGAGCGCACGCGCTATCCGGATGGAAATATTGCGGTTGGCTAAGGGAAAGACGGGCTGGAAATCAGGACCGGTTTGTAAGATTGCTCAGTGTCAGGGAAAGGGATGGAAGCGATTATGTTTCGGAAAAAGAAAAAAGAAAAGAATACTTACGGGATCGTCGGGCTGGGGCGTTTCGGGCGCGCACTTGCCATGGACCTCGCTTCGTCCGGGGCAGATCTGCTGGTTCTGGATAAGGACGAGGAGAAGGTGCGGGAGCTGCGGGATTATACCGAAAATGCTTATGTAGTGAAAAATCTGGATAAAAAGACGTTGGAGGAGACCGGTATCCAGAACTGTGATGTGGCTGTTGTGTGTATCGGGGAGCACATGGATACTTCGATTCTGACGACGCTCCATCTGGTCAGCCTTGGTATCCCCAGAGTTATTGCCAAGGCGGCAAGCAGCGAGCACGGAGAGATCCTGTCAAAGCTGGGAGCGGAGGTCGTTTTTCCGGAACGCGATATGGCGATACGTCTGGCGCGGCGGCTGGAGACGTCGAGTGTGCTGGATTATATTCAGCTGAGTGAAAAACTCAATATTTCCAAGCTCATGGTACCGGGGCGGCTGGTCGGAAAGACCGTGCTGGCGGCCAATCTGCGGGGAGAATTTGGACTGAATATTATTGCGATCGAGAATACCGGTGAACTGACCGACAGTGTCCGGCCGGATTATGTGTTCCGGAAAGAAGACATCCTTTTTATCTCCGGCAGCAGAAACGGGTTGAACCGACTGTCACAGTGGGCGGAGGAAGAGGAAAATTGAGAGAAATCAGGAAACTTTCAGGAGTGGATCGCAGATGGAACAGATAGGACAGGTGATTCGGTGCATCGGAAAGGATTTACTGGAACCGTTCAGTTATCTGCCGTGGGGATGTCTGGCGGGAGGCGGACTCTTTTTGTTGGGATGCGCGGCTGGCGGGTTTCCCCGCAGGAAAGTCAGGTGCCGCAGATGGGCGCTTGTCTCGGTCTGGGTTACTTATCTGATCGTACTGCTCATTCAGGCATTCTTTTCGCGGGAACCGGGATCGCGGACAGGGATTGACCTGCACCTGTTTGAAACCTGGGGAACGACGGTACAGGCGCACGCTTATGTCGTGGAAAATGTCCTGATGTTTGTGCCGTTTGGGGTTTTACTGCCGCAGATTTTTGAGAGACAGAGGTCCGTATTCGTCTGTACACTGACCGGGTGTGTCTGCAGCATGGCATTGGAATTTTTCCAGCTGATGACACAACGGGGGCATTGCCAGTTGGATGATGTGGTGATGAATACGCTCGGGACGGCTCTGGGATGGGTGCTGTATCGGATCGGGCGGATGATCCTGACAAAAGAAGGCAGGAGAGAAGGGAAGACGGAATGACAGTTGATGAAGTAATGAAGGAAATTATCCGTATCAGTAAAGACCATGAAGCGGAAGAAGTGATTTTATTTGGTTCACGGGCAAAGGGTGTGGCGAGGGAGCGAAGCGACATCGATATTGCTGTGCGCGGAGCAGATGATTTTGAATCCCTTGAGGAGAAAATCGCGGATATCCCGACGCTTTATACTGTGGATATGGTAGATATGGACAGATGTAAAAATGCGCTGTTGATGGAGGATATTGAACTGTATGGACGAAAAATTTATGAAAAGATATGAGTCGTTCCGTAACTCGCTTCTTTCCCTTACTGAGGCCAAGGATCGCGATTTGTCGGATTCGTTTGTATTAAGTGGAACCGGTGCAAAATTCAATATTACGTTTGATCTGGCGTGGAAGTTAATGAAAGATATTCTGATTCAGAGATATGCGATAACAAATTTTATTACCGGTTCACCACGGGAAGTGTTGAGAGCTTCGTTTAAAGCAGAGCTGATAGAGGGTGATGAGTGGATGGAGATGCTGAAAATCCGTAATCAGATGACGCACGATTATGACGGAACGATTCTGAAAGAGCATTGCAGAACGATTGTGGATGTTTATATTGATAAGCTGTGGGAGTTGGAAAGGAAAGCGGCAGAGGTGACGGAAGGGGAGAGCGATTAAATATACTGAAAACGGTTTGAGATAAATTAACGGGAAAACAGGAGAGAAAATTCAGATGAATGAGAAAAGAAATGACCAGAATAAGCATATCTGGCGGGGAGAACTGGCACTGCTTACGGTGGTCCTGATCGACAGCTTCGGAGTTGATGTGATTCTGTATTCGGGATGGGGAATCTCGCCGATCTCCAGTGTCCCATTTGCATTTTCAGAAGCATTTCCCATACTGACGCTCGGGACATGGACGTATCTGTTTCAGGGAAGTCTGGTACTGAGTCTGATGATATTGCGCAAACGCTTTGTGCCACAGTATCTGTTCAGCTTTGTCGTAGGATTTGCTTTTGGCAAGATGATTGATTTTTATGAACCGATTATACATATGCTGCCGTTTGTGCTTCCATTGCGAGTGCTTTATTTTGTGGGCGGGTGCCTTTTGCTGACATTTGGAATCTCGCTTTCCAATCGGTGCGGTCTGCCAATCGTTCCAACGGATCTTTTCCCACGGGAGCTATCCATTATTACCGGAATTGGTTATCCGCGGATTAAGCTTACCTTTGATGTGATCAGTGTTTTTGTAACGGGCCTGATTACGATTGGTTTTCTTGGACATCTGGAGGGATTGGGAATTGGAACGATCGTGATGGCGCTGTCATTTGGTCGGATTGTCGGAGTGATGGGTACGGCGCTGGATAAAAAGGTTCGTTTTGTGACCTTCCTTTCTGCCAGGGCAGAATCCTGAGATTTTAAGGAAAGATTTGCGCTCTTTCGGCATAATCTGTAAAAACAGTGATTTCAGGGGGCTCAACCTTGAAAGAATATATCGAAGAGCGGGCGGTTGCAATCGCTAATTACATGATAGACCACAATGCTACGGTGCGGCAGACAGCCAAACAGTTTGGGATCAGTAAGTCGACGGTACATAAGGATGCTGTGGACCGTCTCCTTCATATTAATCCCTCTCTGGCTTCCCAGGTGCGTGTGGTACTTGATATCAATAAGTCAGAGCGGCATATCCGCGGGGGGATGGCGACGAGGAAAAAGTATCAGCATCGGCTTGCGATCTGCAGCAGGGAAGAACAGTAGAGGAGAGGTAAAAAGAAAATTAGAAAAGGCGTGGCAGATCGGTCATGCCTTTTTCTTATTTGCTCATAAAAAGGAGTTATATTTGTTACAAGCACCTTTTTAAAGCAAGAAAAAAACAAGGTTTGGGGATGGACGTCTATGCTATAATATAATATAGCGGTTCGTTGTTTCTCAGATGATTTTGAAGCCGCTTAAATAGGAGGTTGTGCTTATGAGCAAAGCAGATCGCCATCGAAATTGCGGGAATGCTAATATCAATTATAAAGGATACAAATCCAATTCTGAAATAGCAGGATTAAAACAAGAGCAGGTATTCGAAAGCAGAAGTAAATATGGAAACAATGAGCAGATAAGCAAAAGCAGAACAACAGTCATGCATTGTGTTCGCAGAGCATTTATCAATCCGTTCTCAATCATCCTGTTTGTACTGGCGGTCGTTTCACTGATTACAGATGTAATTTTGCCGGACAAATATGGGCAGTCTTTTTCATCTGTTATTATTATCTGTGTTATGTTATTGCTTGGTGCAGTTGTTCGTCTTATACAGGAGCTTCGGGCAAAGTGTGTTGCAGATCGTCTGATCCAGCTGGCACAAACTACAGTTTCCGTTTGCCGGGATAATATCTGGCAGGAGGTTCCATCTGAAAAACTGGTAGTTGGAGACCTTGTCCGCATTGAAGCAGGAGATCGCATACCGGCTGACATTGAGTTAATTGAAGCAAAGGATTTGTTTGTTTCCCAATCTGTTATAACCGGTGAAAGTGAATGCTTTGAGAAGAAAGCAGGGGAACCGCAGAGAAAGCCGGAAAAGTTAAGCGATTACGTAAACGTTGTATTTCAGGGCACTACTGTTACAGGCGGTTCTGGAATCGGTGTTGTGCAGGCAGTTGGGAAAAATACTGTCTATGGAA
>JAJBUA010000008.1 GCA_020860565.1 Clostridiales bacterium
CGAAAATACCTTGTAGATTAAGGAGTTCTCGCATTTATGCTGTCAAAGACAGGATATTACTCTCCAAAAGCCCATTTGTCAAGCGGTTTTGCGAGATATTTTTTATATAAAATGCACAACTACAGTACATGCCACCGGCAAAAAAAGACAGGAGAGGTTTTCTCTCCTGCCCGCATATAACCGTTATTACTTAATCGTAACCTTAGCGCCCTCAGCCTCGATCTTCTCCTTCGCAGCCTCAGCCTCTTCCTTGGAAACACCCTCTTTAACAATCTTCGGAGCGTTATCAACAACTTCTTTTGCTTCCTTCAGGCCAAGTCCGGTCAGTTCACGAACAACCTTGATAACCTTAACCTTGTTCGGGCCGATCTCAGTCAGCTCTACATCAAACTCAGTCTTCTCCTCAACAGCCTCTGCTGCCGGGCCAGCCGCAGCAACTACAACGCCTGCAGCTGCAGATACGCCAAACTCTTCCTCACATGCCTTAACCAGTTCATTCAGTTCCAGTACTGACAGCTCTTTGATTGCCTCAATAAACTCAGCAGTAGTTAATTTTGCCATTTTGTTTTCCTCCATTTAATTTTTTCACAAACAATAATTACTGATTATAAATTGTCAACAGATAATGATTACCTATACAGCCGAAACAGCTTTATTCTGCTGCCGGCTCTGCAGGACCAGCCTGCTTCTCCGCAATCTGGTTAAGCACACGCGCCAGATTCGTGATCGGCGACTGCATGCTGCCAAACAGTCTGCCCAGAAGTACGTCTCTGGACGGGATGCTGGCGATTGCTGCCATGCCGTTAGCATCATAAAATGTGCCTTCAACAACGCCGCCCTTGATCTCCAGCTGGTTTGCCTTTTTGCCAAACTCTGACAGAACTCTCGCAGCCGCCGTCGCATCATCCTTATGCACTGCGATTGCGGTCGGACCCTCTAATACCGGATCCAGAGCTGCAAATTCTGTGCCTTCCGCAGCACGTTTTACCAGAGTGTTCTTATACACCTTGTAGCTCACTCCGGCTTCTCTCAGGGTTTTACGAAGCTCGGTATCCTCGGCAACCGTAAGACCGCGATAGTCTACAGCTACGACCGTGGCAGCTCCGTTAATCAGCGCTGAGATCTCGTCTACGATCGGCTGTTTTAACTCAACTTTTGCCATGAATGTCTTCCTCCTTATTTTTTTAGAAGACTGCTGATCGGAAAAAGTCTCCCCGTCAGGACAGGGAGACTCACAAATTCAATCTTATAATAAGAATTGTTCTCCTCGGCAGGCGTTTGCTCCTTATGCCTTACGGCACCTGCTGTCTACGGCAGTCACTGGTACAGTGTACCATATTTTATTTACAATGTCAACCAATACTAGGCCATCAGTTTCACTGTATTCAGCTTAACGCCCGGTCCCATCGTAGAGGTGATAACAGCACTCTTGATATAGGTACCTTTCAGCGTAGCCGGTTTTGCCTTATTGACTGCATCGATAAGCGTCTGGAAGTTGTCCGCTAACTGCTCCTCTGTGAAAGAAGCTTTGCCCACTGGCGCGTGGATGATATTGCTCTTGTCAAGTCTGTACTCAATCTTACCGGCTTTGATATCCTTGACTGCCTTCGTTACATCCATCGTAACGGTACCCGCTTTCGGGTTTGGCATCAGGCCCTTCGGTCCCAGGATACGGCCCAGACGTCCTACAACGCCCATCATATCCGGAGTAGCAACCACTACGTCAAAATCCAGCCAGCCTTCATGCTGAATCTTAGCAACCAGTTCCTCAGCACCTACATAGTTCGCGCCGGCAGCCAGAGCCTCATCAGCCTTAGCACCCTTTGCGAATACGAGGATCCGGATCACCTTGCCGGTGCCGTGCGGCAGTACTACCGCACCACGAACCTGCTGGTCAGCATGACGTCCGTCACAGCCGGTTCTCAGATGTACTTCAATGGTCTCATCAAATTTTGCAACCGCCGTCTTTTTTACCAGCGCGATCGCATCTGCTGCATCATATAAAACAGAACGGTCAACTGCTTTTGCCGCTTCTGTATATCTTTTTCCATGTTTCATAATAATTAACCTCCTGGTGGTATTGTCGGGGATGTCCCTCCCACGTCTGTTCTAAGTTCAATGACTACTCTCTGGGCTGTCAGTCTACAACCGTGATGCCCATGCTTCTCGCTGTACCGGCGACCATGCTCATCGCCGCTTCGATGCTGGCTGCGTTCAGGTCAGGCATCTTGGTCTCAGCAATCTTGCGCACTTCCTCTTTGGAAATGGTAGCCACTTTCGTCTTATTCGGGGTTCCTGAACCGGATTTAATATTGCAGGCTTTCTTTAACAGAACGGCTGCCGGCGGAGTCTTGGTAATGAAGCTGAAGCTTCTGTCCGCGTAAACCGTGATCACAACCGGGATGATCAGATCGCCCTGGTCAGCGGTTCTCGCATTGAACTCCTTGGTAAACTGTACGATATTGACGCCATGCTGGCCCAGAGCCGGACCTACTGGCGGAGCAGGAGTAGCTTTACCTGCCGGAATCTGTAATTTGATGTAACCAGTTACTTTCTTTGCCATGATAAATGACCTCCTTATTGTGGTGTTATCGGGGATGTCCCTCCCACGATCCGGCCTTCCCGGACCTGGCTTTGTCCGGAATGCCGCTGTTACATTGATTTGACTTCTGCGAAGCTCAGTTCAACCGGTGTCTCACGGCCAAACATTTCCACATTAATGGTTAAAGTACGCTTGCTCTCGTTGACGGCTTTGATCGCGCCGACTGTATCTTTCCAGGCGCCGGAAATCACAACAATCGGATCTCCCACCTTGAAATCTACTGCGACTTCCCTCTTGCCAAAGCCCAGCCCTTCCATATCCGCCTCGTCCAGCGGCACCGGTTTCGAGCCCGGTCCCACAAAACCCGTCACACCGCGGGTATTCCTGACTACATACCATGTGTCATCATTCATGACCATATGAATCAGGACATATCCGGGAAACATCTTGCGGTCCGCCAGCTTCTCAACGCCGTTCTTCAATTCAGATACTTCGAGGGTCGGAACTGATACTTCCAGGATCTGATCCTGAAGTCCGCGGTTCTCAATCGTCTTTTCGAGATCGACTTTCACTTTGTTCTCATAGCCTGAATAGGTATGCGCTACATACCATTTTGCTTCTGACATATTATCACCCTTGCCTTAACTAAATGATGAAGCTGAGGCCCCATTTGATAATGAAGTCCAGGACAGCAATCACAGCACCGAGCAGCACCGTAACGACCACGACATACGCTGTATGCTTGGCCACTGTCTCCTGGTCAGGCCATATGATTTTCTTGAACTCAGCCTGCAAGCCCTTGAAAAAGTTCTTCTTCGCAGCTTTGCCAGTACCAGTATTTGTAGTTTCTGCCATAACCCACACTCCTTACTTGGTTTCTTTGTGCATCGTATGTGTCTTACAGAATCTGCAATACTTTTTGGTTTCCATGCGGTCCGGATGTGTCTTTTTATCCTTCGTCATGTTGTAGTTACGTTGTTTGCACTGTGTGCATGCCAGTGTAATTCTTGTGCGCACGACTTCCACCTCCACTTGATTTTTCGTTTTTTAGGCATAAAAAAAAGACCTAAGTTCTTCCATTCGCCATATCACTATAACACAATGGAAGAACTCCGTCAATCATTTTCCTGCGATTTTCCCTGATTTTCCTGAAAATTCTGCGAAAGTCTAACGTGCATACCCGGTACACACTGACAGGAAGTACACTTCCGCCACTCCGGATGCCTTCAATACGCGCGTACATGCCTCGATCGTGCTTCCCGTCGTATAAATGTCATCGACCAGCACAATCCTTTGCGGCAGCTCTCCCCGCCTTGCAGTTTCCGGCACGGCAAATGCCTTCTGAAGATTCTGTAACCGTCCGGCGGCTCCCAGCTCCTTCTGCGGAGCAGTGTTTTTTGTCCGGATCAGCAAATCCCCCTCAACCGGTATCTTCCATGCTACGCCCATACGGCGCGCCAGCTCCTCCGCCTGATTAAATCCGCGTATCCTGCGCCGCGCCGGATGTACCGGCACCGGAACCAGCGCCTGCGGCCGGATCCTTTGGATAAACGGCTCGAACCGGCGCGACATTACTTCTCCATAAAAGTCCAGATATTCCCGTTTATTTTTATATTTAATCGCCGTCATCGAGGCCCTGGCCGCCTGATTATAATTAAGAAGCGCTCTGCCCGTCTCAAACGAACGCCGGTGCCGGGCACAATCCTCACAGGTTTCCTGACGATCGGAGATTAATTCTTTCCCGCAGATCTTGCAGATCGGCTCATGTACAAATGACAGCTTCGACACACACTCCGGACAAATCAGCAAACCCTCCGGCTGCACGATCCCGCCGCAGACCGGACACCGTCTCGGAAATAACAAATCGATAATATTCAGACTGATCGCATCTCCTCCCTCAGAGCGTCTCAGGCTCTGATACTTCCAGAATCCTGTTTTTCAGCCCCGTGTACCGGTGCTGTTCCATCTCATTGTCAACCATATCCTGAAAAATCTGCGGATGTCCCACCAGACAAACACAGGATTTGGCACGTGTGACAGCAGTATAGATCAGATTGCGCGTCATCAGCATCCGCGGTCCCGGATAAACCGGTATCACCACAGCCGGATACTCACTGCCCTGCGCCTTATGAATCGTCACCGCGTAAGCAAGCTCCAGTTCTTCCAGCTGTTTAAAGCTATAATCCACCATACGCCCTTCGTCAAATTCGACCGTCAGTTCCTCCGCAAATAAATTAATATCGCGGATCACTCCGATATCCCCGTTAAAAACCCCCGTGCCGGAATCCACCGCGATCCCATACGCGTTGCGCAGCTCCCAGCCGATCTGATAATTATTCTTAATCTGCATGACTTTGTCGCCAATCCGGTATACGATGCCTCCGGATTCCTTTTCTGTCTTATCCGGTCCCGGCGGGTTTAATGTCTCCTGCAGGATTCCGTTCAGACGTTCCACACCGAGCGCTCCTTTGCGCATGGGCGTCATGACCTGAATATCAAACGGCTCCGCATGGACATATCCCGGCAATTTTACAGTCACCAGCGCAATCATCGCACGGATAATCTCATCCGGCTGTTCCTGCCGGATAAAGAGAAAATCTCGGCTGCGTTTACCAAGAGCGATCTTTTCGCCGCCATTGATCTTATGCGCATTTACGATAATGTCGCTCTCAGCGGCCTGACGGAAAATATGCGTCAGGCGCACGACATTGAATTTGCCGGAATCAATCATATCCCTCAGCACATTGCCCGGGCCCACGCTCGGAAGCTGGCTTACATCGCCCACCAGAATCAGCCTTGTCCCCGGCGTCACCGCACGCAAAAGCGCATGCATCAGATAAATATCCACCATGGAGACTTCATCGATGATCACAGCATCCGCCTCCAGCGGATTGGCTTCATTTCTCTCAAACCGCAGTTCCGCCGGCGAAGAATCGTCTTCTGCCGGCGCTCCGTTCATTTCAAGCAGCCGGTGAATCGTACTCGCCTCACACCCGGTTGCTTCCGTCATACGCTTTGCGGCACGGCCCGTCGGCGCGGCCAGCAGAATCTCCATTCCTTCTTCTTTAAAATAAGTAATGATGGTATTAATCGTCGTCGTCTTACCGGTACCGGGTCCTCCCGTGATAATCAGAAGACCGCTGTTTACCGCTTCTACCACTGCTTCCGTCTGACCCTCATCGGATTCCATCCCTCTGTCCAGACAGATCTTCTCGATCTTCGCACGGATCTGATCCTGCGGTTCTGTTCCACGCAGATTCAGATCCCGCAGCATACAGGCCGTATTTAACTCCATATAGTAGCAAGTTGCTGAGTAAACCCAATCATCCCTTACCACAACCTTTTTATCAATCTGAAGATCCATCAGCTGCTTTTCCATCCGTTCCGGCTCAATTTGCAGCAGCTGAGCCGCCGATACAAACAGCTCGTCCTTCGGCAGGCAGGTATGGCCGCCCCCGGCCGCCTGCTGAAGGCAATACAGGAAACCGCTGCGAATCCGGTAATCCGAATCCGTGAAAATTCCGATCCTTCCGGCGATCTCATCCGCGATCTTAAAACCGACTCCCACGATATCTTCCGCGATTTTGTAGGGATTTTCCTTCATAATTCCATACATGCGGGGACCATATTCATTATAAATCTTAAGAGCAAGATTCATGGATATCCCGTATCCCTGCAGAAACATCATCGCCTGACGGAGCTCCTTTTTTTCCTCCATCTGCTCAGATATCGACATCGCCATCTTTTCACTGATGCCCTTCACCTCAGCCAGACGCTCCGGCTCTTCCTCGATAATACGAAAAGTATCCGCCTTGAAACGGCGGATGATGCGCGCTGCTAGTGCCGTACCGACTCCCCGGATCGCTCCCGATCCCAGATAACGTTCCATCGATGCCGTATCTTCCGGCTCCCGGATCTGATACTCCTTTACCCGCATCTGTTCTCCGTAGATCGGATGCTCCACAAGCTCACCCGACGCTTCCACGAAATCGCCCTCGCTGATGTATGCAAAGGTTCCGACGAGCACAATATCGTCTTTATCCGATGAGATACTCAGGATCGAATAACCGTTTTCAGCATTCCGATATTTAATTTTCTCCACATACCCGCTTACTGCCGCCATCTCGGTTCTCCACCTGCCGGTAAACTCAAAAACCCCGCGAATCAATATCTGGCCGCGAGGCTTTCTTTTGCCTGATTTATCTCAAATGTATCGTTATCAAAATTCCTTTTTCCGGTCATCTCCGTGCTGGAATTCAATAAATTTGCCCGTTCCGATCGCCACCGCTGTCAGCGGATCCTCCGCAACCATCGTCGTAATACCCGTCTTTTCCTCAATCAGCTGATCCAGTCCGTTTAACAGAGAACCGCCGCCCGTCATCACGATGCCTCGATCAAATATATCCGCAGCCAGTTCCGGCGGCGTCCGTTCCAGAACATTGTGTACGGCATCTACGATCTGCACCGCCGGCTCTCTGAGCGCGTCCAGCGTCTCATCTGACGTCACTACGATCGTCTTGGGAAGTCCGGTCACCAGATTGCGTCCGCGAACCTCCATGGTAAGTACCTCCGGCCTGCGATACGCAGAGCCAATATTAATCTTGATCTCCTCCGCCGTACGCTCGCCGATCAGCAGATTGTGCTTTTTTCTCATATAGCGAACCAGCGCTTCATCAAAATCATCACCGGCTACCTTAATCGAGGTGCTGACCACCGTACCGCCCAGGGAAATCACAGCAATATCCGCCGTACCGCCGCCGATATCAACGATCATATTGCCGCATGCCTTGGAAATATCGATCCCTGCACCGATCGCAGCAGCTACCGGCTCCTCAATAATCGAAACCTCCCGCGCGCCAGCCTGATAGGTCGCGTCCTCAACTGCCTTTTTCTCAACCTCTGTCGCACCGCTGGGGATACAGACCGCGATCCGCGGCTTGCGCAGCGTACGCTTGCCGACCGCTTTATTAATGAAGTATTTCATCATCTTCTCGGTCACGGTATAATCAGAAATCACGCCCTGGCGGAGCGGACGCACAGCGATGATATTGCCCGGAGTCCGCCCGATCATCAGACGCGCCTCTTCGCCGATTGCCATGATCTTGCCGCTGTCACGGTCCAGCGCTACCACGGACGGTTCTTTTAAAACGACACCCTTCCCTTTAATATATACAAGTATACTTGCAGTACCCAGATCGATACCGATATCATTGGAAACGAACATCCGTCTTTCCTCCTGTCAATTGTGTCCTTACTAATCTTAATTATTCCCGGTTATCGTTTCCTGCCTCCGGGCTTTATTTCAGACCATAATTATCTATTCTTTCTTATTATATACAATCGCGCCATATTTTTAAAGGCTTTTTTTCACGGTTTCCCAATCTTTTTATTCCCGCTTTCTTTATTCTTTTTTCACTTTCCGAACATAATTCGTTCACATTTTTGATATATAGTATAAAAGCATCGTCGAAAGGCGATGACCTTTGTGTCAGGTTTCCCGCCTGACGATACAAAGCTTTTTCATACTCATTCCTGCTAAGGGGTTATCCCCTTAGCAGGCCCCCCTTGAAGATAGTTGTCTCCCATGTGCGGGAGATTTTTTATTTCAAATTTATATAGACTTTTTTCTGCCCTTTCGTTATATTAATAACAGTTCATTTTCCCTAAATTAAACTAAACATATTAAAATCCCAAATTGCAGAAAGGAAACTATCATCATGAGAATCTTAGTGACCGGCGGCGCCGGATATATCGGCAGCCATACCTGTGTTGAATTATTAAATGAAGGTTATGAAGTCGTCGTAATCGACAATCTTTATAACTCCAGCGCCAAAGCGCTCGACCGTGTACAGGAAATCACCGGCAAATCTCTTACTTTTTATCAGGCGGATCTTCTGGATCAGCCGACGATCGACGCGATTCTGGATCAGGAAAAGATCGACGCGGTCATCCATTTCGCCGGATATAAAGCCGTCGGAGAATCTGTCCAGAAACCAATTGAATATTACCACAACAATATGACAGGCACTTTACTGCTCTGTGATTCCATGCGGCGCCACGGCATTAAAAATATCATTTTCAGTTCCTCCGCCACCGTTTACGGAGATCCGGCCATGATCCCCATCACAGAGGAATGTCCCAAGAAAACTCCGACCAACCCATATGGACAGACTAAAACCATGCTGGAACAGGTCTTAATCGATATCCGCAAATCCGATCCCGAATGGAATGTGATTCTGCTGCGTTACTTTAATCCCATCGGCGCTCACAAATCCGGCAAGATCGGCGAAGACCCCAAGGGAATCCCCAATAACCTGCTCCCTTATGTCGCGCAGGTCGCGATCGGCAAGCTGCCCTCCATCGGAGTTTTCGGCAACGACTATGACACTCCGGACGGCACCGGCGTCAGAGATTATATTCACGTCGTAGATCTGGCGCGCGGTCACGTGAAGGCTCTCGCCAAATTCAACGAAGAAAAAGACGTCCGTATCTACAACCTCGGAACCGGACATGGTTACAGCGTACTGCAGGTTGTCGCAGCTTTCAGCAAAGCCTGCGGCCGTGAACTTCCCTACGTCATCAAGCCACGCCGTGCCGGCGATATCGCCACCTGCTACTGCGATCCGGATAAAGCCCGCAGGGAACTGGGTTGGGTTGCGGAGTACGGCATCGATGAGATGTGCATGGACTCATGGAACTGGCAGCAGAAAAATCCGAACGGATACGCAGACTAACCCAAACTGTAAATCCAGTTTGCGAAAAACGATATACTCATAATTATCATAAAAACCATCGGAAATTATGTCCGGTGGTTTTTAGTTTTTAAGGAAATATTAACACTTTGATTTATAAAACCGATGTGTAATCATCTCGTAATGCTAATTTTAAGGGATTTCAAAAGAAATTTCAAATCAAAAAGGAGAGTGCATTAACATGAAAAAGCAGACTAAATTAGTTGCAGTTGCATCTGCAGCGGCTCTGCTGGCAATCGGCGCTTCCATGACCTCCTTCGCAGCTGCTGGCTGGGTAGAGGAAGATGGCGTATGGTATTATTACGACAGCGACGGCAACAGAGTAGAAGACGAGTGGAAGAAGTCAGGCGACAACTGGTATTGGCTTGACAGCGAAGAGAACGGCGCTATGGCAGTAGACAAGATCATCGAGGATGACGATGATACTTACTATGTAGACGCTAACGGCGTTATGGTTCGCAACACTTGGGTTATGGTAGTAAATGAGGACCAGGATGATGATGACGATCCGGCTGAGTACAATTACTACTATATGCAGTCTAATGGTAAAGCTTACAAGCAGACTGGCGATACCGTATCTAAGAAGACCATCAACGGCAAGAAATATGCTTTTGATGAGGATGGTAAGATGCTCTACGGTTGGGTCAGCGACGATGGCGAGCTGAGAAACGCTGAGGATGAGTGGGCAGATGCTACTTATTACTTCGGCGACTGGACTGATGGTTCCATGAAGACCGGTTGGCAGAAGATTACCGTTCATGATGATGAAAACGACAAGGATGACGACTATGATTATTGGTTTAACTTTAAGTCGAACGGTAAAAAGCGTACTCATGATGCAGATAGCAAGACCTGGAAGAGCGGCGGCAAATATTATCACTTTGATAGCCGCGGCGTAATGGTATACCAGTGGTTTATTGCTTCTGATGATGGCACGGCAAGCGATGTTAAGAGCTGGGCATACTTCAACAGTCCAGAGGATGGCGCTCGCGCAACCAAGGGCTGGTTCAAGGTAATTCCGCCGACAGAAGACAACAGCTACTTTGAAGATGATGATACATTTGCAACCTCCGACTCCGATGACGAAGGCGAGCTTTGGTACTACGCTGACAGCGACGGTGAACTGGCTGTTGGTGAGATCAAGAAGATCAAAGGCAAATATTACGGCTTCTATCCGAACGATGGCAAGAAGGGCGGCCGTATGCTGACCGGTCTGTGCGCATTAAAGATGAATGATGAAGACGGTGAGCTCATTGATGAAGTTGTTTATGTTGGCTCTGACGAAATGAGAAATATGGACAGTGATAAGCTGGATGATTTCCTTGATGAGTATGAGGGTACTTCCTCTGCTGAAACCGGCATCTATCTGTTCTACTTTGGAGATGACTCCGATGCAGATGTCTACGGCGCTATGAAGACCGGCAGCACCAACATCAGTCTGGATGGCGACAGCTACTCCTTCTACTTCAAGAAGAGCGGTGGTGTTGAGTCTCGTGGACGTTCCGTAAATGGTATTGACGACGGCGATTACATCTATCAGTATGGTCAGAAGGTCAAAGCTGATTCTGATGAGAAGTACATTCTGGTTTATGCTACCGGCGATATCAATGAGGATAATTCGATCGTTATTGATTATGACAGCAGCGATATCAGAAGCACCACTGATTCTACCAGCGGCATTGATGAAGCGAACCTCGTACGGCGTAAAGGTTATGATGATGATGATGAAGTGGTCATCTGCATCACTGGCTTCAACGAGAATATGTTCCTTGTAAATACTTCTGGTAAGGTTCAGACCGGTAAGAAGTCTGGCGTCAAGGACGGCGATGACTGGTACTGGTACACCGTTAAGAGAAGCAACGGCACTGCAGGCAATGGTAACGTTATTGCTTATGCAAACAGCAAGAACCTGAAAGAGTGCTCAGAACTTCTTGCAGAACTCGGTGTAACTGATTGGGATGAGATTGAGGTCGCGAAAGATACTAATACAAGTACCTCTACGGATGAAGAAACAACCGAAGAATCTACAGAATAATATTTAAAAGCACAGTTTTACCAATAACATTGAAGAGTCGTTACAAATCTGAGAAATCAGAAGAGTAACGGCTCTTCTTTTATTCGCGGCGCTAGGTAATATATTTTACAATTTACGCTCTCCGTCCAGTTCAAGTAACCGAGCAGGAGTCCGGGAAGCATTTTCTTGTTCGGTGATTTCTGACTTCCAGTATGTTTATGTCAGATAATCGGCTATGAACAGCATTAGAAAGTGCGAATCTAATACACATAATAATTATATAAAAGTTAAATGGGGGTTTGCACATTTAAAAATGATACGATTGCATCTGTAAAATTCGCGAGTAATTTACACCAGCTTTTTCTGTTCCTTCTTTCACACTGTACGGTTCTGGTAATATTTTTCTATCATCCTGCATGGATTGCCCCGCTGTGTAACAGGCTAAAGCTCATATAAAAGAAGAACCGTTACTCCTCTGATTTCTCAGATTTATAACGGTTCTTCCAGTTTTAATCATTTGTCAGGACATTATAACGAATAAGTTCTTTCCAAAATGATTATACACGTTAAATTACTCTTCATCTGCGTCAGTAGAAGTATCCGCAGTAGTGTTACCTGCTGCTGCAGAAGCAACCTCTACAGTGATATCATCCCAATTTTCTACACCAAGCAGGGTCAGGAACTCAGAAGACTTCTTCAGGTTCTTGGTGCTTGCATACGCGATGATGTTGCCGCCCTTTTCAGAAGAACTACCCTTAACGGTGTACCAATACCAGTCATCGCCGTCCTTGGTTCCGGTCTTCTTGCCAGTCTGGATCTTTCCACTGGTATTTACAAGGAACATATCCTCCATAAAGCCATATACTACAGAAATATACTCATCGTTAGAATCATCCCAAACCTTGTCGCTGAGCAGAGTAGCCTGATCAACTTTACCGGTTCTCACATCGCTGCTGTCATAATCGACAACGACGGCATCATCAAAACCTTCTTCTGCGGTAGCGTAAACCACAATATACTTCTCATCGGAGTCAGCTTTCATCTTCTGACCGAACTTATACATATAACCATCGGTATCGATACCATTGATGCCACGTCCGCGAGACTCAATGCCGCCTGTCTTCTTGAAGTAGAAGGAGTAGCTGTCGCCATCCAGATTGATGCTCACAGAACCGGTCTTGATTGCGCCATCAACATCAATATCGCCTGCGTCTCCAAAATAGTACAGAGATACATCTCCGTCATTCGGACCGGTACCATTAGTGGACTTTCCTTCGTAAGCATCCATGAAGTCATCCAGATCATCACTGTCCATATCATCATCAATTACGGACAGAATCACAGAGCCGTCACTCGGATCTGTTTCAAGAGCGCACAGACCTACCAGCATACGTCCGCCTTTGCCACTGCTGTCCGGGAAGAAGCCATAGTATTTACCTTTGATCTTTTTGATTTCGCCCATTGCCAGAATACCATCGCTGTCAGCGTAGTACCATCTCTCGGACTCGTCATCAGAATCAGACTTGGCAAATGTATCATCATCCTCATAGAAGGTGTTGTCATCTGTCGGCGGAACCACTTTGAACCAACCCTTAGTTGCGCGAGCGCCGTCCTCTGGGCTGTTGAAGTAACGCCATGCGCTGGAATCGCCATAGCCATCAGCAGCAGAAGCATCATCGGTTGTAATAAACCACTCGTAAACCATTACACCATATTCATTGAAGTGATAATATTTGCCGCCGCTCTTCCAGGTAGCTGTATCAGAGGTATGAAAACGTCTGCTACCATTCGACTTGAACTGGAACCAGTAATCATAATCGTCATCCTTATCCGGATCGTGAACTGTGATTTTCTGCCAGCCGGTCTTCATGGAGCCATCGGTCCAATCGCCAAAGTAGTATACATAAGAACTGGAATCTCCGGATGTACTAGCTACATACCAGTCATCCTCACCGTTCAGCATGCTACCGTCATGAGCTACCCAGCCGTAGAGCATCTTACCATCTTCATCAAAAGCATATTTCTTGCCATTGATGGTCTTTTTGCTGATGCTGTCACCGGTCTGCTTGTAAGCCTTACCGTTGGACTGCATATAGTAGTAATTGTACTCAGCCGGATCGTCATCATCAT
>JAJBUA010000084.1 GCA_020860565.1 Clostridiales bacterium
GGTGATTTTTGTTACCTCTACATCTTGACAAAAGTCATTACATATCAGGTTTTCATGTAGCGGTACTAAGTTCGCAGGAAAAGCATCCTGCTCACTAAGTGCCGACGTGAAAAATGTCCTCTGCGGATATGTTTCTTCCTCAGGAACTACCTTCTTGGATAAAATTTATATAATAAATCAGCTGGAAGCACTGCCAGATGATCTCAATAAGTTTAACCCTATAATACAAATCTTCGTCTCCGCCTGCCATTTACCGGGGTTGTCTCATTGCCAAAGCAGCGGTGCCGGTAGTCCATCAGCCAGCTTACCATCGCGGTGTCCTGCTCCCGTTGGGCGATGTCTGTGATCTCGCGGAGCTGCTCCGGGTCTGGTTTGATGAGTTCTTCGATCAGCCATGGCAGGGTTTCTGGGTCTATGTTGCTCACGGACTGTCTGGCGGGACGGTCTGCGCGGATCGCGACTTCGGCGGCGATGCGCCAGTGTTCCCGCAGATATGCTTCGTAACGCTCGCGGCTCCTGCGGCCCAGCTCGCGCGGATAGCGCAGCCGGCCGATCGCCATCTCTGCTGACAGTTCTTCTGACTCCTGTACCTGCGCGTGTACGAAAAGGTCATCATATCCCGCGTATTGAAATTCTCTGCGTACGAAGCAGTAGCGATATCTCTGGCCGCAGCCGTGGGTCTCGACCATCAGCTTGCGTGCCGGGGTGTTTTCTACGGATTCCTCGAAGTATTCCGGGAAGATCAGTCTTGCTTCTTTCTCTTTGATTGCGGTCATTGTGGTCTGTGCTGCGCCAGTCTCTGCCGTCAGCGGCTGCCGGCTCTCGTTCACCTCGTGAATCTGCACGCGTAATGTCTGCCGGATCTCGGAGAGCATTTCTTTCATGCAGGAACGTTCCCCGGCAAATACCGTCAGGTCGAGATAGGCAATCCGCCGGTCGTCTGCAAAGACTCCTGCTCCCAGATCGGTTGCCCGGCCATAGCAGTAAATCTTTTTTAATTTTGCGCAGCTGTAAAACGCGTATGCGCCGATCTTTCTCACCTGCGGCGGGATATGCACGATCTCGACTACCGTCCCGGACAGGACATACGAACCCAGTTCGGTGACCGGCAGTCCTTCCAGCATTTCCGGGATATCGGTCTCTGCTTCCGGTTCCAGAATCTTGTCGAGACACACCTCATTCCCTTTGACAGTGTATAAAAATTCCATGGTTGTTTCCTTTTCTTTGTCGGCGCTTTAAACTTACTTTCAAACCTTTTAAAACAGTAACAGTATAAATCAGATCAGCGCAAAAAACAAGGGAGCAGAATTGCCCTCGATTTTTATCTCCACAATGGATTGACTCCGGCATAAAACATTGAGTATAATAAACCAAATGGTTTTTACAAGATAATCGTGCATATCTCCGATCTCTCGGGATTGGTTAAGATAAATGAAAAGATAAAAGGGGTAGGTAACATGAAAAGGACAATAAATGGGCTGCTGTTGACAGCCGCTTTGAGCACCGCTCTTATGCTGGGAGGATGCCAGAGTTCAGACGTTGTAAAAACGGTAGCGGGTACAACAACAGTCGAAAACGAGAATTCAGCCGAAGAATCAACGACAGAAACGGAAACCTCTGAGGCCAGAGAATCCGAAGAACCGGAAACCGACTCTGAAAAAGAGTCTCCGGACACCACAGAAGAGTCACCGGAAAGCACCGCGGAAGCTCCGTCGCAGGAAGAGATCGAACTGGAAGCCGGCGCAAACATGGACGAAGCGCCGGAAATCCCGCTGGAAACCGTGATTCTCGGACAGGTCGATAGTCGTGGCAACGGTGGCTGGATCCTCTGGTATACCTTTACCACCGGTGATACGTCGACCTATGAAATTGCCCTGGGGAAGGATTCGGAAAACCTGACTCTTTATCTCATTGATATAAAGGGAAATGAACTGTACAGCCAGAAGGCGAACAGCGGCGGTTTTACCACCTTCATCGATGTTGAGCTGGAGCCTTCCACAAAATACTACCTGCGCTTAACTACAGAAAACTGGAAGGGCGCGGATTATTCTCTCTCTATCTCGCCAATCGACGCAGACGCAATCAGTGCGGATGCAGCAGCCGCAGTCATTGCCGGTAAAAATACAGCCGATACCGGCAACGCGATCTCCTTCGGTGCCACCGAGAAGAGTACTGTCACGGATACTACAGATATCCGGGGCGGCACCAATATGAATGACGCAGTCCTGCTGCCTCTGGAGACCCGCCTTTACGGCACCTATAAAAACAGCGAAGCCATGTGGTTTGCCTTTACCACCACCTCAACCGAAAATGCAACCTACCGCCTGACCGCTGTCAACAAGACCAAAGGCAGCAAAAAACTCTATGCCGCAGTCTATAACGAAAACGGAGACCGGCTGGGAGACTGGACCGCGGATGAAGGCGGAGGATTCTCCACGAAGGATTTTAAACTCGATCCAAACACGGTTTATTATTTTTATGTGAACGGCAAAGACAATCATAAAGACACCATTAATTATATGCTGATCATCCGCGAAGCTGATAAGCCGACGACCGCGTACCAGACCACCGACAGCTTTTCTGAAGCCCGCGGACTCTCCGGCGCATTGGAGGGAACCATCTATCCGGCTTTCAACGCAGACGACGCTGCCCTTCTGCCGCTGAACCTGCAATTCTCCGGAAAAGTTCAGGATGCGAGCAACTCGTGGTTTGCCTTTACCACCAACAGTGCGGAAAACGCAACTTATTCCTTCTCCGCTGTCAATATGAGTACCGGTACTAAGAATCTGATCATCGGTATCTACGATCAGTACGGGACAAGGATCGGAGACTGGAGCGCCGGTCAGGACGGCAAGACCTCCACCAAAGAATATCGGCTGGATCCGTTAACTACGTATTATCTTCTCTTCCATTGTAAGGACTGGGGCAGCGATACGATCAATTACACCTTTATCATCAATGCTCCGGAGGATGAAACTCTGGAAGCTGTGACCATCGGCGAAACGACTGAGGATGCGCTGGTATTTGAAACACCGTTTGAACTCAATGAGACACAGGTCATGTTCGTAAAAAATGAAGCCGCCTTTATCAACGAAGCCGCCGCAAAAGCTGCCGTCGCGCCGGTCGCAGAAGCCATTCTGGCGCACCCGGATCATTCGATCCTGATCGCAGGGACAACGGCGACCGACGGTTCGCATGAGTCCTGCTTAGAACTTTCAAACCACCGCGCTGAAGCGGTAAAAAATCTTCTCGTCGCAGAATACGGCGTGCCGGAATCCCAGATCCAGACCATCGGGCTGGGCTACGCGGTAGATCCTTTCGAACGCGGACAGGACCGCGAAATCGCCGGGGATATCACCAGTAAGTTCATCGAATCCGAAGGTGCGAAAAACCGCCGCGTTGTGATCATGGATCTTGAATCTGCGATCGCGCAGGAGATTCTTGCGGCGAACTGAGCGTTGTTGTATTAAAATCAATTGAAAGCCCACAAAACCCTGCTTCCATTTTACAGATGCAGGGTTTTATTGTATCTTTCTCACACAGCCTATCTATTCCATTTATCCTTCCACTCTGTTTCCCTGAATCCAACAGGCGCCGTTTGGTCATCGATCATCAATGGCCGCCTGATCGGCATTCCCCGGATTTTATCTCTATACTTTCTCAGCATAGTCCAGAGCAATCCATCCGTTACGCTCATCCTGATACGCTTTCAGCAATCCCCATCCGGCTGCTGATCCGTCTCCCGCAGATGTCTCCACAATTGTAAAGACGCCCACTCCGGTATATTCTCCGGTCTTCGCGTAATCCGTCCCCGGGCCCGTCCGGATGTTCAGGTTGCTGATGTTCACCTTCACCCGGAAGCTTTCCGTCTCTCCATTGTCAGATACATCCGTTCTCCCGGACACAATCGCCGCCTGAAATGCTTTCCACTTACTCTCATCTCCGGAATCCGCATTCCAGCCGATAATCCCCGGACACAGCTTACCGGTGACATCGTAATGGCGGATCACATGATCCACGTCAATCGAATATTTCTCCATCAGGTACCGCGCCAGTTCCGCCGCTTTTGCGACCACCGCATCCGTAAAGCTCCACGTCTTATCATTCGCGGGCAAAACCTTTCCTGTGCTGTTCGTCGAACAGACCTCAATTGCAATCGAATTGGCATTCTTCGCCACGCCATGCAGAGAACCGCCTTTTGTAGAAACATTTCTTCCACCGGAATGCCAGCAATACCGGTTTTCCAGATCCGGGTTGTACTGCACAATCGTCTCATCATCCACGATGAAATCCGCGGACGTCTGGTTCGTCGTGCCGGCAAAGTAAGCCGCCGTGTCCGCCGCCGTCCCCTTTGCGGAGGTAACGCCCGCCGTATAATGAATAATAATATATCTGATCGCCCTGCCGGCAGCCGCCGTCGTGTTATGTGTGCTTGTCTTTTTCGTAATAGATACCGCCATTTCATCGGCTCCTTCTCCCATCAATCAACGGATGAGTTTTCGGCTTTGGTATCATCCTATGCATTTCCATGGACAATGTTCCCATAAAATCAATACAAATCCGCGATGGCCTTTGCTGCCTCCTGCAGTTCCTTATGCGTATGTGTCGCCATAATGGCGACCCGCAGTCTCGCCTGGTTACGGGCCACCGTTGGATAACGAATTGCGGATATGTAATAACCGGCTTCAAACAATTTCTCCTGCATCTTCAGTGCATTTTCTTCATCGCCCACAATTACAGGTATGATCGCTGTTTCCGATTCCGCGTCAATGCCATAGCTGGCAAGCGCCTGACAAAATATCCGGATATTTCCCCGGAGTCTGGCGAAGAGAGCGGTATCTTTTTCCATAATATCCAGCGCTTTCCATGACGCTGCCACAGTCACCGGAGACAGAGATGTTGAAAAGATATATCCTCTGGCTTTATTCCTGAGATAGTCGATGACTCTGGCGTCCGCGCACACAAAACCGCCCTCGCTGCCTGCCGACTTACTTAAGGTTCCCATGATAATATCCGGCCGTGCGCAGGCATATCCGAAATATTCCCATATCCCGTGTCCGGTTTCTCCCAGCACGCCCGTTGAATGCGCTTCATCAATCATGGAGATCATCTGATATTGATTACAGATTTCCACAAACTCCGGAAGCTTTAAAATATCTCCGTCCATGGAGAACACCGCGTCACTGACAACCAGCCCCTTACACGGTGCATACTCTTTGATCCGGCGTTCCAGATCAGCCATATCGTTATGCTGATAACGGATGATCCTTGCCCTGCTTAGTCTGCACCCATCGATGATACTGGCATGATTTAACTCATCACTGAATATAACCGTATCTTTTCCTGCCAGAGTTGAGATCGTCGCCAGATTCGCAACATACCCCGTATTAAAAACAATGGCCGCTTCGCATTTTTTATATTCCGCCAGCTTTTCCTCTAATGCGACATGAAGATCGGTATTTCCCGTGGTCAGTCTCGACCCGCCGGATCCCGCGCCATAGGTAAGCGCAATTTCAGCAGCATATTCCTTCACGCGGGGATCCGATATCAGATCCAGATAACTGTTGGACGCCAGCATGAGTTTCCGTTTTCCACCCGCTTCCACATATTTACTCTGGCCGGAGCAGATCATTTTCTGCTCCCGGTACAGGTGATTTTCACGTAACCCGGCAAGTTCATCTTCGATAAATGCAAATCGATCCGCATGCTTTTGCGGTACTATGGGCGTGATATTTCTTACAATTACCTTCTGCTTTTCCAGATATTTGATCGTCTCTGCCACATTGCCCTCTCTGGAGGAATAGAAAAATATTCTTCCTCCCAGCGGACTTCCCACCTCTTTCATGCGTGTGATTCTCACATAGCCCTTTTTCCGGGAACAGATATACCCCGTGACATAATCCGGATCATCCGATATACAGATCTCTCCTACGATTCCGGGTGCATGGGCGACCTTCGTGGCCAGCACAATCGCCTCCATATAATGATCTTTCTCACTGGATATTCTCTCATTTTTTCTTTCCTTGTCCATATAGGTAACACGGATGCCCCGCTCCGGATCCGGTTCCAGCCTCTTCAGGCTCCCGATATCCAGAAGCATGGCGCCCCTCATGGCATAGGTCTGCCGAAACAATTCCATCACATCAGCAACCCGGCCATTCAAGCCGATATCCGCTAAAAAATCCGCAATGATATCCTCGCTTTCCCGGTAATCGTCCGCCTCCATCGTCGATACCGGCAGCGCGTCCAGATACTGGATTTCCTCGTCCCTTATTTTCTCAATTTTGATATGAATAAAATCCGCATTTCCTTTTGCGTGATGCATTCCCCGTTCCATGAGCGTATCCGTAACCGAACAGATATTTTCTTCCGGTACTATTTTTTCTGCGCCGGAGATATGATTTTTCCTCTCGCTGGCGCGCATTTTTATACTATACATAATCTCTTCCCTGCTGCTTTCCTGATCCTCATACACGATGAAACCAGGCTTTCATCGTATCAAATACCTTTACCAGTTCTTCCTCTGTTATAATATAAGGAACCATGGAATACATATAATTCAGAAATGGCCTGCTGAATACGCCACTTTCGTATGCAAACTGCTGATAGCCTTTCAGTATACCGGCGTCTTCCACTTCCACACAGGTACATCCGCCCATCACTCTTACTTCTCTGATTCCCTCCTCCGTAAATCCGAGCATTTCCCTCTTTGAAATTTCTTCGATCCTTCGGATCTTTTCCATATAATTTTCACGTTCAAAAATCTCAATGCCTTTTAACGCCACGCTGCATGCCACTGCATTTCCCATAAAGGTAGGACCGTGCATCAGACTATGCTCCGGCACATCATCATAAAATCCGTCAAACACCTTCTTATTTGACACAGTAACCGCATGCCCGATATATCCTCCCGTCAGCGCCTTTCCCAGCACCAGGATATCCGGCAGTACGAGATCAGCGACAAAACGGTTCCCCGTCCGTCCAAAGCCCGTAGCCACCTCATCAAATATCAGCAAAACCCCATACTGATCGCATAACTCTCTGGCGCGTCTGAGGAAGGAAACGTCATACATCCGCATACCGCCGGCTCCCTGCAGCAACGGCTCTACGATCAGACAGTTAAGCCTGTCATGATAAGTATCAAAAGCCTCTTCCAGTCGTTCAATCTCGGTCGGAATATGTACGACATACGGGCTTTTCCCATAGGCATTCAGCACAAAATGATAATCCTCATCATCCCCCGCCTCCATGGTCTTAAAGGTATCTCCGTGATACGCATGCTCCAGAGATAGAATCATCGTCCGCCCGGTTTCCCCGCGGTTCATGAAATACTGCAGAGCCATTTTCAGCGCCACTTCCACCGCCACACTTCCCGAATCGGAAAAAAAGCAGTAATCCAGATCGCCCGGCAGCCATTCCGCCAGTTTATCTGAGAGCTTTCTGACTGGTTCATGCGTAAGTCCGCCCAGCATCACATGGGAAAACCGGTCAATCTGCTGCTTCATCGCCTCATTCAGTTCCGGGTGATTATATCCGTGAATCATACACCACCAGGAAGAAACCGAGTCAATCAGCTTCTGATCTTCTGTATACAGATATACACCCTGCGCTTTTTTGATTTCGTAGGGCTTTTTCATCGTTTTCATCTGCTCATATGGGTACCAGATCATAGTTTCGTTTCTTCTCCTTCTACAACATCACTTATCGGAAGTTCCGACAGGAACTTTCAATAAAAGGCGCCTGGTTTTTGCGCCGTCAATCCGATTACAGGGTTCTGCGAAGCAGGTTCCTGTAATATAACTTATCGGAAGCTGCGTCAGCAACTGTCAATCAGTTGCAAAATTACTGATTATCCGAACAAATCCATCAGCGTCTGCGCGTCGATCGCAAGATCTTCTGCACCGTCCGCAACGGCTGCAAGCACTGGTATTCCCGTGCGTTTTTCACACATCACGAGGTTATCCTGCTCCAATTCATTTTCCGCATGAAAGTGATTGAATATGACTCCTTTTATGCTGATCTGCTTCATCTTCATGTATTCCACGGTCAGCACCACTGCATTAATCGTACCCAGTCCCGCATCCGCCACAATCAGACAGGGTAACTGGAGTCTTTTTATCATATCTTCCAGCCATATTTCCTCGTTGTCGTACCGGATGGGACACAGGATTCCTCCGCTTCCCTCCATCGTAATATAATCGTACGAACCGGCCAGCGCACGATAGCCTTCTTCTACCCGGTTCATATCTACTGGATTGCCCTCGATTTTTGCCGCCAGGTGAGGCGAATACGCTCTTTCATATATATAGGGACACATGCTGTCTATATGCTGGTCGATCCCGGATATCCCGGCGACATACTGCGCATCTCCCGGAATCAGCTCTCCCTGATCATCTCTTTCATTTCCGCTGACTGCGGCCTTATAATACGCTGCCCTGGCACCTGCTTCATGCAGCTTTTTTAAAATCAGTCCCGTAACATAAGTCTTTCCTATATCTGTACCGGTACCGGTAATAAACAAACCTCTGCTCATGACAATCTCACTTCATATCCCAGCGAACCCAATAATTTTCTGTCCGTTTCAACTGTAATCCCCTGCGTCGTGAGCATATCTCCGGATATCGCGGCATTGGCACCGCTTCGGAATATGCTGAGTCCTTTATCTTCAAATAATCCCCTGCCGCCCGCAAGCCGGATATCTCCTTCCGGTATGAGAAAACGGAACAGGGCGACCGTCCTGCGCACCTCATCCTCCGACAGCACCGGATTATGCTCCAGCGGAGTCCCTGGAATGGGATTTAAAACATTGACCGGAACGGATGTTACGCCGAGTTTCCTGACCGTAAGAACCATATCGATCCGGTCTTCCATCGTCTCCCCCAGACCGATGATGCCGCCGGAACAAATCGACAGCCCCGCGCGTTTCGCAGCCTTCAATGTCTCAATCTTCTCCTCATAAGTATGCGTAGAACAGATCTCCTTAAAATACCCTGCGGAAGACTCCAGATTACAGTGAACTCTGGAAGCACCGGCATCGCGGATTTTCTGAAACTGTTCCTCATCCAGAAGTCCAAAGGAAACGCACACTTCAATCCTGCAATGAGACCTGATATAGCGGATACTTTCACACACACGGTCCACTTCGGCACTGCTCAGACGCTTCCCCGACGTGACAATCGAATATCTGAGCACCCCTCTTTCCTCATTGTACTTTGCCTGCTCATAGATCTGCGCAGTGGAAAGCAACGGATAAGCGTCGCCTGCGTTTGTCTGATAATGCACGCTTTGCGCACAGTACTTACAATCCTCAGAACACATACCGTTCTTTCCGTTGATGATCGTACACAGATCAAACCGGCTGCCGCAAAAATGCTCCCGTATCTCATTCGCCGCCTCCGTAAGCTCATCCAGCGGCTCTGGGATCAGCCGCATAACTTCTTCTTTTGATGCTTTACGGCCTGCCAATACAGAGTCCTTTAATTCAGTCACATAAGCCATACATTTATCTCCGATCATTTCATTTAAAAATAACTTTTCAGGAAACTGCTTTCTATTGATTTCTGTGATAAAAATCAGCATCACAAAGATCTCCTCTGGATTATAATGAATGGGCTTCAGATTGTCAACTTATATTTTAACTTGGTTTACAATTTGCATCCTAATATTACAATGATCACAGAAATAAAAAAAGCTACTGACACGTAATTTTCTTACGCATCAACAGCTTTCGTTTTTTATTTCAATTTCTCACTCCACTCCGTTTCCCTGAATCCAACCAGTACCGTATTCCCGTCTATCAGCAACGGTCGCTTGATCAGCATTCCGTTTGCCGCAAGCAGACTTAACTGCTCTTCTTCGCTCATTATGACCAGCTTGTCTTTCAGGTGCATTTCCTTATATAAAAGGCCACTGGTATTATAAAATTTTTTTAATGGAAGTTCGCTCTTACAATACCAGTCTTTTAATTCCTCATAAGATGGAGTATCTTCTACGATATGACGCTCTGTATATTTTATATTATGACTGTCAAGCCACTTCTTCGCCTTCTTGCAGGTTGAACATTTTGGATAACAAATAAATAACATTGTTTTTCCTCCCATATGAATTTTCGTTTGAAGCTTCAATTATATTGAAAATCAATGCGTATAATCGAGAACCTGAACTTTATCTCCCAAGTCGTTTTGGATTATCTCTTTCATCTTTTTTGCAAACGGGCAGGGATAACCGATAGGAGTACCTTTCTGGATACAGCTTGCGAATACAATCGTATCTGCTCCTCTCTTCACCAATTCTCTTGCTCGTAATATTGCTTTTTTTGCGGGACATCCACCGCAGTTGATAAATCCTATAATCTCAATTTCTTCTTCAATATCAGCAAATGCTCCGGTTTTATTTGCTATCGCCCTGAAATCTGCTGTTCCGGGACAATAATCCTCGGTTTGCATACATCTGATAATTCCTGCTTTCATTCTGTTGACCGCCGTTTCCATCTCATCGAGCAATTTCTCCATCTCCTCCACCCGCTGGCGGCTTCCCTCCTTGTTGGCGTCTTCCAGAAGCAATGCCTGTTTTTCTCTGCGGAGTTCCTCGATTCTGTCTGCAATGTCATCGTAAGCCTGTCTCGCATTGGCTTTCTTCAAAATTTCCTTTTGCAACTCTGCAAGCTCTGCCTCAATCGCTTCAACCTTGCTGTCGTTGCCACTGCCGATTACCTTTTCGATATTCTCCTTCAAAATCAGGATAATGGTATCCTTGCCGGAGAACACATCATTGATGGCTTTTACCACCACCGCCTGAAGGTCTTCCTCCCGAATCGTCCTGGCCGGGCAGTCAATCCCGCTCATTTTTTTCGACACACGGCTGACGCATCGCCACATGATGGATTTCTTTTTCCGATTAGTCCAGGTGATTCTTCGAAACAAATCTCCGCAATGTGCGCAGAAGACGATACTCGATAATGCGTATTGACCACTGTACACCCTGCGCTTGCCTGTCCCTGTTGAAATATTGGCGCGTCTCGTCATTTCTTCCCTGACCTACATGAAAATGTCTCGTGGGATAATAGCTTCGTGGCTATTCTCCACGTAGTACTGGGGTACGATGCCCTTATTCACCACACGCTTTTTTGTCAGGAAATCCGTCGTCACTGTTTTCTGCAGGAGAGCATCGCCGATGTCATAATAGCTTTTCTTTCGAAGCGCCGATAATACCTTACGGTCAATCGTCCCCTGACAGATAAGGTAATATGTATAAATTTCAGGTGCCTCAAAGCCCTCCAGTCTTGTCGCAATTTCCCGGATTTCCGCTCCTGGTACTATCACATCATCAATCCCTACATCCACTGAAAATGGTACCCGGACGTTATTGATGTGCCCGATAAACTTTGTTTTCACACCCGGATATTGCTTTTCGAGGGTGATCTGCTCCACTCCGGTTACCTCCAGCCAGATGTAATCATTATCTGTCTGAATGCCGCATATTTCTTCCATAACAGTTCTTATGTTGCTAAGCTCATTTGAGAGACTTCGAATCATAAAATCCATGTCTCTCGTCGGTCTGCTGTCAAACTCGGTGAGAACATATATGAACATCCCGCCCTTTAAAATCAGGTTATCTTTGTATCGTGAATGCGACAGCCTGCGTAAAAATTCTTCCTGAAAAAACAACTGCAGACTCATCTGATAGCTGATGCCCTCTTCCTTTGCCTGATTACGAAGCCTGGCAAGTACAGATGCACTTTTGTTTTTTACAGCCATACTCCAAGTACCTCCCTTACCCTTTTCTGAACCCGAAGTTCGTTTGCATATTTACCAAGTCTGGACTCATTTCGTTCATTGTCAGCAAAGTAACCCCTTACTGCACCGGCAAACACCTCTGCTTCCATTTTATTGCGATGAAGCAGACAGTCACAGATTGTTCGTTCTCTATCATAAATCTGTAGCTTCGTCCCTTCAATTTCAGCTTCTGTAATGCCAATTACAAAACGCTCTGACGTAACAAAATGTGGCTTCACCATCGGATAGGAAATTTTGAACCGCCTTCTCGAGGTTTTGCTGTCGACCGCTATATGCCATGCTGATGGCGTCTTTTCTGTATATCCATAAAAATCCAAAGCACTTTCCATGCACACAACACCATCGGGAAACAGCGCGGCAATGATGGTTGCTTCAGAAAATGCATTCTCATCCATATACTGATAATATCCTCGACGAATTTGTTCTATCTCGCCATCTTCTATCAGTTTTTGTATTTTTTGGTTATAATAGCCACATTGACGCAGATCCATTGTTCTCAGGATCCCACCATGGCTCAAAAAAAGTTTTTTCAGGTTTTCATCCATAATATCACCTGCTTTCTCAAACTGCACAATTTTTCTCTCATTCTTGTGCAGTTTGCAAATTCATTATAATTGATAGGCGCGGTAAAAGCAATAGCATAATGAAAAAAATCCCCCTGCATCTTTTTCAAACGCAAGAGGATATCTCTTCAGGAGCTTCTCCACGTCCTTCAGCTGGGACTGCGTGGACTTCATCTCCTTATTTACACTGCTCAGTGCTTTTGACAGACCAGTAGTATCGCCGTCAATCTCGACTGTAATACCCTTAATTCGACTCGTCGCCACAATCCTCACCTCCGTTTCTGTGCATCAAAAAAGAGCCGATTTCTCGACTCTCTAAACATAAAAGAGCATCCTCCAATGAAGCAATGCTCTTCAATGGTGATTTTGAGATCACAATCTGTGATCTCAAAACCTATTCTTCTGTTTCTAATTCCAGGCGTTGTAAAATATCCTGGATCACGCCATCATCCTGAAGTAAATTGACGGCGAAGCATTTTTTACCGGCATCTTTCAAAGAAGCGCCGATATGGTACGCAATCTTTTCATCAAGAATGAGAAAGCGATCATGAAATGCTTTTGTGTATTTCACATCCAAAGCAGGGTATTGGGCATTAAATTTATTTACATCCGCTTCACTCAGTTTTGTTTTCTCGTGAGTATAGATGGTGACAGACACTTTATCGTTTTTCTTACAGAGTAGATTTAATGTATCTACATCAACATATCCATCAATCAGCGTAATGTTCTTCTCTGCTTTTTGGATCAGACTAATCAACAACCCGAAAGCATCATAAATTTGTCCATCAAAGAAGACTTTTTGTGCAGATTCTTCATGATCCGAAATGTATTCAAATACCTGCTCAAATTTTTCGTCAGTCTGCTGCTGATATTGAAGTTGTCTTAGTTCGACTGCGCTAATGCGATCAAATAATAACGCATTTTTTAAAAACAAAGGTTCGAAATTCAACAAATGTATTAATAATATTACTGATTAAATCAATTTATAAATCGCTACTTAAAACATCAAAAACCAT
>JAJBUA010000040.1 GCA_020860565.1 Clostridiales bacterium
TGTTCAGTCGGCCGTTGAAATTCGGCCGGGAGGCTCAAGATTCCGAGAGCCTATAAATAGAAGAACGCTTTGTAATATTTCATAAGCGTCCTTGCCATTGCTACATAGTATACATAAATTTTTTTGTTTTGTCAAGCAGTAACGCGTTAAAGCGTTTCCTCTCTTCTTTCATCCATTCTCATAACTCTTCCAGCCACTGGCGCAGCCTTGCGGCAAATTTCCTCACCAGACCATGATCCTTCCCCGAGGACGTGATCCCGATTACCAGATCCTCCTTTCGCGCAATCGCAGGGAAATAAAAATCACACTGACTTTGATCTCCTGCATGATTGACGAGGACTCCCCGCTCCCGACATAAATCTGCAATCTGGTTATTTAACAGCAATTCCGAAGTCGCCGCCACCACCAGAAACTTTCCGTTCAGGTCATCCACAACAAAAGTACGTCGATGCCAGACTACGCTTCCCCCGTCTGCGAAAGCATCACTTTCTTTGCCTGTGTCTATAACACAATTTTCTTTCGCAAAGCCTTCTCTCTCTGACTTTTTGTTATCCAGGCAGCCATCCGGTGCGACTACCGTTACCTGTGCGCCAAATTCCGCGAGGATTTGTGCTCTGCGACTGCCAATCTCTCCTGCGCCTACAACAAGCACCGGTTTCTTTTCAAGGCTGATAAACATTGGAAAATATCCCGCTCCCCTGTATCTTCCCTCTGCATTCATCTGAATCTTCCTGTACTTTCTTCTATTCCTGATAATCTTCTTCTCTGAGTTTCTTTTAACCTGCTTTTAGACCGATTTTTTCTTTATTTTTCGTTCGCGATCTCTCCCCGGACATCCGCCAGTATCGTTTCCGCGATCCCCTCCGCCGTATACTCATTCGCCGTCGCATACACCGGCAATCCGGCGGCACACGCCGCTTTTGTCGTCACCGGTCCGATGGAGATCACCCTGACATCATTCTCCAGCGGCTCCTGCAGCAGACTTTGCAGTGCCCGCACCGCAGAGCTGCTTGCGACCGTCACATAATCCACTTCTTTGATGATCCGGTTCAACTCCTCACCGCGCCTGACGTCCGTCCACGTTTCATACACTACTACATCCTCATAGGGGATGCCCACTTCTGAAAGTTTTTCCGGCAATATCGGTGAACTTTCCCTGGCGCGCAGCATCAGAACCCGGTCTCCTGAATTCAATATCGGAATCCACTCTTCCGCCAGTCTCTCGCTCGTATAACACTCAGGCGTAAAATCACACAGATATCCATGGTGTTCCAACACCTCAGCCGTCTTTTTCCCAATCGCCGCAAACCTCAAATGCGCCATGCTCCTCAAGTCAATCCGCTGCCTTCGCATCTGTTCGAAGAAAATCTCCACGCCGTTTCCGCTGGTAAATACCATCCAGGTATACTCCGCCAGATTACGGAGCGCCTGCTCCATCTCTTCACTTAAGATCGGTCGGCTCTCGATCACACTGACGCTCACGGTCTCCGCTCCCAGCGGCCAAAGCACACGCTCCATCTCCTGCGAAAAATGCCGCGTTCCGGTGGCCAGCACACGTTTTCCGCCAAGCGGTCTCCGGCCGTACCACGAAAGCTTCTTACTCAGTGCAGCAACTTCCCCGACGACAATCACCGCCGGAGTTTTCATTCCTTCAGCACGGCTCCTTTCCGCGATATGTGCCAGATCTGAGACGAGTTCCCGCTGCCTTGCCGTACTTCCACGCTCGATCACCGCGACCGGAGTTTCCGCACACTTACCATAGCGAATCAGCGACTGTGCGATCTCCTCCAGACGGGAAAGCCCCATCAGGAAAATCAGCGTACCCTCTGCCTGCGCCAGCGCCTGATAATCAACCACCGATTCCTTCTTCCCGACACCTTCATGCCCGGTAATCACATGAAATGAAGAAGCACAGCTGCGGTCAGTCACCGGGATCCCCGCATATGCCGGCACACTATAAGCAGACGATACGCCCGGTACGACCTCAAAGGTCAATCCGTGGCTGTGAAGCGCCGCCGCTTCTTCTCCGCCGCGTCCAAATACAAAGGGATCGCCGCCTTTTAAGCGAACCACATATTTTCCGCTCTGCGCCTGCTCGATCAGGATCTGGTTGATCTGCTCCTGCGTCATCGAATGTGCTCCCATGCGCTTCCCCACATAGATCAACTCTGCATCCAGTCTCGCCTCATTTAACAGCGAACCAGAGATCAGATTATCATAGACGATGACGTCCGCCGTCCGGATACAGGCCAGACCTTTTCTCGTCAGCAGCCCGGCGTCACCGGGGCCTGCGCCGACCAGAGAGACTGTGTTTTTCATTAATTTGTCATCTGGAAAATCATGAAAATACTCATCAGACAGAAAGAATAGCTGTGCATCAATCATATAACTGCCTCCCATGAAAAAGTAAAGCTCTGCCGTAAGACAGAGCTTCACAAACATTTAAATCCCGAACATTTATAAGCCGCATATCGGGGAGCGGACACTATTTGGAGGCATCTCTGCCTGTTGCTATTATTATACTCGGCAAGAATTTTTATGTCAATGATTGAATTCCGCTTCCCTATTTTACACAGATTTTTCCCAGACCTCACATGAGATTTTACATCCATAAGGTATGATTTGTGATGGATAATTACATGTCATACCCATGCCACGCACTGAGCTGCGGTGCTGAGCGCCGGTGGCGCTCGTTAAGCACCGACCGGAGCGGGAGCGGAGAGCATGGGGCAGGTAATTAATGGAGTCAAAGCGGCACCCACCTCGTCGTAGACGACTTTAAATGTGGGTGCCGCCGTTACAGGTCACACGTTAGCTGACTAACGTGTGACCTGTAACGCTGGATACCATATTCGGCCTTATGGCTTTCAAAGAAAGGTGAATAACATGATGCAAAAGAAATGCCGTCTGCCGGTTCTGCTTCTGGCAGCCGCGCTGTCACTCGGCGGATGCGGCACGGCAACACAAAGCATGCAGAAAACAGAGGGGCTGGACGCACTGGGCAACGTCCGGGTAATCTCCCGCGAGGAAGGATCCGGTACACGCAGCGCATTTGCCCAGCTGGTCGGTTTTGATGAAAGTACCGCAGATGGGAAACCGGATCGTACTACCGATACGGCACAGATCGCGGCGAGCGCTCAGGAAGTCATCGCATACGTGCGCTCAGATCAAAATGCTGTCGGTTATATTTCCATGGGATCCCTGACGGATCTTGACGGAGAAAAAGTGCTTGACGTGAATAACGCTGCCGGAACTCTCGCAAACTTAAAAAATGGAGACTATCCCCTGAGCAGGCCGTTCTGTCTCGCATGGATCGGCACATTAAATGATCTGGAACAGGATTTCCTTACGTATATTCTGGGAAAAGGTCAGACGCTTGTCAGCCAATCCTATGTTCCGGTCAAAAACAGTACAACATTTTTATCGAATCAGCAGACCGGAACCATCACGATCCACGGTTCCACATCAGCCGCGCCGCTTCTGCAGGAACTGGCCGCGGAATACATGTCCATCAATACTCACGCAACCGTCGTAGTGACCGCATCCGACTCCACAACCGGTTTAAATGACGCCATGCAGGGTACCTGCGATTTTGGCATGGCTTCGCGGGAACTGAAAAGCTATGAAAAAGAACTGCTCACATATCAGGTCATCGCGCAGGACGGTATCGCTGTCATTGTCAATGCGCAGAATCCGCTCACAGACACCACAATCGAGGAACTGAACGGACTCTTTACCGGAAACATCGCAAGCTGGAATGACATCAACACAGGGAGAAAGTAGGAAAATAACATGAAAGAAGCAATGAATATTATCTTCGGGCTGCTGGGCGGCCTGGCCGTATTTATCTACGGTATGAATCTGATGAGTGAATGCCTGCAGAAGGCAGCAGGAGAGCGTATGAAAAGCATCCTCGCGATGTTGACGAAAAACCGCGTCCTCGGCGTACTGGCCGGAGCGCTCGTAACCGCCGTTCTTCAGAGCAGCAGCGCTACCACCGTCATGGCGATCGGCTTTGTCAGCGCCGGACTGATGACTCTGCCACAGGCGATCTCCATCATCTTCGGCGCCAATATCGGCACCACGATCACCGCGCAGATCATCGCATTTAAGATCACAGACTATATCTACGTATTTATTTTTGTCGGCTTTCTTATTTCTTTTATCTGCAAAAATGAACAGATCAAAAATATCGGCCGCACGCTCTTTGCTTTCGGTCTTCTTTTCCTCGGCATCGAGACGATGGGCGGCGTGATGAAGCCTCTGGCGTCAAGCCCGGTATTTACCAACATGATCGCACAGGTTGGCGGCGTCCCGATCCTCGGCGTAGCCGTCGGTACCCTGATGACGCTGGTTGTTCAGAGCAGCAGCGCTACCATCGCGGTGCTCCAGAACTTCGCCTCACAGGCCGGGCCGGACGGTGTTACCAGTATCCTCGGACTCACCGGCGCCATCCCGATCCTGCTGGGCGACAACATTGGTACCACGATCACCGCGCTCCTCGCCTGTGTCGGACAGTCCCGGGACGCGAAGCGTACTGCAATTGCCCATTCGCTCTTTAACATCTCCGGCGCTGTGATTTTTATCTGGTTTGTCAAACCTTATGCTGCTTTTATTCGCAGTATTTCTCCGTCCGGACCGGAGGTCGAGGTGATCTCCCGGCAGATTGCCAACGCGCACACCCTGTTTAATATCACAATGACTCTGATCTGGATCGGGCTCCTCGGCGTCATGGTTAAGATTGTTATGAAGATCATTCCGGACGGAAAGGTGCAGGAAACCAATCTTGCGCAGCCGCTCTACCTCGATAAAAATGTCATTAACCAGCCCGCAGCAGCACTCCGGCTCGTCGCCCAGGAGGTTCTGCACTGCAGCGATATGGTCACCATGATGATCTCGGACGCAGCCAGAGCCATCACAAGCCTGGAATCTCAAACTATAAATCAGATCATTGAATACGGAGCCGCAGTCTCCTCTCTGAGCAAGGAAATCAGCGATTATCTGACGGATCTCTTCTCCTCCGGCGCACTGACAGAACAGCAGGCTGCCCAGAGCGCGCGGCTGATGTGCGTACTCAATGACGTGGAACGCATGGGCAATCTTTCTGTCGAAATGGCTGGTTCCATTCAAAATAAGATCGACTACAATTACAATTATTCTAAGGAGGCGATCGATGATATCGAAAAGAGTCTCCTGCAGATTCTGAAAATGTATGGAGACGCTATGACCGCACTGACTAAGGGGGATCAGGACGCCCTGCAGAAAATTCTCCGGGATAACGAGCAGGTCCGCAATCTCGACTTTAAAATGCAGACGCAGCATATGCGCCGTGTGAAAGCAGGAATGTGCCGAAAAGAGCTCACTGCTCCATTCACACAGATTCTGGGGTGCATTGACCGTATGGGGAACAGCTGTATTAATCTCGCGGAGGGGGCGCTGAATCAGATGAGTTTTGAATATTTTATTGTGGATAGCAAAGATTAATATTTCATAAATCGTGGTTATGGGCAAACCGTCCGTCTCTGAGAAAGAAGAATATCCTCCGAGGACATTTTTCTTTCTCAGAGACTTTTTATTGGCTTAAATAATGTATTAAAGAGAACGCACGAATTATACACAAAAATACGCCTCTGGAAATACGTTGAATAACTATATGTACCTCCAGAGGCGACCATTTTATAAAAAATTCTATTTGATCACTGCGTTATCAATAATATAATTAACAACTTTATACACCATCGCCTGCGCATCCAGTTCTTCTGCGTAATTTTCTTTCAGTTCATCCAGATCCATCTGCAGCTGATCTGCTGTAAACTGGAGATCGTCGTCATTGACTTCCATGTTTTCTGCTTCTGAGATCGCGTTTACGACCAGCTGCTGCTCGAGGGAGGTTTCTACCATTGTCCGCAGTTCTTCGGTAAACTGGTCGGCTGTCATGCCGTAGATGCTGACATAATCATCCAGCGTCATGCCATACATCTGTACCATGGATTCATAGTAAGCCAGCTGGTTGTTGACCTGCTGTTCTACCGCGTCTGCGTTTACATCCAGCTCGGAGTTTCCTATGACTGCCTGCAGTGCCGCTACCTGTAACGCCTGCTCTGCCAGCTCTTCCTTTTCTTCTTCCATATCCTTTAGAAGGTCAGCCCGAAACTCATCTACTGTGCCAAAATCTGACATCCGCTGCACAAAGCTGTCGTCCAGAACCGCGTCTGACACTTCTTTTACGGCGTTGACTGTCACCTGAAAGACGACGTCCTGTCCGGCGAGCTCCTCGCTGCCATAATTTTCCGGGAAGGTCAGGTTCAGATCGCGCTGTTCTCCGGTTTTTACACCGATCAGGCCGTCCTCGAAGCCGTCGATAAACGCGCCGGAACCGAGTTCCAGATCATAACCCTCCGCTGTACCGCCGTCAAAGGCTTCGCCGTCTTTTAAGCCGACATAATCAATATTTACGATATCCCCTTCTTCTGCTGCGCGGGTGACCTCCGTGTACTCCGGATTGGCATCCAGGATACTCTGAATCCTCGTCTCCAGTTCCTCATCCGTGACTTCCGTCGAATCTTTGGTCAGCTCGACGCCTACATATTCTCCCAGTGTGGTGACTGTGCCCGGATCCAGCTCTTCTTCTGCCGCTGCGGTTGTCTCCTCTGCCGCGGTTGTCGCATCTGCAGAATTCTCGGTGTTACTCTTGCATCCTGTCGCCGCCAGCGCCGCCACTGCGGCGCACAGAAGCAGTCTTGTATATTTTTTCATAAGCCTTCCTCATTCTTTCTTATATTGACTATATTACTGGCAAATCGTCCGTCCCTGAGAGGAAAACATGTCCTCTGCGGATATATTTTCCTCTCAGGGACTACTTTGTTGGTAAGGATTGCCATACGACCTATCAGATTCAATCTCTACTGCATTTTCCCATCCTTATAAAACGCTGCAAACGCCTTATATGTATGATAGACATCCAGCTTGGACGCCAGTTCGAACGGCGCGTGCATGGACAGGATCGGGACTCCCAGGTCAACGGTGTCGATGTCCAGCTGCGAGACAAATTTTGCGATTGTTCCGCCGCCGCCTGCGTCGACGGCGCCGAGTTCACCGGTCTGCCAGCAGACTCCGTCTGCTTCCATCAGTGCGATTACTTTTGCCATCGTCTCTGCGCTGGCGTCGTTGGCGCCGGATTTGCCGCGGGCTCCGGTATATTTGGTCAGGACACAACCCTGATTGATGTAGCTTGCGTTGTTTTTCTCAAAGACATCGGCAAAGGTCGGGTCGTACGCCGCGTTGACATCCGCCGACAGACACATGGAATGTGAGAGCACCTCTTTGATATCCGCATTCTCACGCTCAGCCAGTGTCTCGATATAGTGCAGCAGATAACGGGAATTCATGCCGGTATTGCCCTCAGAACCGATCTCTTCCTTATCTGTCAGTACTGTCACGGTTGTGTAGGCAGGGCTTTGTGCCTCTATCTCGGCCATCAATGCGGTATAGGCGCAGACACGGTCGTCCTGACCGTAGGAGCCGATCAGACTGCGGTCCAGGCCGATGTCCACCGCTTTCTGGGCCGGCACCATTTCAATCTCCGCACGCAGAAAATCCTTTTCCGTAATGCCATATCGTTCATTTAAAAGCTTTAACGCCAACAGCTTTACCGGTTCCTTCACCTTCTCATCCGTATAGGGGACGGAACCGATGATAATATTCAGTTCCTCGCCCTTCAGACCTTCCGGCAAACGGCGCTCATTCTGCTTTGCCGCCAGATGCGGAAGCAGGTCGCTGATGCAGAAAACGGGATCATCTGCCGCTTCCCCGATGCAGATCTCCGCCTTATTGCCGTCTTTCTTAAAGGCAACGCCGTGCATCGCCAGCGGAACGGTTCCCCACTGATATTTGCGGATACCTCCATAATAATGGGTCTTAAAATACGCGATGTCGTTCTTTTCATACATCGGGTTCGGCTTTAAATCCAGCCGCGGGGAATCGATATGCGCTCCGTTGATCCGGATTCCTTCCCGCACCGGCAGCGTGCCGAATGTTGTCATCAGGATCGCCTTTCCCCGATTGATCTTATATACTTTATCACCGGGAGCATAGGTCTTTGACGCGTCAAATTCCGTGTAACCGGCTGCCTGCAATCTCTTTGTCGCCGCGGCCACACACTCCCGTTCGGTTTTTCCTTCATTTAAAAAAGCCTTATATCCCTCGCAAAATTCAGCTGCCTCTTGGATCTGTTCCGGCTTCTCTTTCGCAATATGCGGGAACTGAAAGGTCAGCTCTTTTTCCAGTCTGCTCTCTTCTGTATGTTCTGACATAGGAATCTCCCTTATACTCCTTTGATCCCGTGTTCGTCGCCCTCCAGGACAATCGTAAACGGACCATCATTTAACAGCTCAACCTGCATGTGAGCACCAAAGCTCCCATGCTCAACCTTCGATACATAATCTCTGCACCGGGTCTGAAAATATTCATACAGCTCATTGGCCTTATCCGGCGAACCTGCCTTGACAAAGCTTGGCCGGTTTCCCTTCTTACAATCCGCATAAAGTGTAAACTGGCTGACAATCAGCAGTTCGCCGCCTACATCCGCCAGTGACAAATTGGTCTTTCCGTTTTCATCTTCAAAAATCCGCAGTTTGCAGATTTTATCCGCCATCTTATCCGCGGCAGCCTCCGTATCCTCTTCGGACACTCCCAGCAGAATCAGAAATCCTCTGCCGATGCTGCCGATCACTTCCCCCTCGACGGATACGCTCGCGCTCTTCACACGCTGCAGCACAACTCTCATCATCTTCCTCCCGCCCTCACAGATGCATCCGATTTGTCCGATCATCACACCTGTACGGCCAACAGGCCGCAATCGAAACTGCGGACCTCCCGAATCAGTTCCCTGCGAGTCAAAAGGGATCAGCTTTTTGTCCGGCTGATCCCTCCGAAAACCTGCATTATTACCAGAAATTTATTTTATATCACGGCACAGCTGATCTGCCGGCCCCTTCACGGCAAAACATCGAATCAGAGTTTGATATTCTTTAACAGATCACCCAGTCCGGTTACTGCCGCTCCCGTCTCCTTATAATGGAAGGTCGGCTCGGACTTCTCTGTATCCGGCGCCAGATCTCTCATGCTCAGGCTGATCTTGCCGTTCTCCGTCTTGATCACCTTAACTGTGACCTTCTGTCCTTCTTTCAGGACCACACTCGGATGTTTAATCCGTTCTTTACTGATCTGTGATACGTGCAGCAGTCCGCTCACACCGCCGTCCAGTCTGATGAACGCGCCGTAATCCTTGATCCCGTCTACCGTGCCCTCCAGCACTGCGCCAACCTTGATCGCCGCCAGCTTTGCCGCCTTCTCAGCTGCTTCCTTTTCCTGCTGAACGACTCTGCCGGAAAGCACCAGACGCTTCTTCTCCACGTCTACCGTGATCGGAACAACCTCCAGATATTGTCCTACCCAGTCTTCCAGCTTCTCCACATACTTCGTAGAAATCTGAGACGCCGGAATAAAGCCCTGAATCTCATCAACATATGCGATCACGCCTGCTTTTACCGCTTCTTTAATCTTAACCTTGATCACGGTCTTATCCGCAAGCATCTGAGCCAGCTCCGCCCACTTTTCAGCGTCCGGGCCTTCCTGCTCTGCAATCGCTCCGCTCTTGCGGCGCTCATCATATTTCTTATAGGAAGCCTCAAGCTCGGTGGCAAGATCCTCCATCGTCTCTTCCGGCTTAACCGCCTCTGCCGCTTCGGCTGTCTCTGTTACCTTTACTTCTTCGCTCATTACACCTGATCTCCTTTTCCCTGATCTTGATGCAGGCTTATATTTAGGAATGCCTGCAATTAATCAGATTCTACTACATTTTCATCTATTTTTCCACCGTTTTTTTTAACTGCTAAAAATTCGTTAAAAAATCCCGCTTTTTCCTAATTGACCGGCCATGTTACAGGTTTTCCGCTCAGGACCTCGTCCACGCCCATCGCCGCGTGCAGCGCCATCTTGTCCAATCCCTCCTGAGTATGAGAAGCACAGTGCGGCGTCAGTATCACGTTATCCAGTTTTGTCAGCGGATGGTCTCCCGGCAGTTCATTTTCCGCAAATACATCCAGAGCGGCGCCCCGGATCCTCTGCTCCGACAGTGCCTCGCACAACACCTCCTCATCAACGAGGTCCCCGCGCGCACAGTTGACCAGACAGGCCGTCGGCTTCATGCAGGCAATCCGCTCTCTGGTGATCATGCCTCTCGTCTCCGGCGTCGACGGGCAGTTGAGCGACACGACATCCGCACGGGACAGGAGTTCCTCCAGAGAGTCCACCAGTTCCACATACTCCGGTACTTCTCCCCGCACATGAGAATGATAAACCAGGATCTTCATGTCCAGACCACCGTGAAGCTTTGCCGCGAGCCGCCGCCCGATCTTGCCGTATCCGATAATCGCCGCCGTCTTGCCGGTTACACTTGCACCCCGGATCTGATTGCGGGCATTCCAGTTACCCGTCCGCACCGCGCTGTCATAGTCCCTGAGCCGATGTTCCAGCGCGAGAAGCATCGTCATCGCGTGCTCCGCGACCTCCTCACAGTTGGACTCCGGGCCGTTTGTCACACGGATCCCCAGCTCAGTAGCAGCCGCCACATCGATATTATCTACGCCGACGCCATGGCGACCGACCACCTTCAGCTTTTTTCCGGCACGCAGGATATTGGCAGTAACCGGCGGGACACGGATAATCAATCCGTCACAATCCGCAATATCCTTCATCATACTGGCCTCATCCGTGCCGCTGCCCATCACGATCTCATATCCCCGTTCCGTCAGATAATCCTTGCCGACCTTTGACATGTCCTGCGGCAATAATATTTTCCCAGGCATAACCTGTCCTCCTCTTCTCTTTCAATGACGTGGAACTCTCTTCTTTGTCCTCCGTATCATACTATAAAATCATAGTGCTGTCAAAATTCCGTTTCTGCCTCTCAGAATACATCTCGTAACCGTTATCATTTTTATAACGCCGCCGCGCAATATCCAAAATAGATCGCCAGCAACAAAACTCCCTGAATGCGGCTGCTCTTTTTCCAGATCAGGATTGGCACCGTCAGGATCAGCATCACCGCCATTGCCAGCGGGATATCCGTCATAACCGTGCTCCTTTCCAGAGGAATCAGAGAAAATGTCGACGGGATCCCAATGACAAGCAGCAGATTCAGAATATTTGCGCCCACGACGTTGCCAATCCCGATATTTTCATATTTCTTAATCAGTGACATTATCGTGGTAACCAGTTCCGGCAGACTCGTACCAAGAGCGATCGCCGTCACCGCGATCGCACGCTCCGGTATCCCCAGATACCGTGCCAGTATGATCCCGTGATTTACCAGCAGATTCGCACCGGCAAAAAGCAGCACCGCGCAGACCAGAATCGTCGCGATATCACGAAGCATACTCTTCTTTCCTTTTTCACCCTGCACGGTATCCTCTGCGGATTCTTCCTCTCTCTCGCTCGCTGACGAATGGATACTCAGCAGCGCGTAACCCGCAAAAAGCGCCAGCAACGCGATCCCTACCGGCGTACTGTAAAATCCAAGTCCAAGGCCGAGGCCAAAGAGCAGCGCGATTACCATCAGAAAATAAACGCATCTCCAGATCAGTTCTCTGACATCAATCGACGCCGATGGGCGAAAAAGCAGTGAGATCCCGGCAATCAGACCTGTATTACAGATGATGGAGCCGAATGCATTTCCCACCGAGATCGCTGCGGAGCCATTGATAATCGCCGTTGTAGAGACCAGCATTTCCGGCATCGTCGTACAAAAGCTGACAATCGTTGCACCGACTACAATATGCGGAATCCCGATCCGTTCCGAGATCGACACCGCAGCGTCTACCAGCTTGTCGCCTCCCGCGCAGATCAGTATAAGACCAAGTGCAAATAAAAGGGCATCATACAACATAAGGGAAATCCTCCTTCTGCCTGTTATTCTTTAATTTTCCTTCTTTTTCCATGTCATCCCGCATACAATCGCAAAAACGACTGCCGCGCAGCAGGCCACAATCCAACGCAGCCCGCTCATGCCAGGCATCAGCCCCACTCCCTCGGCCAGCGTCGTGAAACCAAATATCGCGAAAATCGCAAAGGCCAGTTTATCCAGAAATCCGTCCGACATCCTGTCCTTAATCACGGAACCAAGCAGCATACCGATCACATCCGCCGCAAAGAGCCCGATCGAACAGGCCAGCCAGACAATCAGCGCGTTGGACACCCCGCCGCTCCCGGCAAAGGCAATTGCTGTCAGCTGTGTCTTGTCGCCCAGCTCCGCAAGGAAAAAGGTGCCAAAGACCGTGAGGATGGGATGGGCGTTGCCTTTATCATTGTGTTCCGCATCTTCTTCCTCGCCCTCATTTAATGTTGACCACGCGAAGTAAAAAAATGCAAGTCCCGCAACCGTCTTGATCAGCCAGGTGGGAATCAGTTCACTGACCAACGCCCCGAACGCTACCGCGATCGCGTTTAACGCAAGAATCGATGTCACGGAGCCCAGAATGATATCCCGCATCTTGTACCGCGACATCATCGCCACCATCAACAATTGTGTTTTGTCACCCATTTCCGCGATAAACATCGTAAAAAGGATCTGAATAAAGAGTACCATGCCGTTTTTCCTCCTGTTTGTAAAGCGATTGCGTCCCTGACACATTCGCGTGCTGAGTTTTTATGAGATTACCCTTTCAACCTTTTCCCATAAAAACCGTTCCCCCCGGGAAGCCTCAGATTGTACAGAAAAAAATAAGACTCCCCGGGTATTGTAAATGATTCATTACACTACCTGCTGAGTCTCGTTATTTAAGACAAGCCAGACCATCAGATAACGGTCGGTATGTTGACTTGTCATGCCAAAGGCACCACTACTCCCTCTGAAGTAATTGAATTTTTATCAGAATATCACAGTGAGAAAATCTGGTCAATAAAAAATATGGTAACTAACGGCCCCGCCTGTCGG
>JAJBUA010000115.1 GCA_020860565.1 Clostridiales bacterium
TTCTGGCTGGAATCACACAGCTTCTGACCGTTGTTGTAGCAGACAAAATCAATCAACATCGATATCTCAGGAGCCTGAAACCGCTGATCGCATAGGACTTACCAACTTCATTACTCGTAAGCCTTATGAAAGTGCGCCTAAAATTGACCGGATCGCTTTTTTGATCCCGGAAATCCTGATTTGCAGGATTTCGTCCGCGTTTAAATCAAGATTGCGAACTCGTTTCGCAATTACCTAAAGCAAATTTCCCAATCAGTCAGACCATTTATGAAACAGAGATTTTCTCATTTGATATCCTCTCCCCTGTCATTCATCGATCTCCAGCAGATCATTCCCTCTGCTTAACGTAGCTTTTAATTCTGCCGTCTGCTCGAACGTCTCCTTGTCAAAACTGGAGTCAGTCATCTCATTGACAAAAGAAAATATTTTCACAGCATCCGTCTGTGCATCCAGGGACGCGGAAAGCATACTGTCGCAGGCATTCCAGTTGTTTCCATAGTCGCCTGCTTCCCCGACCATCTCTACTCCCTGCTTTTGAAAGAATCCAGTAAACGCATCTTCATAGCTTTCATAAATCCCATTTCCTTCCAGTTCGCAGTAATATAATTCGGATCCGGCACAGGCCCCATCAGAAAAATCATAGCTCGTGAACTCAAATCCGGCACTTCCTGGCCCCGGGCAGGTAAAGGAACTGTCGTGCTGGAATTAATTACTGATATTGTCTGATTTTCTTACTCATACCCATTCATCCTTTCCCACCGGGAGCTTACGCTTCTTCATTCAGGATTTCAACCGTCTTTTCGTCCCGTTCTCCACCATAAAATTTCTCCAGTACCATGCCAAACTCCGGTACCTCCGGTGACGCAATCTCAAACAATGTCATGCAGGAACATAGTTTTAAATCATCCGGATAACCCATGACCTTACGCGGACGGGATTCGTCAACAGACAGCAACGCTTTCGTAATGGTAATCAGGTTCTCCCGCAGATAAGGATCTGCCATATAGGCTTTCGCCTCTTCCAGATCCGCAATCCCGTAATACTCTGCCGTGGCACTGCGCCCCAGTGAGCGGAGCTGTGGGAAGCTGTACCACATCCAGTGGGTGCGCTTTTTCCCTGCCTGAATCTCCGATAATGCGCGGGGAAAATCAGATTGTTGTGCTGTGATAAAACGTTTGAGATTGTAGTTGTCCATCATTTGTTTCTCCGTTATCTTCTTGCGTAAATATCATGCTGGCATAATTCCCTGTCTCTTGTTTCTGGCTATTCTTTACAAGCCGTTTTATTCTTCCTCTCCAACTTCTTCCGCAATCCACTCTTTGAGTTTCTCCTGCAGTTCCTTCTTGTCTGGAAGATAAAGCTTATATTCGGAAGCATATATATTGCTGTCTTCCGGCAATGTGATTTCAACTAACGCATCCTTCTTTTCCTTACAAAGAAGGATTCCTACGGTCGGTGTTTCGTTATCAAGCTTGACATAACGGTCATAATAATTAACATACATCTGCATCTGTCCCAAATCCTGATGCGTCAGCTTGTCTGTTTTTAAATCAATCAGCACATAGCAACGCAGGATACGATTGTAAAAGACCAAATCGATATAATATGAGTCCTCATCAAATGTAAATCTTTTCTGCCTTGCCTCAAACAAATAACCTTTACCAAGCTCCAGCAGGAACTTCTGTAACTTGTTTATCAGCGCCGTTTCCAAATCCGACTCTATATATTTCTCGCTCTCCTCGAGTCCAAGGAACTCCAGAACCGTAGGCTGTTTCACAATATCCTCCGGCTTCTCAATTACGTTGCCTTCTGATGCCAGCCGCATAACTTCATTCTTATCCCGACTGAGGGCAAGCCGTTCATAAAGGCTGGAATTGTACTGGCGCTGCAGTGTGCGCTTGCTCCAGCCACAGTTCGTTGCCTCAATCTCATAGAACCGCCGCTCATTTTCGTTTTGAATTCGCATCAAAACCAAATAATGTGTCCAAGGCAATGTAAATGGTAATTCGTCTCCCAAAATCCGAACCAGTGGTTCGGATTTCTCGATTGCAAATTTCCGAAACATCGGTTCGGAAATTCTATCCTTATATGTGAGGTAAAATTTTCTAACATTTTCAAGTGTATCAACCGAAAATCCTTTTTTGAATTCAGCCTGAAGATGCTTCGATAAGGTTTTTAGAATCTGTTGACCATATTTCGCACGATCCTGCCCATTTTGCTGCTCCTCGACAATCCATCTGCCAAGAGAATAATAAGTCAGAAGATGCACAATATTTATCTGTTTGGCAGCAATCGCCCGAGCATACTTCACCAGTTCGATGGAATTTTCACATAAAGTCTTCATTCTCTCTGGCAGGTTCTCTTCCTGAGTAATCACTTCATTTTTCACGTCAAGCCCCTCCCTTGATTATCAGCTATAGTCTACACTTTCTTACTAACTGCTTTTGTCGGCCACATACAATCGGTCAATGTCTCAGAAGCGGCTCCACCTCTTCTTCCAACGCCTGTTTCAGTTCTGTCATCATCCTGCTATAATACCGGAATTTTGGGAGCGGCTTATCCTGCGTGTTCTTATAGCCTGTATAATCACTGGCGGCTTTGATCGCGCTCTCGTTTGGGATTTCCCCGTTTCGGTAATGGACCGCCGCATACATCACTTCCTCTTTGGATGCGTACCACGTCCGGCAAAAGTCTGTGATCACCTGATCCATGCACTCTGCCTTGGTATTCTCAACAATATTCAAGATCGACTGTCCCCGGTATTTCGTCTCGTCCTGTTCAATCTCATCAATCAGGCGATCCATGATATCCGCAACCTTCGGGTTTTCTTTCCGCAGTTCGCCGACATACTGTTTTACCTCATCGATCTTTCTTTGCCGCTCTTCCGGCGTCACCTCATCATCCGCATTTTCCGGAGTGACAATATTCTGGATCAGGTTGATGATATATTCATAATCAATCCGGGTATAGCTGTAAGCCTTCAGTTCGTATTCCTGATCGATGGCCTGCTCATCCGGTTCGTCCAGACCCGGCCTTTCTTCTTTTATTTCTTCAATCATGTTTTGATAATGGGCGGCGTAATCGATGTATTCCTCCTCCGTAATGCCATAACCTTCCAGCATGGAGTCATCATACCTTGTAAATGATTGTAACTGCGAGAATAACCGGTCAAATTCCTGGAAGATTTTGACAAAGACCTTCTTTTCTTTGGTTGACATTCCAGGGATATCAGCCGGTGTTTCGGCTGCTACGCGCAGGGCAGCCAATGACTTCCTAAATGCCGCTTCGGTCTCTTCCCATTCTGCCACCATGGTCCCGCGTGAACTCCCTGCGGAATAGAGTTTTACAGCAGTATCGACGGATTCCTTAAAGAGTACCGGTGCCTGGAAGGTGACAATCTGACCAAACGTTTTGTTCTTATCATAGATACGGTTTGTCCGGGAAAACGTCTGGATCAGGTCATGCGGCTCCATGGGCTGGCGGTCAATAAAAACCGCAGACAGGCAGGGCGCATCAAATCCGGTAAGCAGCCGGTCCACTACGATGACCAGATCCAGCTGTTCGCTCCGGCTGTCGAATTTATGGTCTTTACGGGCAAGTCTTTTATTCAAGTTCGTATTGTAAGCCTGAACCTGGGAAAGATCATATTTCGTCCCGAACATGGCATTATAATCATCCAGTGACTTCTGCATCTTCTGGTGGTTTACCTGCGAGCTTTCCTCATTTTCCGAAACGGTATAGGTAATGGCAAACTTCGGGAAATCCGGCATCGTCTGTCGGATCTTCTCATCAATCGTAAGAGCTGTCTCCCCGTTCTTTACTCTGGTCAGCAGTTCATAATATTCCTGTGCCGGCCGGATCGACCTCACCGTCAAAATCCCTTCATAAGTTTTCCCTTTCCCATTCTGGAACCCCAGCTTGTGCCAGGACTTGTTAAGGATCACATCCAGGACACCCAGCATATGCGTTTCGTTTTCATACTGGCTTACGTCTGTTTCATCTGGGCTGTTTTTCGGTCCGATGTACTCTACCTGGAAGCCAAGTACTGCATTATCGTGGATGGCATTCTGGATGGTATAGCTGTGCAGGGACTCCCCATATAATTCCTTTGTCGTGCGCGGCAGGTCTCCCATCAGCGGATATGGATTTTCCGAAAAACGGGGCGTCCCGGTAAAGCCATACCACAAAGACCTGCCAAAGAACCTCTCCAGGATCCTCTTTGTCTTTGGCGTAACCGCCCGGTGGCACTCATCGACGACAAAGGCAATCCTCCGGTTTTTGATTTTCTGATATTCCGGTGTGCCTTCCTTCAAACGCTTTGTCACAAGGATCTGCAGCTTCTGGATGGTGGTGACGATTACCTGCCGGTCGTCTGACTTCAGCTTATTCTTTAAATCGAACACGTTGTCTGTCTCATCGACATCAATCAGGTCATGATTGGCATAGGCCTGGAATGCCTGCGTTGTCTGGGTATCCAGATCCTTCCGGTCGATCAGGAAGATGGTCTTCTCCAGGGACGGGATATCCATCAGAAGGTTCCGCGTTGCCTTATAGGAGGTCAGGGTTTTGCCGGAACCCGCTGGTGTCAAGCTATTGTTTCAAATTTTTTGCCCAATTTTCCCCGGTTTTCCTTACTTTTTCCGCTCCTGTCCTCAAATTTTCCGGTGGGCGTGTTCTCCCAGTGTCAGAAATCCTCCTCGTTGGTGTCAGATAAATGCCCCACGTTCATTTTTCCAAATTATACCCATATTTCCCTGCCCCTGCAAGCAGAACCTTCGCACCGCTAACCAAAAATCTCCCACAGACAAAGAGCCCTCCACTCCCGTGTCAGGCCCTCATTCCTCTTATCATTCTTCCTCATACAAATCCACAGCTTTTCCATTCTTTATCCGTATTACTCGTCTATACTGGAGCCAGTTACTATCCAGTCTCAACCGGTATGATACAAGTTATCCCAAAGAGTAGCTGCCGCTGTTCATCGCTGCAATAACGCCACCATCAATCAAAAGGTCTATCCCAGTAATAAAACCGGCTTCTTCACTCAGCAGGAATGCCCCTGCCGCGGCAATCTCATCCGCGGTACCTACACGTTTGGCTGGAGATGCATCGATCATTTTCTGGTAATTATCACCTGCGGCATTGAACTCATCATAGGCGAGGGGTGTCACAATAATGCCAGGACTGATACTGTTGATCCTTGCCCTGCGATCCGCCCATGTGGTGGCCGCTGCTGTACGAACTCTCAGGTGGTTGCATCGTTTGGCAGCAATATAAGCGATACCAGGATTTGCTGCCGCATCGTTTTTTACAAACGGCAAAGTCGCCAGTTCTTCGGTGGGTGTCAGTGCAAGCTGCTGTTCAACTTCCGATGGGAAACTCATCATATAACCTGTCTGGCTGGAGATAATCAGCCCTGCACCACCTTCTGCAATTACTTTTCCGAATTCATCAATCGCAACCGCTGTGGATATCAAATCCAACTTGATGATATGTTGCGGGGATGCCTGATTGGGGGAAGCCCCTGCCGTGTCGATGAAATATTTCACTTCACCCAATGAATCCGCTTCCTCTGCAAACGCCTGGACAGCGGCGCGATCAGTAGCATCCACTACTTGCGTGTGTACCTCGTAGCCGCCATAGCGAAGCTCAGTAGCTACCTTGTCCAGATTCTTTTCACTAATGTCCCCCAACAGGATAGTTTTCCCGGCGGCGATCCGGCGCACAATCGCTGTACCCATACAGCCCGCTCCCAGCAGTGCGATAACGGGCTTGTGCTGATTTCGATTGAATTCCATTTGTCATTCCTCCTTATTGACATCATTAAATTTTATCAGCCAGCGCTGCATAACGCTGCAACAGATGCGGTCCATTGATTGATCTGGATTTGCGGTGTTTCCAGTTGATCTCCGCCGTTGGAATCAAATTTCACCTGCATGGGCAGCTTTACTTTTGCGCCGGCGCAGGCTTCATTCATATCTCTGATTACATGACCCGGCCAGCCGCCGTTAGTCATAAAAGGAATGACCGTTTTGCCTTTCCAGTTTTGGCTGTTCAGGAATGTCAATACTGCCGGAGCCATAGTATACCACCATGTCGGTGTACCAACGGCAATCACATCGTAATCCTGCACGTCTACTTTTAACGGCTGAATTTCCGGCTGATAACCATTTGTCACTTCACGCTCTCCCTGGTCTACTGTAGCCTGATAGTCAGTGGGGTATGGCTTAACTGTATCAATTCTTGCAAGGTCAGCACCTGTTGCGCTTTGCAGTTCTTTCGCAATTCGTGCAGTATTCCCGTTTGACCAGGAATAATATACAATCAGCATCTTTTTCATTTTTTACACCAGCTTTCAATGGTATTTCTCACGTTGTCTACGTTGCTTCCGTGGATGGCAAGGCCTTTTGTCACCGTTGCTTTCTTTGCTGCCCTGGCTATATCTTTTTCCGTACCGGAAAGGCCGCTGCCCTCATGCGTGCAGAAAGGATGAATGGTTTTTCCTGTCCAGTCAAATGCTTCTAAAAAGGTATAAACCGCCATAGGCATAGTTCCCCAATAGTTCGGATAGCCAAGATAGATTTCATCATATACATCAAGATCCTCCGGCAATGAAACAAGCTCCGGCCGGGATTTCGCCTGCAAGTCTTTTTTTGCCTGGGCGATGCAAGTGTTGTATTCCTTTGCATAGGGAATCTTCTGCTCAATTTTGAACAGATCCGCACCTGTTGCATCTGCGATTATTTTTGCTGCTTTTTCCGTATTGCCAACGGTAATATAGCGATATGCACCACCAAAATAATTTTCATCCGCTCTGGAATAAAACGCAACCAATTTTGCCATGGTAAAATAATCTCCTTATTTCTTCTCAAATTCTTTTGCCACATCCATCAGCAAATCCCGGATATGCAGATGCTGTGGACAGGCTTTCTCACCTTTGCCGCACTTAATGCAGTCAGACGCCATGTTTATTTCAAAACTCCATACTGGCTCTCATCCACTGCTTCCAGCCACTCATTGGAATTATTTTCTCCAGGCACCTCTACTGCCAGATGAGAAAACCAGGCATCCGGTGCAGCACCATGCCAGTGCTTCACGCCGACCGGAATGTTAATACAATCGCCCGGCTTCATTTCTACCGCGTCCTTGCCCCATTCCTGATAGTATCCGCGGCCAGCAACACAGATTAAAATCTGACCGCCGCCTTTATCAGCGTGATGGATGTGCCAGTTGTTGCGGCATCCCGGTTCAAAAGTCACATTGCAAATAACTGTCTGACTGGTCGAGATCGGTGCCAGGTAGCTCTGTCCGATAAAATACTGTGCATACGCATCGTTTGGTGTGCCGATGGGGAAGAGCATCTTGGCCGCATGGGCTGCTTTTGCGTCAGCTGGTTCTGTTTCCTCTGTCCAGATTTCCTTTGCCATGTTAAACACGGCCCAGCCTTTCGGCCAACCAACATAGAATGCAGCATGGGTAATGATTGCTGCAATTTCTTTTCTGGACACACCTGCCTTCTTTGCGTTCTCCAGATGATATTTGAGAGAAGAGTCAGTAATACCGGAAGACATCAGCGCCACCACCGTGATGATGCAGCGCGTCTTATGATCAATGTCCGGGTTGTTCCAGTCTTCTCCAAAAAGAATATCGTCATTGAAATGCGCAAAGTCCGGCGCGAATTCCCCCAGGGCGTCCCGCCCTGCAGTCTGTACAATTTTCTCCATAAAAAATCTCCTCACTTTCCACTGAACACCGGGAAATAGCTGTACTCGCCATAGTCCCTTATTTTTTCCATTGCCATCAGTGACTTCATATCTTCATCGGATATTGTGAAATCCACATCTGCATTGCTTCTCATGTGATCCGGATTTCTGGTTTTGGGGAGAGAGATCAGCCCCAGCTGGAGGGTATACCGGATACAGATCTGCGGTACCGTTACACCATATTTTTCCGCCATGTTTTCAATTTCCGGGTTTTTCAGAATCTTTCCGTGGGCAATCGGAGAGTAGGCTTCTACCTTCATTCCCTTGCTTTCGCTGTATGCAATCAGTTCCTGCGGCGTGTTGCTGATATGCGCCAGCAGCTGGTTGACAGCCGGCCGGATGGTACTTCCGCTTAGAAGGTTATCAATGTCCGGCTGCTCAAAATTGGCGATTCCAATGCTGCGAAGCTTCCCGGCTTTTACCGCATCCTCAAGCGCTCTCCATGCTTCCAGATTTCCTTCATCGTAGGAGCGCTTATCCTCCCGGAATTTTACCCACGGCTGCGGGCTGTGGATCAGCATCAGGTCAATAAAGCCAATGTCCATTTTCCGAAGTGACTCATCGATTGCAGCCACAGCATCCTGGTAAGTCTTCATTTCTGCGGCCAGTTTTGTTGTCACAAAAATTTCTTCCCGCGGCAGTCCACAGGTACGGACACCTTCCCCGACACCCCGTTCATTTTCATAAGCCTCTGCCGTATCAATGTGCCGGTAACCGATTTTCACAGCATCACGTACCGCCTGTGCCACCTTGTCATCATCAATCAGCCAGGTTCCCAGCCCCAGCTTTGGAATCTGAATGCCGTCTGATAAAGTATACGTTTCGTTCAGTACCATCATTTGTCCCTCCTTACGACTGATACGTTGTTTTTTGTATCTTATTTTGTTCTGTTTTCAGCTGATAAATCAGGTAATCCACCTGATCGACCAGCTGCTGTTTTCCATGCAGTTCTTCCATCAGGTCACCCCGGATTCTTCTCAGAATTTTCAGTTTTTCTTCTGGTGTTTTTTCTCCGGATTCAATTGTTTCCGTGATCTCCAATATCGTCATAGGCATTCCTCCTGGCAAAAAACAAAACGGGTATGGATTTGACACCTTCCGTATCTCCTCCATACCCATATTATAATTTACCGGCGTTTCCGTATCAAATACTTAGTTTCTATTGGTTACTTATGCCCAAAAGGCATTTTACTTCTTCTACAAATCGCTTTACAGCAGGAGTAAGCGGCTGCTCCCGTTTCCAGGCAAATACACTGTCGGACAGAATTTCCGGGGAAAGCGGACGGCTGACGATTTTCTTCTCGTCCCAAAAGGGAATCGCCCCTTCAATCACAATGGAATATCCCAGTCCCGCCTGCACCATCAGTGCACCGTTCGTCGCCAGGTTACTTGTGAACAACACCTGCTCTTCGGAAAATGCATCCCCCAGCCAGTTGGAAAGCTCATTGCGGACATTGGCGCGGGCAGGAAGAACCAGGGGGTTTCCCTTCAGATCACCAGCACAAATGGATTCCTTTGCGGCAAGCGGATCGTCCGGTCTCATCAGGACTACCCATCGTTCCTTATGTTCCAGCCGCAGGAAATCAAACTTTTCTATATCAATCGGTTCCAACAGGACACCAATATCGACAAGACCTTTTTCCATCTGGTCTTTCACTACATCCGCATTTGCCGTAAGAATATCATAAGTAACCAGGGGATATTTTTCATGGAACAGGGCAATGATTTCCGGCAGCAGCCCGACTGCCGCCATTTCTCCGCAACCGATAACAACCCGGCCTTCAATCAGTTCTTCCTGCCAGGACAGTTCCTGCTGTGTTTTATCTACCAGAGAAAGAATCTCCTCTGCCCGGCGGCGCAGCAGCATCCCCTCATTCGTCAGAGTAATTTTCCGGGCGCCGCGTTCAAACAGCTTTACGCCAACCTCATCCTCCAGTGTGGCAAGCTGTCGGCTTAAAGTTGGCTGTGTGATATGTAAGATTTCAGCCGCCCGGTTAATCCCGCCTTCACGGGCGACGGTAAGAAAATATCGGAGTACGCGAATTTCCATAGGATTTCCACCTCGTATCTGGATAGCTGACTTAAATTTTACGAGTTCAAATACTCATTGTCAAGTCATGTACTCAAACAAGAATAAACCCTGTACGGCAACCACAATTTTCATATTCTCTTTTATTTCTTCCAGACAATCTCCACATCATCCTCTGACCGGACCACAATCTCCTCAAAATACTCATCCATCAGCGGTCATGGATCACTGCGCATGTCCATATGTACGAATATTTTGGCGGTGTTGCCAGGATCCTCGTACCGGATAACTGCAAAACGGCGGTTGTCCACAATGGCAGATTCAAAGACCAGCAGATCAATGAAACCTATCAGGAGATGGCAGAGCATTATGGGACAGCTATCATTCCTGCACGTGTCAGGGCACCCAAGGATTATCGGCGAAAAAATGTTATCGGCAATCTCAAACCGAAATTCAGTAAAAGTAAGTTCTTCAGTCCTAATAGGCACCATATTTTCGCCGATAATAAATCAGCTGTAATCAGCCAAGTCCGCAAAAAGAGAGGAGGTATTCTTCTTTGCCTTTCCACTTTTTCTCCGGCTAATATGCTGCTGGATCACCGTTATCTTTGGATGGCAATGCTTCTTGATCAACCGACCGTAATGCTGCAGCCATGGATTCCATGTCCGCATGGGCATAGATAGAGGTGGATTCGATCGATGAGTGCCCGAGGAAATCTTTGATGGCATATGTCAGTGACGATAATCTGGAAACCTGCGGGGAAAAGGTGACATTGATAGCGCGGACAAACACAGCTGTAGCGGCTGCAGCAAGTGGGAAGCTGGAGGAAGGATTCTGTTATAACAAGGATGCTGGAATGCTGCAGTGTCCAGCGGGAGAACTGGCAATGCGGGTGGAAAAGCGAACCGCCGCGAATGGAAATATCTATTTGAGGTATGTATTTAGCAAGGTCAAATGTAAGAAATGTCCATTAAGAGAAAACTGCCGTGTAGGGAAAGGGAAATCAAAAGAACGCAGTTACAGCGTGACGCAGGCAAGTGAGAAGAACCTGGAGCGGCTTAAATTTGAGGAAAGCGAATATTTCAGGGAGCGAATGAAGATCCGGCACCGGATTGAAGAAAAGAATGGAGAATTAAAAGAAGCCCACGGATTGCGCAGAGCAGATTCAAGAGGGCTGTTTGCCATGGAACTGCAGATGTATTTCACAGCGTTTGTGGCAAATGTCAAGAGGATCACAAGGCTGGCTGAGCTGGTTATGCAGTAATGGGCTCTCTCTTTGCATGCTTTAGACGAAATTTATGTATAAAAACTGTCTATAGATAGAGGAAAGAAAACTCCCGCTATAAAAAGTGGGAGTTTTTCAGTACCCTCGATTTTACAAGGTTTTCGACTAAAAAATAGCTGGGCTACCTGGATTCGAACCAGGAAAATGACGGAGTCAGAGTCCGTTGCCTTACCGTTTGGCGATAGCCCAATGTTTTGCAACGAAGTGTATTATACATGATAAGAGGGGTTCTGTCAACAGCTTTTTTAATTTTTTCTATCCTTTTTCGCTTAAAAAAGGACAATGAACGCGTGAAAACAAATACAACTCTTCCATTATGGCTTAAAAGAATTACTGAGGAACAAAAGGTAAATTAATCCCGCATCCCTGAAGCTGCTCTTATTGATTACCTGCAAATTCCCTCTCATTCACACAACTGACTTTATCGGATGCAGAGGGAAGCCCTGGTCAGCCAGATTTTCTGGCTCTCCAAGGCTTTTTGCACTAACCAATCCATATCTTTATCTCGCATTCACTCCATGCACAAATGCCAGAAAACATCCCATATCCCCAATCCGTTTCCGGTTCATTTTATCATCTTCTTTGTAGCCCAGCTGGTCGCGCCATGCCGCCTCTTTTCCCTGCTTTTTCAGATACCGCGCGAGCTGGTTAAACTTAACAATCAAAGAATTATGCGTGAGAGCCCTCGTCTGATCAAGATCGCCCCGCTCTGTCTTGCTCAGGATCGACCATTTCGCGCGGATCTGGATATACTGGATCGACGTCTCAATCAGTTCGCTGTATAAATCCATTGCGTCCTCATCCATTCCGATCTCCTCTGCCATCTTCTTCTGAATTTCCATTGCTTCCTCAAAAGAAAGGATTTTGTCATTTTTGAGATAATCTTCGTACTGATAGACTGCTGCCATGTGTTGTCCTCCTTTATTTCTATGAACTGAAAATGATGCCGGCCTGCAGTAATTCTGATTTTCACAGCTTTTCCCTGTCATTATACCATAAAACATGTCCAATGGAAAATATCTGATTACAGATTCAAAATCATATCCCCTGTTCCGAAAAATATGATTTATATGGAAATTTCAATTGCAATATGATATACTACAACCTGTAGTTATGAATTGTGCTTTACAAAAAAAAGGAGGCATTTATTATCATGGAAAATAGTAAAAAATACCTGGCTGAGGTAATTGGTACTTTTGTGCTGGTTACTTTTGGCTGCGGCACTGCGATTGCCGTAGGCTGCGACAGCGCATCCGGCTGCGGCTATCTTCTGACCGCTCTCGCCTTTGGCCTGGTCATCGTCGCTATGGCTTACAGCATCGGTAATATCTCAGGCTGCCACATTAATCCTGCAGTATCCCTTGCCATGCTGATTCGTAAGCAGCTGTCCACCGCTGATTTTGTCGGATATGTCGTTTCTCAGCTGATCGGGTCTGCTCTTGGATGCGTGGTCCTGGGAATCGTATTTGGTTCCGGCTGCGGTTATGGAGCGAACCAGATCCAGGCAGGCTGGGCAAACGGGAATGCCGGCAGTGCTCTTTTGGTGGAGATCATCCTTACCTTCGTATTTGTCATTGCCATTATCGGAGTAACCAGCAAAGCGGAAAACAGCGCAATATCCGGTCTGGTAATCGGTCTGAGCCTGACACTGGTACATATCCTCGGCATCGCTCTTACCGGCACTTCCGTGAATCCGGCAAGAAGCCTGATGCCGGCTATATTTGCCGGTGGCACAGCACTGGCCCAGGTATGGATTTTCATAGTTGGACCGCTTGTGGGCGGCGCGCTTGCGGCAGTTGTTTATACTGCGCTGGAATCGACCAACAACTAATCTTATTACTTATGACCAAATCGAGTAGGAGAAATTTCCTCGAATGAGGAAATTTCGACCTCTCACACCAC
>JAJBUA010000110.1 GCA_020860565.1 Clostridiales bacterium
TACTCGAATCAATGAACCTCCTGCCATCAGGGCTGTTTTTTCACAGCCCCTTTTTTGCACATGCCGCGCAAAGGAATATGTCTGCAGATGCAGACGCGCGGCAGCGCGAGAATGTGCGTTTACACGCACATTTTTTTAATAAACATATCACAATTCCAACACAAAAAGCGACTATATTCTCTTATAACAAAAAGTTCAGAACACATGAAAGGAGATTAAGATCATGTTTGAAGACGATAAATATACGATGAATCCTAATGGCAGTCAATCAGAGGATGCAGCACAGGCACCGCAGACTTATGAGATGAGAGAAGGTCAGCCGGAGACGGGTACGGGTGAGGCGAACGCATATAGTGCTCAGTCGGCAGGATATACCGGTCAGCAGGCGGAGAGCAGCGGACAGCAGAATTCAGCAGCAGGACAGACGACCGCATACACGTCACAGGGAACCGGACAGCAGGCAGCAGATGCCGGGTACCGGGAAACGAACCGCATGAATATGTCTTATATGCCGGAGGAACCGGTACGCAGCAGAGGAAAACAATCCGGCGGCAAAAAGGTTGCAGGACTGGTAGCAGGGGCATTGCTGTTTGGCGTAGTAGCCGGCGGCACCATGTTTGGTGTGAATACAGCGGCAGAGTATATGAAGAACCGTTTGGCTCCGGTGACAGCTGCAGAAGAAAGCGAGCCGGAGGTCACTGTCTCCAAAGCAGAGACGCAGGCGGCAGAGGATTCGCCGGCGATCCAGATCGATGTTGCCAAGATCGTGGAGGATGCGATGCCGTCCGTAGTGGCAATTAACAACACGATGGTAACGAAACAGCAGACCTGGTTCGGTTTTAGCCAGGATGTGGAGACGGCAAGCAGCGGTTCCGGTATTATTGTGGGACAGAATGACGAGGAACTGCTGATTGTGACTAATAATCATGTAGTTGAGTCGGCAAAGGATACAACGGTTACCTTTATTGATGACAGTCAGGTGGCGGCAGTTGTCAAGGGTACCGATTCTGAGAGCGACCTGGCAGTGATCGCGGTCCCGCTGGAGGATATCAGCGAGGAAACGATGGCGCAGATCAAAATTGCAACAATCGGCGATTCGGATGAACTGAAGGTCGGCGAAGGCGTGATCGCCATCGGAAACGCGCTCGGTTATGGGCAGTCGGTAACCGTAGGTGTTGTCAGTGCACTGAATCGTGAAGTGAAGACGGATGAGTCCACGAGCCAGAATCTGCTGCAGACGGATGCGGCGATTAATCCCGGCAACAGCGGCGGCGCACTTTTGAACATGCGCGGAGAGCTGATCGGTATCAACGCGGCAAAGTATTCCTCGACTTCCGTAGAGGGCATGGGCTATGCGATTCCGATCTCGCAGGCAGAGGATATCATCAATGAACTGATGAATAAGCGCACACATATTGTGGTAGAGGAGTCCAAACAGGGTTATCTCGGCATTCAGGGCAACAATATTGATGAAACCGCCGCAGAGATGTATGGCATGCCGCGCGGCGTCTATGTCTATAAGATTATGGAAGGAAGTGCAGCTGCGGCTTCTGATCTGAGGGAAAAAGATATCATCACCAAGTTTGATGGCCAGACAGTAAAGACGATGGCAGAGTTAAAGATGATGCTGACCTATTATGAAGCAGGTTCGACGGTCGATCTTACAGTACAGACTCTTCAGGATGGAGATTACGTCGAGAGAACTGTAACGATTACGCTTGGTGAGCGGGAAGAGGCCGAGACAAATTAACGGCTTTCCCTCAGAAAATAAGCGCTTTGATTATGTGGCGTGACAGCAGAGTCAGGAATCATTATATACGAATTTAAAAATAGGCAAGTGCCTGATAAAGGTCCAGCTTTCCGAAACCCCATTCACGACTGGGGTAGGTGAAAGCTGGATTTTTGATTGCCCCGCGGATGAGCATGGACCTGACCGCGGCGGCGCTGAGTGTCTGGTCATTGCCGTCAGTGATTGCCCAGGTAAAGAGATCGGCGACAGCACCGGCAGTGACCGCAGCAGCCACAGAGGTCCCGGTCATGCGGGTAAAACGAATTTCTTCGGCCTGAGCGGACAGAGGCAGAGAAAGCGGTTTCGCGGCTCCCTGCACATCGACGCCGGGTGCGGCCAGATCCGGTTTGATGCGGCCGCTGCGGGTAAAACCACGGCTGCTGTGGATATCAATGCCGCCGGAGCTGTGGTTATATGCGGCCACAGTGATGGGCATGGCGGCATTGCCGGGATCGGTGACGGTCGTGTCCGGATCCGGTTTTAGAAAGACGGTATCTTCGGAGAGAAATTGGCGCATAGGCAGCCAGATATGAAATTCTCCGGAAGCCTGTATGTCAGGATAAACGAGCAGATGCCAGATACCGGGAGAAGGATTCTGAAAGCGCATAAAGATAAGCTGGCTGCCGGAACCTGACTCATAGTTAACATAATTAAGCGAAATTTCTGTATCGGATAATCGAAAAGGGATTTTTGCATTTCTGCCCAGAGCAAGCGGGATCCGGCTGACCGTTTCGCCGGAGGGCGAGATAAACCCGACGGTAAAGAGATCCGGCTCTCTGGCCCAGAGTTCCATGCAGAAACCAGGTTCCTGAGCGCCGATCCGTAATTGCACGTCATTATATTCCGCATCGGCATGGGTGATTCCGTGATAATGATGCTGCAAGCCGGTCTCATTGCCAGCTCCGGTAACCGCGGCAACACCGGGGTAGCCGGAGAGGCTGTTCAGCTGTTCACAGAAAGGAGAGGTGCCGTCATGGCTGCCCTGACCGGTGCCAACGCCAGAACAGATCACCAGAGGCAGCTGATGCTGCTGCGCGAGACGGATCAGCCAGGCAGTAGCCGCCATAAGATCATTTTCCTGATAGGCAGGAACTCCGTCAGGGATGAGAAAAAAGTCCTTCAGATATTGTTTGGCCGGTTTTAACTTGGCGATGGCGATCCACGCTTCCGGCGCGGCGCCGGAAAAAGCAATCGGCTGCGCGACGCTCCCGCCGGCGGCGACACTCGCCATAAAAGTGCCATGACCATTTTCATCCTGCTGAGGAACGAGAGAAAATGGGTCGCCTCCGTCGCGCAGCAGCGCGAGTGCGCGGTTGATCTGCTCGTGCGGATAGACAGTTCCATAAAATGTGGCGGAATCCGGAGCGTCTGCAACCGGAAAATTGTCAGAAACTTCCGGGAAAACTTCTTTTGCCGACGTTTCACGACCGCTGGCAGTCTGATCCCAGATCGCCAGGATGCGCGTCGTCCCATCCGCATTCTGAAAGAGCGGATTGGTGTAGTCAATGCCGGTATCAAGAAAACCGATCAGCACACCACGCCCATCGGCAAGAAGCGAAGGCTGATTCACAGCCTTGAGAATGCCCGATGATTCGACCGCCCCCGTATCCAGCAGACCATAGATCTTAGGGATGGATGCATAGGTATAATCCGAGATATTCAAATCACCGACATTTCCCGCATCTGCGTAAATGACAGCATAATTCTGATCAATCGTCTGGATACAGGAGATTCTGGCCAGCTCATCCAGCTGCGCTGAAGTACTGTGCAGATACTGTATGATAAAATCCTCATAGGCATCCGAAGCCGGGTCATACAGGCAGGAAGTCATCGCGGCACCTCGTTGGGATGGAAATGTTGTTATATTATATGCAGAGACAATCGGCATTTGACGATCTGATTGGAAAATAGTACAATTGTTCCAGACAGTAAAAGCGGAGAGAATAAGGCTGATGAGGCATTGTTTGCATGCCAATACACCCGTCTCTGAGAGAAAAGAATGTCCTTTGCGGATATTCTTTTCTCTCAGGGACGGGCGGTGTACCAATAATGAATAAAGAATTAAAGAAGAAAGGCAGATGACATCTATGCTACTGGAGGGAATCATAATCCTGATTGCCGGCGCAGATCAGGCCGCAAAAACCCGGATCGAACAAAAGAAAAAAGAAACATTTCCACAGCCACTGGAAAAAAGCGGAGGAAAAATCACCCTCTACCGCAACCATAACGCGGGCTTTCCGTTCGGAGTCTGTCAGGAACAGCAGCAGCTGGTCCGGATGCTCCCACTGGTGGTCACTTCCATGCTGGCCGGAAATTTCATTTATCTGCAAAAACGAAAAGAACGCCCGGTGTATCGTCTGGGACTTGCCATGGCGATTGGGGGTTCTCTGAGCAATATTTATGACCGCATGGTTCGCCATTACGTCGTCGACTATTTCAGCTTTTCTGTGGGATTCTTAAAAAAGGTAGTCTTCAATCTGGGCGATCTGTTTGTGTTTGCGGGATTTGCAATTATGGCTGTTCAGGAGGTCTTTGAGGAGATTCAGGGCGTAAAAAGCAGCAAAAACAGGGGAAAAAGAGTTAAATGTGAGTAATAAAGATTGACGAATGAGAAAAAATCGTGTAGAACTATAAGAAATATTTTAAAAAGGAGTTTGGTTCTTCTATGTTAGATTCGAGTGACAGTACGGGCATACAGATAGCAATTCTGATTGTACTGCTCTTACTGTCCGCATTTTTTTCATCGGCTGAGACTGCATTGACAACGGTAAACCGGATGCGTATCCGTTCTCTGGCGGATGCGGGAGATAAGAGGGCGGTACGTCTCCTGCAGATCATCGATGACTCAGGTAAAATGCTCGGTGTGATTCTTGTGGGAAATAATATTGTAAACCTGTTTGCGTCTTCTCTGACGACGGCACTTACGATCCGGATGTTCGGCAATATGGCAATCGGCATCGCGACCGGCATTCTGACGCTGCTGATTCTGGTATTTGGAGAATTGTCCCCCAAGACCATCGCGTCTCTGTACGCAGAGGAACTGGCATTAAGATATGTAGGGATTGTCCATGTGCTGATGATTGTGCTGACTCCGGTTGTATTTATCGTTAACCAGCTCTCTCTGGCTTTTCTTTTTTTGCTTCATATCGATCCGAGCCGCAAAAAGGAGGCCATTACCGAGGAGGAGCTTCGCACGATCGTGGAGGTGAGCCACGAGGAGGGCGTCATTGAGACCGAAGAAAAGAAGATGATCAACAATGTGTTTGATTTCGGGGATTCGGTCGCAAAAGATATCATGATACCGCGGATTGACGTGGTATTTGTCAGCGTAGATATCACATACGAGGAACTGATTGAAGTATTCCGCGAAAATAAATTTACCCGTGTCCCGGTTTATGAGGAGACGACGGATAATGTGATCGGTGTAATCAATATGAAGGATATTCTTTTGTTTGACCGGTCACAGGAGTTTCGGATTCGTGATCTGATGCGCGAACCAGTCTACACATATGAGTATAAAAATCTGTCAGAGCTCATGGTGGAGATGCGCAAGACCTCCAATAATTTTGTTATCGTGCTGGACGAGTACGGCGCAACGGCCGGACTGGTTACGCTGGAGGATATGCTGGAGGAAATCGTCGGAGAGATCCGGGATGAGTATGATGAGGATGAAGAGGATCTGGTAACAGAGATCGCTCCGGGGGAATATCTGGTTGACGGACATGCGAAGCTGGATGATCTGAATGAGCGGCTGGGACTGAAGCTGGAATCCGGGATCTATGATTCTCTGGGCGGACTGATGATCGGTCTGCTCGGACAGCTCCCATCGGGCGGGGAGGAAGCGGATTATGAAAATCTGCATCTGACCGTGGAGGAGATGGAGAAAAACCGGATCACCAAGATCCGGCTGCAGATCCGGGAAACAGAAGAAAATCAGGAAGATAACGATAGCGTAAATAAAGAGGAACCGGCGAAGGAATAACGCCGGTTCCTTTTATGCACCACACAGGCGCGAGGAGAAGTTAGCAGCTTACGCTGCTCGCGTCTGGCGCGGTGAGCAGGAGCCGGCAAGCCGCCTCCTGCTCGATTTCAGCTCATCATCCCGCCGAGCGTTCCGCCGATTACGCAGGAGCCGAGGACAGGAAGCAGTTTTGCGGTGTCGGGAGTCTCGCCGTGCGACAGCAAAAGGGACACGGCAAAAAGCACGGCAAAGTACAGGAGACCCGCGAGCAGTCCCCAGAAGAAGCGGCGCGATCCCACGCGTCTTCCCGCAGTATAGCCTCCGACGAGACAGACTGCGCCGTAGACGATCAGAATCATGGCGTTCATCTGAGTTTCCCGGAGTTTTAGTTTGTAAAGGACAAAGGCGAGAATGAGGATCATGATTCCGGATAAAATATAGGAAATGACCAGAGAGCGGAGCAGCGTTTTGGGTATGGACAGATTCATAAGTCACCTGCCTTGATGGTTTGTTTTATCTTATTCTGAAGGCTTCCGGATTATACGGGAGTGCGAAACATAAGGAAAATGCAGGATAAATCCCGGTAAAAAACGGAATAAAATGAAAAAGAGCCTTGACACTTCCCACACCGGCAGATATAATGATATGGCGTGCGAAAATGTGACGGATGCACATTTTTGCGTGTGATAAGCTGCAATTTACAGCAACCACAGACAATATCACAGGAGGTGAAAAAGAATGCCAACATTTAACCAGCTTGTAAGAAAGGGCAGACAGACATCGGTTAAGAAGTCTACGGCGCCGGCTCTGCAGAGAAGCTTCAACTCTTTACAGAAGCGCGTGGTAAACAGTTCTTCCCCTCAGAAGAGAGGCGTTTGTACCGCAGTTAAGACTGCTACCCCGAAAAAGCCGAACTCCGCGCTTCGTAAGATAGCAAGAGTACGTCTTTCCAACGGTATCGAGGTTACCAGCTATATTCCGGGTGAGGGTCATAACCTTCAGGAGCATAGCGTGGTTCTGATCCGTGGCGGCAGAGTAAAAGATCTGCCCGGTACCAGATATCACATTATCAGAGGTACGCTGGATACCGCGGGTGTGGCAAAACGTCAGCAGGCCCGTTCCAAGTACGGCGCTAAGAAGCCGAAAGCGAAGAAGTAATCCGCTGACTGCGAGACAGTCGCAAGAGTACCACTAACTGCAGTGATAATGAAGTTAGTGCCGGTGATATTGACCTGTAGGTTGCAGGAGATAGAAGGACCGTGCGCGAACACATTTTCAGCAATGATTGTGAGTACCGATGAATTAATCCGATTATGATTAAGGAGGGAAGTTAACGTGCCACGTAGAGGACATATTCAGAAGAGAGATGTATTGGCAGATCCCTTATACAACAATAAGGTTGTAACCAAGCTGATCAATAACATCATGCTGGACGGCAAGAAGGGTGTCGCCCAGAAGATCGTATATGGCGCATTTGAGACGGTCGAGGAAAAGACCGGAAAACCGGCCATTGAGGTCTTTGAAGAAGCAATGAACAACATTATGCCGGTTCTGGAAGTTAAGGCAAAACGTATCGGTGGCGCCACCTATCAGGTGCCGATCGAGGTAAGGCCGGAGAGACGGCAGACCCTGGCGCTCCGCTGGCTTACGATGTTCTCCCGCAAGAGATCAGAGAAGACCCAGGAAGCCAGACTTGCAAATGAGATTATGGATGCGGCAAACAATACCGGCGCATCTGTCAAGAGAAAAGAAGAAATGCACAGAATGGCGGAAGCAAACAAGGCATTCTCTCATTTCAGATTTTAATTAGGAGGACGAAGCTTTGGCTGGAAGAGAATATCCGTTGGAGAGAACCAGAAATATCGGTATTATGGCTCATATTGATGCTGGTAAGACCACGTTGACTGAGCGTATCCTGTATTATACTGGTGTAAACTACAAAATCGGGGATACTCATGAAGGTACGGCTACCATGGACTGGATGGCTCAGGAGCAGGAGCGTGGTATCACGATCACCTCAGCAGCTACCACCTGTCATTGGACACATGAGGATCATCATAAACCGGCTCCCGGCGCTCTGGAGCATCGTATCAATATCATTGATACCCCAGGTCACGTGGATTTCACGGTTGAAGTAGAACGCTCTCTGCGCGTACTGGACGGCGCTGTCGGCGTCTTCTGTGCGAAAGGCGGCGTAGAGCCTCAGTCCGAGAATGTATGGCGTCAGGCTGACACCTACAACGTACCCCGTATGGCGTTTATCAACAAGATGGACATTCTGGGTGCGGATTTTTATGGCGCGGTAGAGCAGATCCGTACAAGACTCGGCAAGAATGCGATCATTCTGCAGCTGCCGATTGGTAAGGAAAATGATTTTGTGGGGATTATCGATCTGTTTGAGATGGAAGCCTATTATTACAATGATGATAAGGGCGATGACATCACAATCAAGGAAATCCCGGATGATATGAAAGATGACGCGGAACTGTATCATACAGAAATGGTTGAGAAGATCTGTGAGCTGGACGACGACCTGATGATGCAGTATCTGGAGGATGGAGAGGAACCTTCGGTTGAGGATATGAAGAGGGTTCTGAGAAAGGCCACCTGTGAGTGTACCGCTGTTCCGGTATGCTGCGGCAGCGCATATAGAAATAAGGGTGTTCAGAAGCTTCTGGATGCAATTATTGATTTTATGCCGGCCCCGACAGACATTCCGTCCATCAAGGGTGTTGATCTGGATGGCAATGAGGTGGAGAGACATTCTTCTGATGAGGAGCCGTTCTCTGCTCTGGCATTTAAGATTATGACAGACCCGTTCGTAGGAAAACTTGCGTATTTCCGTGTGTATTCCGGCACAATCAACTCAGGTTCTTATGTGCTGAACGCTACGAAGGGCAAGAAAGAGCGTGTGGGACGTCTGCTTCAGATGCACGCAAATAAGAGACAGGAACTGGAAAAGGTTTATTCCGGAGATATCGCGGCTGCCGTTGGTTTCAAGGGAACGACGACCGGTGATACGATCTGCGATGAGCAGCATCCGGTTATTCTGGAATCCATGGAGTTCCCGGAGCCGGTTATTGATATCGCAATCGAGCCGAAGACCAAGGCTGGTCAGGGCAAGATGGGCGAAGCTCTCGCGAAGCTGGCGGAGGAAGATCCGACCTTCCGTGCGAGAACCGATCAGGAGACCGGACAGACCATTATCTCCGGTATGGGCGAGCTTCATCTGGAGATTATTGTAGATCGTCTGCTGCGTGAGTTCAATGTCGAGGCGAATGTCGGTGCTCCGCAGGTAGCTTATAAGGAAGCGTTTACACAGGCGGTTGATGTGGACAGCAAGTATGCGAAGCAGTCCGGCGGACGTGGTCAGTATGGCCATTGTAAAGTGAAATTCGAGCCGATGGATCCGAACGCAGAGGAGACCTTCAAGTTTGAGTCTACCGTTGTCGGCGGCGCGATCCCGAAGGAATATATCCCGGCGGTCGGCGAAGGTATCGAGGAAGCTACACATACCGGTATCCTTGCCGGATTCCCGGTACTGGGCGTTTCCGCAAATGTATACGACGGTTCGTATCATGAGGTCGACTCCAGTGAGATGGCCTTCCAGATTGCCGGTTCTATGGCCTTTAAGAAGGCGATGGAGAAAGCAAATCCGGTTCTGCTCGAGCCGATCATGAAGGTCGAGGTTACGATGCCTGAAGAGTATATGGGTGATGTGATCGGCGATATCAATTCCCGTCGCGGCCGGATTGAAGGTATGGATGATGTGGGCGGCGGCAAGATGGTACGCGGATATGTACCGCTGGCTGAGATGTTCGGTTATTCGACTGATCTTCGTTCTAAGACTCAGGGACGCGGAAACTACTCCATGTTCTTTGAGAGATACGAACAGGTACCGAAGAGCCTGCAGGAGAAGATCATCAACGATCATAAGTAATGAAACAAAAATTCCCGGCGGTTGCCGCCGGTTAAAAAGAATTGGGCTTGAAAATATTGCATAAATAGCATATAATTAAGAACAGCCTGAGATTAAAGAGAATGGCCCGGAGGGCCAGTTTAAGGAGGACGTCATAAAATGGCAAAAGCAAAGTTTGAAAGAACCAAACCGCATTGTAACATTGGTACCATCGGCCACGTAGACCATGGTAAAACTACTCTGACCGCAGCAATTACCAAAACTCTTAATCAGAGAAACGGCACGGGCGAAGCTATCGCATTCGATATGATCGATAAGGCTCCGGAGGAGAGAGAGCGTGGAATCACGATTTCTACCGCACATGTAGAGTATGAGACTGCAAAGAGACATTATGCACATGTTGACTGCCCAGGTCATGCTGACTATGTAAAGAACATGATCACTGGTGCTGCACAGATGGACGGCGCTATCCTGGTAGTAGCAGCTACCGATGGTGTTATGGCTCAGACTCGTGAGCACATCCTTCTGGCTCGTCAGGTAGGCGTTCCGTATATCGTAGTGTTCATGAACAAGTGCGATATGGTAGATGATGAGGAGCTGCTTGAACTGGTAGACATGGAGATCCGTGAGCTGCTGAACGAGTATGAGTTCCCGGGCGATGATACCCCGATTATTCAGGGTTCCGCTCTGAAGGCTCTTGAGGACTGCACCGGCGAGTGGGGCGATAAGATCATGGAGCTGATGGATGCTGTTGATGAGTGGGTTCCGGATCCGGTTCGTGAGACCGATAAGCCGTTCCTGATGCCTGTAGAGGATGTATTCACGATCACTGGTCGTGGTACCGTTGCTACCGGCCGTGTAGAGCGTGGTACTCTTCATCTGAATGATGAAGTTGAGATCATGGGTATCAAGGAAGAGTCTCGTAAGACCGTTGCAACCGGTATCGAGATGTTCCGTAAGCTGCTTGATGAGGCTCAGGCTGGTGATAATATCGGCGTTCTGCTTCGTGGCGTTCAAAGAACCGAGATCGAGCGTGGTCAGGTTATCGTTAAGCCGGGCAGCGTAAAGTGCCACAGCAAGTTCACCGGTCAGGTTTATGTACTGACCAAGGATGAGGGTGGCCGTCATACTCCGTTCTTCAACAACTATCGTCCGCAGTTCTATTTCAGAACCACTGACGTTACCGGTGTTTGCGAGCTTCCGGCTGGCGTTGAGATGTGCATGCCTGGTGATAACGTAGAGATCACCGTTGAGCTGATCCATCCGGTTGCTATGGAGCAGGGTCTTCGTTTCGCTATCCGTGAGGGTGGACGTACCGTAGGATCTGGCCGTGTTGCTACCGTTATCGAGTAATTTATAATTAAGAATATATGCCGCAATCTTTGGGAAACTGAAGATTGCGGCATTTTTTGCTTTTATTTTTATTCTTAATAAAATTGTCTTAGTTTATAATCCATATTCTGACCGTATTCCTGAGCCAGACGAATAAAATAATTTCCAGCCTTGCTGGGAGGATTGTTTTGATTATAAACGATCGCAACATCCCAGATTGGATCTGATGTCAGGAAAAACTAGGCAATTTCTTCGCTGTGAGAGGCATGTGACTGAGGAATAATGGTACAGCATAAACCTTGTCGAACCATTTTGACCAAAACATGATTCATGGAGGTTTCAAAGAGAATATTAGGTTCATATCCTGCCTGTTCAAAAAGTGGGCGTATCACATTACGCATGGTAGAACTTGCAAAGATCAGAGAGAAACGATCTTGAGAAAAGAGCGCCAGATCAATGGTTGGAAATGGTTCACCGGGATCTGAGGCATACTTCTGTGCCAAAGGGTGATTTCGAGGCACGCCAAGCACCAGTCGTTCATAAAACAGATGCACATATTTTAAATTTATTCTATCAAAATCTTTGAGCATGACGAATCCAAGATCAAGGTGGCCGGAAATTAGCATTTCATGCTGGAGTTTGACAGAACCTTCTGTCAGATTCAGGGTAACATCAGGATAATGTTTCGTGAAATCGGGGAAAATCTCTGAAAACATATTAATTCCGTGTTCAGCAGTTAGTCCAAGGTTGAGAATGCCGGTATTGCTGTCGATCAGATCATTGATTTGCATGTATGTATTTTTACGGATAGTCAGGATGTCCTGAGCATTTTTAACATATATTTTTCCTGCCTGAGTAAGTTCCAAATGATGTGTTGTGCGATAGAATAGCTGTGTATCCAGTTGCTTTTCGAGATGAATCAGCTGTTGATTTAATCCGGATTGGCTGATATAGAGTGATTGTGCTGCGCGTGAAATGCTCCGATGTTCTGCAATTGCAACGATATATTCTAATTGTCTCAGTTCCATTTTAAGAAAACCTTAACTTCCAAGATATTTACCCCTCACTCAGTTGGGGGCTCAAAATAAAGCGCCGAAAACGGCGGAAAATGACCATTTTTCCTACATTTCGAGAACATTTGCGGTATAATAATTAAGGGATAATTAACCTTATAGGCTCTCGGAATCTTGAGCCGCCCGGCCGAATTTCAGTGGCCGGCTGACCATTGACAAGTAAATATTATCCAAAACTCAATGATTGTGGCGAAGTTTTGAAAAAAAGAGCGCAGAGGAATAGACCATACTCAAAAGATAGTTTATAATGGTATTGCTTATTCAGATAAGCGGCCCTTTAAAAGAGATCTCTTAGGCGGGAAGTCTTTGGCAGGGCCCAGGCATCAAGGTGCTGACACATCATGATGCAGAATAGGCGGCAGTACCACATTTTCGTTGAACGGTATCTGCTGTCTTCTATTTTATAGTCTACTTTCTCACGTTTGTTACAGCGTTCTGCGGAGGTCTTTGCATTATACTCCACTTTCCATTCTTTGCTGCTACGCGGCGGGTTATTGAATAACCTTGGGTTGTCTTTCATGGTAAGATGAACCGTCCTGCCGTATTTCGCAT
>JAJBUA010000065.1 GCA_020860565.1 Clostridiales bacterium
GTTCAACATGAAGAAAATACTTTTCGAAATAACAACTCTTGCAACCGTTTTGTCTGTATCAGCCGGTATCACCTCTTTCGCAGGCTGGGTGCTTGATGAGACCGGACAGTACATGTGGCAGCTTGACAGCGGCACCGGCTATGTATATGCAGGCTGGGTAACCGATCCGGAAACCGGCTATCAGTACTATATGGATCCGGACGGCCACATCATGACCAATACCCGCGTAGACGGCTACTGGCTGGATGATCAAGGAATCAAGCACGAAAAGACGGAAGCAGAGATTCAGGCCGAAGAAGCCCGTGAAGCAAGACAGGCAGCAAAACCGTCTCCGTCGAAAGTGACAAATGCGGTCAATGAACTGGCTACCGCCGCTAAATCTGCAACCAGCGCAGTATCGACCACCCGCCGCAGCTTCCAGGCAGAGATGTATACATTCACGGATACCGCCTTTGCAGCTATCAAAAAGAGTCTGGAAACCGACGGCAACACCTCTTTCACCGGCGGCACGACTAAGAACAACCTGACCAATAAGTTCTATTATAATATGGATAACGGCACAGAGATTATAAGCAGCGATATGCCAAAGGCAGCAGCCAATACCGATGCTTACTATGAGTACGCGCTGGAGATTCATTACAACCGCAATCTGGTGCATGACGGATCGGCTCCTTATTTTGACAGCGGATTCCAGACCATGGTGATCGCTGCTCTCGGAGAGGAAGCCGGCACCGAAGTCTATGAACAGGTAATGGCGGCGGAAGTTGGTTCCGATACTTCCTTTACTCTGTCCGGCCTGACCGCAACTGGGAACTCTTATACGGCAAGATACTCGACCAATAACGCATATATTCAGGTTACCTGCAGCGAGATTGTTGTAGAAACTGCTGAGGAAGAAACTACCGAGGAAACCACCGAGGAAGCAGGCGCAGAGACTACGGTAGAAGAAGCCACAGAAGATAGTGCTGAGACTGCAACCACTGAGACAGAAGCCAGCACGGAAGAAGCCGTCACTGAGGAGACTGAGGAAGAAGCTGAAGAAGAAACCTCAGAGGAAGAGACTGAGGCTGCTGTAGAAGAAACTGTCGAGGAGACCGAAACTGAAGCTGAGGAAGAAGCCTAAACGATTCCCCATATAAACATCTTAATCCAAAATTCACGGGCACAGCGCAATCGCCGCTGTGCCCGTTTTATGTTTCTATGGAAGAACAAAAAATTTTCGCAGTGCGATCCCGCCCGGAGGGCTTTTTGTTCCATAGGACGTACTTTCCTACATATTTTTGAAAAAATCTCAATTTCCTATTGACTTTCTATTTACAGGCTATGGAACAAAAAACACCCCGGCAGCTACATCTGAAAATGTAACTACCGGGGTATCCTGCCGTCTTCTTACGGTTCAAACCGCATATAAGTATCTTCCGGGATCTCCGCATCGATAATCGGTTCCCCATCCGGATAATCGGATTCAAAATACACCTTCAGGTACACAACCTTGTCCTGATACAGGCCACCGAAGTACCGCTCTCCGGACTCTGCATACTGGTAATCCTGCGCCGCCACCTGGTCATTGATGACCTTCAGGCACTCTCCCGCGTACCAGCCGATCTCGTCAATATCCGTCTCATCACGCATCACCAACGTAACGTCCATCGGCACCTCGTCCTCCGGCATCGTGAAGTCCAGGCTTACCGTCATCGGATAATCGGTCGGATCCAGAGCGACGTCTTCCACATCCGCGCGAAGCTGCTCCTCATCCAGTATATAATTAAAGTAGACGTTAAAATCCGGATCTCCTGCGTCTTCTCCTTTGCCCACCTGAGGGGCTACAATCGTGCTTTTGGTGCAGGCGCAGAGCATCAGTGCGCAGCCCGCAACCGCAAGGTACTGTTTCCATTTCATTTTTATCTAATCCTCCTTACAGACAAGCTGTATCGCAGCGACAAATGACTGTATTTTTTATCGCCACATGATTATATACGATTATCGGCCCTTTGAACAGCTTTTTTCGAAAATGTCATAAAATCTTCATAAATCCGTTTGAGAATCTGCATTTCCGCAAATCGCGATGCCCACGCTGAGCAGCAGCCAGAATGCCGGCGCCACGATCGGCAGGTTCAGATTGACCAGCGCCTGTACCGCATAGCACACCATCGCAGTGAGAATGCCCGGCAGATAACGATTTTTCTTACCGTTTGCAGCAATCTTCCGTATCGCCGAGAGCAGAAAGGCAACATAAAAGCCCAGACCCACTGCTCCGATGGTAACCAGATACTGCAGGTATTCATTGTGGGCGGTATCAAAGACCTGTCCGGTCAGCGTTCCCATCTCCTGATAGATCAGATTAACGGTCATAATACCAAAGGTATCCGGACCGTAGCCAAATAGTTTCCGCACGATTGAGAAATTATCAAAGAACATCAGGCAGCGTTTCCAGATATACCCCCGGTTCGTTCCCCAGGAATCGCTGATCACCAGATACTGGCCGATGGAACCTCCATAACGATCCGCATGTCCGGCGATATTGGCGTCATACAGGGCAAACGCTATTCCTGAAATCACCAGTATTACAAAAACCCCCCAGACAATCACTGCATATCGGCACCAGTGCTCTGCCTGATTTTTCTTAATTCCGAAATACCAGAGCGCCGCGGCAGCCGCACACAGCAATACAATTACCAGTGTCAGCCCGCGAAATCCGGCCACTGCGTCAAACAATCCGCTCTCCAGACCGACCACCGTACCCTCATAAGCGTCATTCAGCCATGCGACAAATTTGATAATGGCAAAAAATGTCGCCAGAAGGATCGGATATCTCCACAGCCCCTCCCTGCTCTGAAAATACAGAAGCGGCATCAGCCCCAGCAGAGCCGCCAGACTCAGGTACGCATTCTCACTGTAACCCATCACGATCGCAAGCATCGAAATCACGGTCAGGATATAATACCATACGGCCCGCCCACGATTTTTCTCCGTTGCAAAAAGCCCGGCCGCCAATCCCAGGATCATGGCGACATAAGCGGTATAAGAATTGATATTTCCCAGGGTAGAGGTAAACAGATTGACCTGGCTCGGTTTGATACCGGCTTTCAGTCCAAAGATATCCATCTGAAAATAATCTGTGATCCCGAACAGGCACATCAGCAGGCCGCTGATCAGAAAGACTTCCAGCAGCCACCCCTTCGGCTTCCAGCAGCGTGTAATAAGAAAATAAAAACACAGATACAGAGTCAGCAGGAAGAGGCCGGAATACCGTCCCTCATTCCCCCAGAAGGATTCATATACATAGTCAGACTGGATGGTAGAAATCGCAGCAGCCAGCCAGAATCCAATCACCAGCCCGTCCGGCAGGCTGAATGTCTCTTTCCATCGGCGCGGATGCAGCCGGGATACCAGCTCCTTTACATGGTTTCCCTGATACTCCTTACAATCCACAAATATCATCATCACTCCCAGAATCACCGAGAGCAGCAGCATCGCCACGACGATCATCCAGTAACACTGATATTTTGTCTTCAGGACGTCAAAATAAGCGTCGTGCAGGATCAGCGGGAAGATCGTGACCAATGCCAAGATGCCAAGCGTCATGATCCCGCTGAAAATCTTCTCACAGGTGTCAGAGAAAGAATCCGCCTGACCTGTCTTTCCTAAATTTTTCTCAATTTTACTCATCGCTGACTCCTTTTGTTCTCAAAACTGGAAAAGAATCCTGCAAAGCAGGATTCCCGCCTGCGGCGGGTCGCTTTAGCGACATATTTCCGCTCCGCCGCAGTGCGATCCCGCCCGGAGGGCTTTTTGTTCCATAGGACGTACTTTCCTATGGAACAAAAAACTGTCAACAGGCGCAACACCCGCTGACAGTCTTTCTTGCCAATCAAGTCTGAATAAGATGACTGATAAACTTACGCTTCCGGCTTCTCTAACTGTACGATCGCGGATTTCTGCATCGGGATCCGGCAGTTTTTATTATTGCCGAACTCGATGATCACCGTATCCTCAGTCATATCGATAACGACTCCGTAAAAGCCCGCTGTCGTCAGGACGCTGTCACCTACCGCGATGCTGTTTAACAGCTCCTGCTGTTTCTTCTTTTCTTTCTGCTGTGGGCGAATCGCCATGAAATACATCAGCGCGCAAAAGAAAATGATATAACCCACTAAAAATGTTCCGCTCATGATTGTCCTCCTGTGATTGGATCCCTTTCGGATCGTTCTTTTTTATTTTCCGCGTGGAGTCTTCCTTTGATGGCTTCTTACTCCTGCGGGCCTGCTGCCATACGGGCGAGCTTCTCCGCTTTATAAGACGCGTATCGGTGTTCTTCGATCGCGCTGCGAATCTCTGTCATCATTGTATTATAAAAATACAAATTATGCAAGACACATAATCGCATCCCCAGCATTTCCTTCGCCTTAAACAGATGGCGGATATAGGCCCTGCTGTAGGAGCGGCACGCCGGGCAGCCGCAGCCTTCTTCGATCGGCCTCGGATCCAGCTCATACTTGCGGTTCAGAAGATTCAGTTTGCCATGATTGGTATAGACATGGCTGTGGCGGCCATTTCTCGACGGATACACGCAATCAAAGAAATCCACGCCCCGATCGACCGCTTCCAGAATATTTGCCGGCGTCCCGACGCCCATCAGATAGGTCGGTTTGTCCCGCGGGAGCAAGGGCACGGTCACATCCAGGATGTGATACATCTCCTCATGGCTCTCTCCGACTGCCAGACCGCCCACCGCGTAGCCATCCAGATCCATCGAGGAAATTGTCTTCGCATGATTCATACGGATCTCGTCGCTCACGCCTCCCTGATTGATGCCAAAGAGAAGCTGTTTCCGGTTGATCGTATCCGGCAGTGAGTTCAGCCGGTTCATCTCGGTCCGACAGCGCTCCAGCCAGCGGCTCGTCCGGTCAACGGAGGCCCGGATATAAGAGGTCTCTGCCTTACTCGGCGGACATTCGTCAAATGCCATCGCAATCGTGGATCCCAGATTGGACTGGATCTGCATGCTCTCTTCCGGGCCCATAAAGATCTTATGCCCGTCGATGTGGGACTGGAAGGAGACGCCCTCTTCTCTTATCTTTCGCAGGCCGGCCAGGGAAAATACCTGAAAGCCGCCCGAATCGGTCAGGATCGGGCGGTCCCAGTTCATGAATTTATGCAGTCCGCCGAACCGGCGGATCAGCTGGTCGCCTGTGCGTACGTGGAGATGGTAGGTATTGGAAAGCTCCACCTGAGTCCCGATCTGCCGCAGGTCATCGGTGGATACTGCGCCTTTGATGACGCCTACGGTGCCTACGTTCATGAAGACCGGAGTCTCGATCGTGCCGTGTACCGTCTCCATGTGGGCGCGTTTGGCGCGGCCATCGGATGCGATTATTTGATAGTTCATTTTATTTCTGCCTGTTTTTTACTTTATTGACCGCCAGTCCGTCCCTGAGCGAGAAAGATATCTTCCGAGGACCGTTTGCACTTAGGTTTTCACGTAACGGTACTCCATATGACGTGTCACTGGCACGTCATATGGATACTAAGGCATAAGTTCGCCGAAAAGGCGTCCGGCTCACTAAGTGCCGACGTGAAAAATGTCCTCTACAGATATCTTTCTCGCTCAGGGACTACTTTACTGGCAAAAATGCTTTACTTACTTCTGAATCTTCTTATTCTCCGCCTCAGCCTTCTTCGCCTCTGCGCGCCGCTTCTGCTTCTGCTGTGTCAGCGTATACCAGAGGGATCCTGCTACGCAGATGGATGAGTAGGTGCCGCATACGATGCCGACCATCAGCGGCAGGGTGAATTCTCGAATGGAGGATACTCCAAGCAGGAACAGTACGAACACCATGATGAAGGTGGTCAGTGAGGTGTTGATGCTCCGGGTCACGCTCTGTGTGACGCTCTTATTAACGACGTCTTCCAGAGTCTCTTTGCCTGTTTTCTGAGCCAGGTTTTCACGGACACGATCGAAGATAACGATAGTCGCGTTGATCGAGTAACCCACGATCGTCAGCATGCAGGCGATAAAGGTCGAACCGACGGACCATTTCGCGATTGCGTAGAAGGTAAGTACCACCAGTACGTCATGTACCAGGCACAGGATCGCGCTTGCCGCGAAATTGATATCTTTAAAGCGGAACCAGATGTAGAGGAGCATCAGGATCGTAGCGACGATGACTGCTACCAGCGCGTCCTGCTTCATCTCGGTGCTGACTGACGCGGAGATACTTTCTGCCGTGATCTTCTCTGCTTCCACTCCGAAATTCTCTACCAGGGATTCTTCCAGAGCCTTTCTCTGCTCGACGTTTAATGTCTTAGTCTTGATGATGACTTCGTTGGTCCCGGCTACTTTCTGTGTTTGTACGTCCGCGTCTCCGGTAATCTCGGAAACCTTCGGCACGACCTCAGAGGAAATTTGTTCCAGCGACATATCTTCGTTGAAGGTCACGCTGGTGGAGGTGCCGCCGGTAAAGTCCATGCCGTAGTTTAAAGGTTTGCCGGTACCTGCCGCATTGACTCCCATGCCGACCCAGCCGATCACGATCAGTACAATCGAAATCAGGAAGCAGACTTTTCTCTTGCCGACAAAGTCAAATATCTTGCCCTGTTTGCGGATGCCGTAAAATTTCGGATCTTCGAAGCCCAGTGCATACAGAGTATTTAACGCGCCTCTGGTCACAAAGAGTGCCGTTACCATCGACAGTACGATACCGATTGCCAGCGTCGTAGCAAATCCTTTGACCGTACCGGAACCGCGCAGATAAAGGACAGCCGCTGCGATCAGGGTTGTGATATTGCCGTCGATAATTGCCGAAAGTGCCTTGGAAAATCCGGTCTTAATCGCAGACTTGACCGTCTTGCCGTAGCCGATCTCTTCTTTAATACGGGTGAAGATAATAACGTTTGCGTCTACCGCCATACCTACGGACAGGATGATACCCGCGATGCCCGGCAGGGTCAGCGTCACCTGGAATGCTGCCAGCAGCACCAGGATCACTCCTACATAGATCGCCAGCGCCAGCGCCGCCGCCAGGCCTGGAATCAGATAAACAACGATCATAAAGAGCACGACCACGCCGAATCCGATCATACCGGCCTTCAGGCTGGTGGAAATTGCTTCCTCACCGAGCTTCGCGCCCACTACATTAGAGCGCAGTTCTTCCAGTTCCAGAGACAGCGAGCCGATCCGAATCGTAGAAGCCAGTGTTTCTGCTTCCTCATAGCTGTCCATGCCGTCGATCTGGCACTGTCCTCCGGTAATCGCCTCGCGGACAACCGGATTGGAATAAAGGGTATTGTCATAGATAATGGCGATTCGTTTGCCGACATTGGCCGTCGTCGCCTCCGCAAACGCCGTCGTTCCCTCATCGGTAAAAGTCAGGCTGACCACATAGGATTTGACATTATTCTGGTCAATGATACCTGCTTTTGCGGACGCTACCTGATCGCCGGTCAGAATCACCTGGCCTTCTTCATCCACAAATAACAGTGAACCCGGTTTGCCCAGTTCTTCCAGAATCGTGTTGGCGTCGGATACGCCCGGAATGTCGATGTTGATCCGGTTATCGCCCTCCTGATAAACCTCCGCCTCAGTGCTGTAGTTCTGCACACGCTGCTGGAGCTTGTAAATCGTGTCGGACATCTCTTCCGCGGTGGGATCTTCGTCAACTGCCTGATAGGTAATACTCACACCGCCGGCCAGATCCAGGCCCAGTTTGATGTCATCCATGGTGCTGTAGCCCAGATAACCAAACAGGCAGATCGCCGCAAGCAGGATGAGCAGTCCAACTATCCCCTTCACCTTACTGTTCTTCATTGCTTTTTCTCCTTATTTCTTACTTCAATGACCATCAGCGGCTATCGTCACTTTATGACAACGCCGCTTTAATCATAATTGCGCACTCAATCCGTTTCTTCTGCATCTCGCAGCCGATCTCATAGGCATCGGTAATGCGCCCGTGAAAATTGTAGGAATTTGCGGCGCAGCCGCCGCTGCAGTAAAAACGTGCAAAACAATTGCGGCATTTTTCCTTTGCGTACACATTGCAAAGTTTAAATTCATCACGGATATCTTCCCGCACCACACCGGTGTCCACATTTCCCATCAGGAAATCTTCCTGCCCCACAAACTGATGACAGGGATAAAGATCTCCCCACGGTGTGACCGCCAGATACTCCGTGCCCGATCCGCAGCCGGACAATCGTTTCGCTACGCAGGGTCCCTGATCCAGATTGATCATAAAATGGAAGAAATTGAAACCATTCCCTTCCTGTCTGCGCCGGATATACTCAACGGCGAGTTTATCATATTCTTCCATAATACGCGGGAGATCCTCCTCACGGATCGCATACTCTTCCGTGGGCGCCGCCACGACCGGCTCCATCGAGAGCTGGTCGAAACCAAGGTCGGCAAAATGCTTCACATCCTCACAGAAATCCAGATTGTGCCGGGTAAAAGTTCCCCGCACATAGTAATCTTTATGGAGCGCACGCCGTTCGGCCGCAAACTTCTGAAATTTCGGAACAATGATATCGTAGCTGCTCCCATGGCCATTTCTGGTCGGCCGCATATAGTCATTAATTTCACGGCGTCCGTCGAGACTCAGCACGACATTTGCCATCTCCCGGTTGCAGAAATCCATGATTTCGTCGTTTAGCAAAACACCGTTTGTTGTCAGGGTAAAACGGAACCGCTTGTTATGCGCCTGCTCCTGAGAACGGCCATATTCCACCAGCTGTTTTACCACATCCCAGTTCATCAGCGGCTCTCCGCCGAAGAAATCCACTTCCAGATTGACCCGGTTCCCGGAATTTGCAATCAGGAAATCCAGTGCCTTTTTCCCGACCTCAAATGACATCAGGGCGCGGCGTCCATGATACTCGCCTTCTTCCGCAAAGCAATAACGGCAGCCGAGGTTGCAGTCATGCGCGATATGCAGGCACAACGCCTTAACCACGGTCTTTCGCTTCTTAAAATCCGTGATATACTGCTGATAAATGTCGCGGGTATATAGTTCTTCCGCGTCAATCAGTTCCTGAATCTCTGCCAGAGCTTCTTCAATCTCCGCCTCCGGATAGGAAGTTTTCAGACTCTCTCTGACATACTGGCGCGCCTCCAAAGAAATCGGAACCGCCGTTTCCAGTTCTCCGATGACCGGCTCCAGCAGGGCGACCGCGTCATAAACGACGTCATCTACGACATGCACCGATCCGCTGGCTATGTCCATAACAATATTATAACCATTATTCTTATACTGATGAATCACAATCGTTCCTCCGAAAAAGCGGAAAAAAACCCCTACCTGCTTTCAAGAATAGGGGCCTGTTCTCATCTTTCTTCCTGAAAAGAATTATCTGTTTGAATTCTCGCAGGACTGGTTACCTACGGTGCAGGAAGTCTTGCATGCGGACTGGCAGGAAGTCTGGCACTCGCCGCAGCCGCCTTTTTTCATGGATTCCTTCAGGGTTTTGTTATTTAAGGTTTTTACGTGTTTCATATCTTTTAAGCCTCCTATGCTCACAATTAACTCGCATTATAGCATATCATGGAAATCAGTGCAAGGTTTTTACGTAGCTTTTTATGTAGCTTTTTTGGCGAAACATCCGTCTCTGCGGATATGATTTTCCTGCAGAGACTACTTTATTGGCTTGTATCATAAAAATCCATTAGAATGTTCTTGTGGTTCCGTGAGGGATCCTCCAGCACCGCATCGAGCATCTTCGAGAGAATCTCCCCGATCTCGCGGCCGGGTTTGACGCCGGCGGCGATCAGGTCCTGGCCGGTGACGGCGAGTTGCCTGAGTGTCAGGCAGTCGCCTCTCTCACGGATCTGAGCGGTCAGGCTGCGGATGTTTTCTCCGTATTGATTGAGTTCGATCAGCGCATCCCAGATCTGTGGATTCATCTGGCTCATGGCACGGCGTACACTGATTTCGTTCTCTTCCATCGGTTTTCCGGACCACGATGTGAGTGTTCTCACGTGTGTGATGGTTTCGTTGTCCATTTTCAGATCTTTCAGCACCCGCACGGCGTCCTCCGGAGGAACCAGACGCAGGAATGCCGCCCAGCGCAGATATTTTATCGCCGGGAGTTCTGCGGGGATTCTGATTTTCTCCCAGGGGATCCGGGCAAATGCCGGAGATATATATTCACTGATGCCGGTTTCGTATACTTCTTTTATTTTTTCCGGATGATCGGATAATAAAGTCTTGGTGAGTTCTGCCTGAATCCGTTCTTTGCTGACTTTCGCAAGATTCGGTGCGATCGTGCGGATGGCCTCGCAGGTCGCCGGGTCGATCGTGAAGTCCAGCTGTGCGCTGAAACGGATCGCACGCAGGATCCGCAGGGCGTCCTCGGTAAACCGTTCAGTCGGATCACCGACGCAGCGGATCACCCGGCGCTCCAGGTCTCCGGCTCCGTCAAACGCGTCTACAATCCCGCTCTCCGGACTGTACGCCATGGCATTGATCGTAAAATCACGGCGGCGCAGGTCTTCCAGCAGATCGGATGTGAACTGGACCTGCTTTGGATGTCTCCCGTCCTCGTACTCGCCGTCGATCCGATAGGTCGTCACTTCATAACCGACATGGTCAACCAGAACCGTCACTGTCCCATGCTGTATCCCGGTATCGATGGTCCGGCGGAAAAGCGCCTTAACCTGAGCCGGTCTCGCAGACGTCGTGATGTCCCAGTCGCCCGGCGTGCGCCCCAGAAGTGTATCGCGGACACAGCCGCCCACGGCATACGCTTCATAGCCGTGGCGTTTTAATTTTCCGATAATATAATCTACCTGACGCGGAATCTGTATCTGCATTCTGTCAACCTCTCTGAAAACGGGCATGCGCCGCTAATGCGGCGCATCATCACACATGAAAGTCGCTTACTCCGCGCTTACGCGCTCCTGCAACATTTTCATACGATATCAATATGCTTTTCCCCAGTAAACCATCTTCTTTGCCGGACGTCCGCAGCACACACAGCGGTCAGACAGCTGTTCCTGCGCAAACGGCATGCAGCGGGATGTCGCAGAGGTATCTTCCTTAATCTTATCCTCGCAGGCCTGGTCTCCGCACCACATTGCCTTGACAAATCCCGGTTTTTCATTGATCGTCCTGACAAAAGACTCATAATCCGTTGCTACATAGGTATGCGCATCGCGATGTGTCCTCGCCCGTTCCAGCATATCCGACTGGATTGTATCCAGCAATTCGCTGACGGACTGTGCGATTGTATCCAGAGCTACCGTCATTTTCTCATTGGTATCCCTGCGCACCAGCACTGCCTGCCCGTTTGCGAGATCCCGCGGGCCGATCTCCACACGCACCGGTATGCCGCGCATTTCATGCTCTGCAAATTTCCATCCCGGACTTCTGTCTGAGTCATCTACCTTGACGCTGTAATCCTTCAGCGCATCTTTCACCGCGTATGCGGCATCCAGCACGCCCTCTTTCTTCTGCTGAATCGGTACGATCACGACCTGCGTCGGCGCGATCCGCGGCGGCAGCACCAGTCCGTTGTTATCTCCGTGCACCATAATCAGAGCGCCGATCATACGGGTCGTCATGCCCCACGACGTCTGATGGACATATTTTAATTTGTTATCCTTATCGGCGAACTGGATGTCGAATGCTTTCGCGAAGCCATCGCCAAAGTTATGGCTCGTGCCGGACTGCAATGCCTTGCCGTCGTGCATCAGCGCCTCGATTGTATAGGTTGATTCTGCTCCCGCAAACTTTTCCTTATCAGTCTTCTGTCCGCGGATCACGGGGATTGCCAACACTTCTTCACAGAAGTCCGCGTAAACATTCAGCATCTGGATTGTGCGCTCCTCAGCTTCTTCCGCAGTCGCGTGGGCCGTATGACCCTCCTGCCATAAGAATTCACGCGATCTTAAGAACGGGCGGGTGGTCTTCTCCCAGCGCACCACGGAACACCACTGGTTGTAGACACGCGGCAGATCCCGGTACGAATGAATGTCTTTTGCGTAAAAATCACAGAACAGGGTCTCAGAGGTCGGGCGCACACACATGCGCTCCTGAAGTTCGTCCAGGCCGCCCTGAGTTACCCAGGCCACCTCCGGCGCGAAGCCTTCTACATGATCCTTTTCCTTATTTAACAGGCTTTCCGGAATAAAGATCGGCATATAGACATTCTGTACTCCGGTCTCTTTGAAACGACGATCCAGTTCCTTCTGAATGTTTTCCCAGATCGCGTATCCTGCCGGCTTAATCACCATGCAGCCCTTAACACTGGCGTAATCGCACAGCTCTGCTTTTTTTACCACATCGGTATACCATTGGGCGAAATCCACATCCATGGAAGTAATGGATTCCACCAGCTTTTTATCATTTCCCATAACGGCTCTCCTCATAATTCATTCATTTTTCAGGATCATCGCTGCGGCCATTTCCCTCTCTCCGCAACAATCACATCCAATCTACGTTATTTTTTCAAGATTGTCAAGTGACTCTTCAGTCGCTGTCAGGCAGCAGCTTAATGATAATCATCAGTTCTTTGATAAAGCAGCCTTCTCCCACTTCAATGTCATCGATATGGCTGCGCGCCGGGAAATGACCGCCGCCCATCTCTTCCAGCTCGACCATCAGCCAGTTGTATGCCGAATATTTCGCGTCTTCAATCGCGTCCTCCAGATCCGGCCCATCGCCCCAGCAGCCCTCCAGATCCGGGAACTCGACATGGTACCCTTCATCTTCTTTGTGCGGTGTAAATACCGCAGGATAAGTAAATGTCATTTTCGCAACTCCTTCTATTTTAATTATATTATTTTTTGTTTCTCATCGCCGGTTACACGCTGCCGGCAATTTTGGCCAGCCCTAGTACGTCTGCCGGAAACGATTCGAATCCTGCGGCCCCATATACTGCGAACTGCCGAATCCAAGGATCAAGGTAAAGATCGGTTTGAGGAAGAACAATCCCAGCGCAAACGGCATCCCATGTCCGTAAGCCTCTGACAGTTTAAAAGCAGACACTGCCGTGATCACAAAAGCTCCTATTTCAAAAAGCCATGACGCAATGCTAAAGAAAAAGCCGCCATCTGCGGGGCAGCTCAGAAGTCCCATGATGCACAGAATCCAGATCCAGAAATATTTCACTTCCCAGGTGATCTTAAACTGAATATAAGAACTGTAAAACGGAATCAGAGATTTCCATCCTTTTTCGCCTGCTTTGGTAAAGACCTTCCAGTAGGCAATGGCCTGCAGGATGTACCAGATGACAGCGAGAACAAAAAGAAGAAATCCCAGGCCGAGCAGTAAGGTCATAAAGGCGATATCCATCGTTAAATCCCCCTTCTATCGATTTTGTGATTCATTGATCTGCATTTTTCCTCAGACTGGTTCGATTATAATATGATTCCAAAGGTTCGTCAACGGAATCATAAAATCAAAAATGGGGATAATGTTATTGAGAAACTTTAAACATTTAGAAATCTTGACGGCAATAGTTAGCATATGCTAATCTATTACGTAGAAAGTACCAGAGGAGGTAAACGATGTCGGCGGATACCATGCTTTGTTTTTTGGAAAACTGTACCCCGGAGGCGCGTCTCGGTCTGCATGTGGCTTCCCAGTGTGCCCCCGTATTGAAGGATCTCAAAGTCTCTAATCTGATCAGTGTAAGACCTGGAGAATGGCGTCAGCTTCGCCAGCACCTGCATCCCTGCCGGATACTCTGTGCGCCGCTGTATCAGGGCGAAAACCGTGATGTTCTGTTGCTCTACCGCGATACGCGAATGAAAAATCTGCTGTCTGACCCGAAAATCTGCCGTTTCCTGCAGAAATATGGCTATACCTCTTTTAATATCGCAGCGGTTTTGCGGCGGCTTCGCCATCGCTACAGCCAGTACGCAGGCGGAAACGGGGAATTTCCTCATGAACTGGGAGTTCTCCTCGATTATCCGGTAGAAGATGTCGAAAGCTACATCTTAAACAGGGGCGAAAACAGTCTCATGACCAGATACTGGAAGGTCTATCATAATCTGCCAAAGGCAGAGCAGATTTTCCGCGCCTATGATGCCGCGAAAGAACAGGCAATGGCAGAGATTATCGGGGGCTGGCGGCTCAGCCAGGTTGTTGTCTGAGGCCGACTGTTGTATCATCGGAAATCTTTTTCTGTCGGATCAGAACAAAGAATGCACTTTGCTGCATCCTTCCCGGAGGGCTTCTTATTCTATAAGACGTATTTTCTATGGAAGAAACGATAATAAACGGTTCGACGCCGTTTCTTATATATTTTTAAAACAAAAATACAAAAAAGGAGATCAGGGATATGAAGAAAGTTTATGTAATTTACTGGACCAGTACCGGCAATACTCAGGCGATGGCAGAGGCGATCGGCCAGGGGATCACAGAGGCAGGCGCAGAGGCAGTGGTGCTGGACGTCTCCTCCGCGGACGCTTCCGTTCTGAAGGATGAGAAGACATTTGCACTCGGTGCATCCGCGATGGGTGCTGAAGAACTCGATCCGGATATGGACGCATTTGTGGCAGAGGTTGAAGCTTTTGCTTCCGGCAAGCAGATCGCCCTCTTTGGCTCTTATGACTGGGGCGACGGCGAGTGGATGCGAACCTGGTGCGAGCGTATGGAAAACGCCGGCGCTTCCATCGTAGGCGGGGAAGGTCTGATCGCGAATCTTACGCCTGACGATGACGCAGTTGCGGCCTGCAAGGCACTGGGCGCAGAGCTGGCAAAGTAAGCGGTCACTATCATATAAGCAGTCACTATCATAATAGAAATAAATGGCATACAATTTTTTTAAAAAAAACGCTTTCAGGCACAATGTCTGGGCGTTTTTTACTGGAAAAGGAATACTCCATCATCTGATATCATCAAAAAAGACGCCCCCGGACTTTACTCACGAAAGCGTCTCTTCCTTACAACGATATCTGTCACAAACTGCTGTTACTTTTCCTTAATCCGCATACGCCACCTGCGCCGCTGTCTCTGCGACGCCCACAGCTTCCTCTTCTTCCAGATAGCCGCAGGTCTGCATCCGGCTGATCACCACCATCTGGCGTTTCGCTGCCAGATCCGGATTTTTTGTCGGCGCATAGACGCTGGGAGCGTTGGGGATGCCGGCCAGAAGGGTGCACTCATAGTCTGTCATCTCCGACGGTTCCTTGTCAAAATATCCCTCGCAGGCAGATGCTACATCGTAGTAGACGTCGCCAAAGTAAATACTGTTGACATACAATTCCAGAATCTCTTCATCGGTGTATTCCTGCTTGAGGTCCAACGCAACGAAAACCTCCGCAACCTTGCGAGTCAGTTCCTTTTCCTGACTGAAGTAAAGATTTTTCGCCAGCTGCTGCGGGATCGTGCTGCCGCCCTCTACAAAGGATCCTGCCTGAATATCATGAATCACAGCCCGGCAGATCGCGATCAGATCAATACCATTGTGGTCATAAAAGCGGTGATCTTCCACCGCAACGATCGCATTCACGTAAGTTTCCGGCAGATCTTCGTAATCCGTATAAGTATCCTTCGACCGGATCTCCCCGATCTTCTCTTCAAGGCTTACCTCTGCAACGGCCTCCCGGTATATCTGATATCCCTCATTAACAATACAAAATCCAGAGCAGACAATTACCGCCAGCATAAGAAAAACCAGATATTTGACACAACTAATGATCTTTTTCATAACCGTCCGCTCCTTTCCTGTCACTGAGACCGAATCATCTCTGTCTCACATTGTAACAAAAAAAGAGCGTCAGGACTTTAGTAATTCCTTTCAATATCTGAATCTTTTCCGTTATTTCTGACAAAAATCTTACGACGCGCATAATAACTGACGGTTGAAGCCAGCACAAACCCAATACAAAGCCCCAGAAGACCCGGCGCAAGGTTCTGCGCGTTTAACGTAATCCGCTCCGGATCCGTAAGTACCACTCCTACCATCATATTATAGAGCAGATCCGCCGGGATCAGGGGAATAATCGACGGATACAGAAAGACCGTCGGCGGCATCTTCTTATGCGCTCCCACATATTCCGCAAAAAAAGCCGCGCACATGGCCGCCAGCATCGTGTAGACCAGCCGTTTATCCGTCATTTCCATAAAAAACAGAAACGCCGCCCTCGTCAGCGCCCCACCGGCTGCCGCCCACAAAAGATCCTTTCCCACGATCCGAAATAAAAGCGCAAACCCCAGCGACGCCAGAAATGACCATATCACAAGTTCTATATTGGCTACCATAAAATCAGTCCTCCGAAAAAATATATGCTGAGAACCAGCCCCGACACCAGAGCCGCCGATTCAATCAGCACTTTGAAAAACTGCAGAATCCCGTTCATTTCATTTCCACATAAAAGATTTCTCATGGCGTTGACCATGGGAATACCGGGAATAATCAGCATCGTATTCGCGATAATTACGATAAAATAATTCTGAGCCAGACCGATGCACACCAGCAGGATCGCAAGCGTGCCCTCCACCAGTGTACAGAGAATATTAGAAATGATTTTATTGATACCGGAGGTTCCGATCAGCTTTAACAGCCAGTATAGCACAAACATATTCATTATGGCCGCCAGCGCATCACGCGCAGTGCCGCCAAAAATAAACGTCAGGCTCGCCGTCGCCAGCAGATTCCCCAGGATGACCACTGTCTCCGGATATTCCTTTACCGACATTGCCTCCCGCAGACGTCCGCGCAGCGTCGCCGGATCCGGTTTCTCCCTGCATATGCTGTGATACAACGCGTTCAGACTGCGCAGACGTTCCAGATGAATCCCCGTCGCGGGAATCATAACCTGACGCGATGCCGCGGTTCCCTGCGCATTTTTCGCACTCACAATCAGAATCGAACTTAACGAAAAAACGCTGACGTCATGCAACCCATAACTATGGCACACAACCCCAACCGTTTCATTGACTCTCTCTAAAGTTGCCCCGGAAAGCAATTCCTGCTTCCCCAGATTTACTGCAAAATCCAGTATGTAATCGATCTCGCTCACCGCAGCCATCCCCCACTCTACCTGATCCCAGGAATGTTATCCGTCTGATAAATATACTCACTGTCGCGCCGCTCATAGACGAGTACATTATCTCTGTTGGCCCGAACCATGCCGAGCTCAGCAGCCGCCTCGTAAATGCTGTTCAGATCAACTACTTCCCGCAAGTCCTTTTCCAGCAGGTTATTCTGCTCTGACATCCGGTAATACTCACTCTCCAGTCCGGATATCGCCTGAACATGGCACTGGGTACGGGTACACAGATTGATAAAATTGAAGCAGGAAATCACAGTAAAGATCACTGCCACAGCCATCACCGTTACATAAGGGAGTTCGCCCAGGAAGGGAGACCGCTCCTGTTTTAATATTAACTCGCCCGTCTTTTCATTGACAGCAAAAATATAGGGCCGTCTTTCCGGCATTAATTTTCTGGCGGTATTTCCTGAGATCATATTCATGGCTGTTTTCTCATATCCCTGTAAAGTTATTATCCTGCATGTTATCCGTCCCCACGCCGGACACTTGCCGCCGACACAGGCACCATCATCCGCGCCCTTCACTGAAAATCACAACATTTAGTAGGGGCAATCGATCGATTACTACTATATTTTGACACACTTCTCTACAAATGTCAAACTATAATTTGGTTTATTTTTTTAACATTTATTTCTGCCGGTTTTTTCCATCATTGACGTTTGCCGCACAACCCTGTATACTTGATGTTAGCTTCATTCAGACCACATAAAGAACACGAGGAGCAGACTGCCAATGTCAAAAATGCTTGAAATCGCGATCATGGTCATCCTCTGGATGATCGGAAATTTTGTTATCTCCAAAGGAATCCGCGTCTTTACCAAAAAAAGTACCGGTATCCATATTACTTTTTTCAGCGCCGCTGTGAAAGTGATCTGGGCTATTTTTCTTATTCTGGCCATCACAGGCATGTTCCCTCTCACTGCCTCTCTGAACACAACGCTGCTGACAAGTTCGGGACTCTTGGTCGCCATCATCGGTTTTGCCGCCCAGGAGGTACTGGCGGACGTCATCAGCGGATTGATGCTCAGCTGGGCCAAGCCCTTCGATATTGGCGAAAAAATTACTATTGAAAGCCTCAATATCTCCGGCTTCGTAGAGAGTATGAATCTCCGGCACACCGTGATCCGAACCTACCATAACAGCCGCCTGATCGTCCCGAATTCCGTCATCAATACCGCTGTCATCGAGAACTCCAATTATGACCGCCATTTTGTCGGTAGCTATCTGGAGATCCCGATCAGTTGTGACTCCGATCTGGAAAAGGCGTACGCGATCATGGAAGAGGTTATTTCCTCTCACCCGCTTGTTATTGATGTCCGTGAGGACAAATCCGTTGGGAGTAAAATCCTTGTACTAGTCAGCAAAATGGACGAAACGGGAATCACACTTAAATGTACGATCCGGACAAAGACACTCGATGATAATTTCATCGCCTGCAGCGATATCCGCAGACAGTTAAAGAAACGGTACGATGAAGAAGGCATCTGCCTTTCTCTCAGCCGGGTCAAAATCATAAATGACAGTGAACAGGAAAAGTAATCTGTCGTTTCCTATAAAATATTCCTTTCCAATCAGGAACCTCCCTGTCAAATCGATACTAAAATATAGTATCAGCAATTGACAGGGAGGTTTTTATGACAAAATCAATAACAGGAGCTGCCCACGGCAGTTCTTTCCGTATGTTACGGCAAAAACAGCGAACCGCTGCTCTGACCGGCGCAGCAATACTCCTCAGCCTCAGTGTCCTCAGCATCGGCGGCTGTGGAAAAAAGGAGTCCGACAATCTTACCAAGGTCACGCTCAACGAGGTGGCCCACTCCATTTTCTACGCCCCGCAGTATGCGGCGATCGAACTTGGATATTTTCAGGACGAAGGACTGGAACTCACCTTGGTAAACGGAGGCGGCGCCGATAAGGTCATGACCGCCCTGATCTCCGGAGACGCCGATATCGGCTTTATGGGGTCAGAGGCCACGATCTACACCTACGCAAACGGCGCGGAGGATTACGCAGTGAATTTCGCCCAGCTTACCCAGCGAGCCGGCAACTTTCTCGTCGCACGGGAACCGGATCCGGACTTTAGCTGGGAAAAGCTACGCGGCACTAAGGTTTTAGGCGGCAGAACCGGCGGCATGCCGCAAATGGTATTTGAATATATCTTAAAGAAACACGGAATTGATCCAAAGACAGACCTCACCATCGACCAGAGCATCAGCTTTGGCCTGACTGCGGCCGCCTTTACCAGTGATGACTCCGACTATACAGTAGAATTCGAGCCCTTTGCAACCAGTCTGGAACTGGAGGGCGACGGCTATGTCGTAGCCTCTCTGGGAACGGAGTCCGGCTATGTCCCCTATACTGCCTACAGTGCGAAAAAGAGTTATCTGAACTCCCATCCGGAAATCATCCAGCATTTCACCAACGCGATCCAGAAGGGGATGGATTACGTCAATTCTCACACAGCAGCTGAGATCGCCGAAACCATCCGGCCGCAGTTTCCGGAAACACCGTTGGAAAATATCACAGCGATCGTTGACCGTTACCAGTCACAGGATACCTGGAAAAACGACCTGATTTTTGAAGAAAGCAGTTTTGAACTGCTGGAAAATATTCTGGAGGAGGCCGGCGAGCTCCCATCGCGGGTTCCCTACACCGATCTGGTAACAACAGAATACGCCAAAAAGGCAGCGGAGCAATAATTCGCCCTGCTCCATCATTTTCCGGTCAGAAGACATCGGATACTCAGATGTCTCCTGACCGCCACCCTATAAAACACTGGTTGCCTTCTCTTCTGTCATTTTTCCGTCCTCATGATTTCCAAAAAATATTTTCCACAGCTTCTTCAGATAATCCGCATATCCCGCTTTCTCCACCGTGCCATCCGTCAGGACATCCACCTCGCCCAGCACTTTACCATCCAGCTCATAACGGAGCACACCGGCCTTCTGCCCCTTCTCAATCGGCGCTTCTATCATCTCCGGAACCAACAGTTTTTTCTCAATCCCGGTAAAATCCTCTCCCGCAAAGCCAAGGTAAGAAAAAGTGCTCCCATAGACGAGCGGCACACTCTCTTCCACGCCGTCTGCCACCGGCATCTGCGGGAGTTCCGGCATCTCAGTATCCTCATATAATTTGCAGTTTGCGTAACCGTAATCCAGCAGTGTCTTAGCGTCTGCGAAACGTGCCTTATAGTCCGGCGCGGCCATAATCGAGGCGATCAGACGGACGCCATCCTTCTCCGCGGTCGCGGACAGGCAGTATTTTGCCAGCGACGTTGAGCCGGTCTTGAGTCCGGTCGTCCGGAAATCCGTCGCCATCTTAAGCAGCTTGTTGGTATTGGACAGGCCAAATTCTTTGGTTCCCTGCTTTGTTACATGTGTGATCTGATCCATCCAGATCGTTGAATAATTGTGAATCGCCGGATATTTGGTAATCAGTTCCCGGGACATCAGGGCGATATCCCGCGCCGTCGTTACATGTGTCGTCGAGTCCGTCAGACCACAGCAGTCTTCAAAATGCGTATTGCTCATGCCAAGCCCCGCTGCCCGCTCATTCATCATCGCGACAAAAGCCTCCTCGCTCCCGGCGATCTTTTCCGCCATCGCGACCGACGCGTCATTTCCCGAAGCGATGACAATGCACTTAATCATCGTTTCCACGGTCTGTACCTCACCCTCTTCGAGGAAAACCTGCGAGCCGCCCATCGATTTCGCGTATGCGCTTGTCACCACCTCGTCCGTCATCGCGATCTTTCCCTGGTCAATCGCGTCAAAGATCAGGATCAGCGTCATGATCTTGGTAATACTTGCCGGACTTCTCTGCTCATCCGCGTTTTTCTCATAAATCACCTGTCCGGTTGACGCCTCCATCAGCACTGCACTCGGCGCCTGGATCTCCGGTTCCGGTACCCCGCTTATCGTCTGCGCAGCCGCAGAAACCGGCCGTAACAAAAGGAAAAGCAGCGCAAACAAAATTACCTGACAGGCAATCCTGCACGGATTGACACCGATGACCAGGAAAAAATCCTCTTTACCGGGAATGAATCTCGATAATACCCACATATCGATCCTCTTCTGGATTCCTTTTTATTACTGTATGGCTATTTTTCGGATTGTATGTTATGATGTAGGCGTGAAATTTGCCTGCCAAAGGTAAACTCTTCACCTTTACCCTGATATTTACACAACCAAAAACATTGTTCATCGCCGTGATACCACAGCGATCATCATAATGAGGAATTTACCATGGGAAGATTTGAATATGGCCGGCGCTATCGCCGCAGACGCCGCAGGAGACAGATTCTCCATCTGCTCCCGTTAATTCTGGCGGCCGTTATCCTGATCGGAGGCGGCGGATATGGCATTTACCGGCTTACAGCCTCACATAAACTGAATCAAAGCGGCGGAAACGCCGTCATACTGGCAAATGGAGAAAACGGAGAACCAGCCAATCCGGACTCCGATGATTCTGAAAATCCGGCTGTGGCACAAACCGACGAAACCGATCCATCCGGATCGCCTGACGCCGCAGGAACAGACGCAGACAACGAGCCTGAGACTGCTGCCGAACCGCAGACACCATTGGAACAGCTCCTTGCCGAAGCCGATGCACTCGCCTCCGGATATGACTATGACGCGGCTATCGAACGGATTTCCTCTGACGCAGAGTTTGCTGATACGCCGGAGGCTGCCGCTGCGATTGCGGGCTATGAAGAGACCAAAGCTGCCCTCATCCGGGCGGATATCTCAGAAATCACGCACGTCTTTTTCCACTCTCTGATCGTGGATCCGTCAAAAGCTTTTGACGATGAAGCCGATCAGGACGGTTATAACCAGGTCATGACAACCGTCGACGAATTTAAAAAGATCCTGCAGTCCATGTATGAAAAAGGCTATGTACTGGTCCGACTGCATGATATGGCTTACGAGACCACCGATGAGAGCGGCAATACCGTCATGAAAGCCGGCGACATCCTTCTGCCGGAAGGAAAAAAACCATTTGTCATGTCACAGGATGATTTATGCTATTACAGTTATATGGACGGCGATGGCTTTGCCAGCCGGATGATTATCGGCGAAGACGGATATCCCACTTGTGAGATGGACATGGAGGACGGCAGCGTCTCGGTCGGCTCCTATGACCTGATCCCCATTCTGGAGGATTTTATCCGCGAGCATCCGGACTTTTCCTACCGGGGTGCCAGAGCTGTCATCGCGTTTACCGGTTATGAAGGGATTCTGGGATACCGGACCGCCTCTTCCTATGCCGAAAGCAACCCCAATTATCAGCAGGATCGGGAAACCGCCGCACAGGTCGCTCAGTGTCTGCGTGAGCACGGCTGGGAGCTCGCTTCGCACAGCTGGGGACATCTGAATCTCGGAAAAGTCGAATGGGATCGTTTCCGGACCGATTGTGACAACTGGGAATCTGAGGTCGAATCCCTTATCGGCACAACCGATATCATCCTCTTTCCTTTTGGCGCCGACGTCAATGACTGGCATGTCTATTCGCATGACAATGAGCGTTATGATTATCTGTACCGATGCGGCTTCCGCTATTACTGTAATGTTGACGCCAGCAGCCAGTACTGGGTACAGCTCGGCACCGACTCTCTGCGCCAGGGGCGGCGCAACCTGGACGGCTACCGGATGTGGCAGGATATGACCGCCGAGGCCGAGGGCCGCGAACGCAGACTGGAAGATCTCTTCCACGCAGAAGACGTATTTGACGCGGCACGGCCGACTCCCGTACCGGAAATGTAGGAAATCTTTCGCACTGCCTCTACGGTTGCACAACCATGATATCCAACTTCCATCAGAAAATTCGAATGGACTCTTATCACCCAGGTACATTTACCTGTATCATAAGAGTCCATCTCTTTTTAATACCGGGCAGCTTCCCGGTACATCCGGGTATCGTATCCATAGGTTCTCAGCAGGCTTTCCATCCGGGCCGCATGATCCAGATTAAGAAACGCCCCCGCCCGCACCCGGTAAAGGCCGTTATCCGCGATGATATACGCCGGAAAGCCCTGAGATCTCAGCTGTGTCAGCAGCCGGTCCGCTTCCGCATGGTCACGGAACGCTCCCACCTGGATCTGATAGTATTCCGGCGGTTTTTCTTCCTCCCGGATCCCTGCGACGACCCCGGCGGCAATCGCCTCCGCGATCTCCCGGAAATGGCTGTCAAAAAACTCATTATCTTTTGCATTGTCCAGAAATCCGGTCTCGATCAGCACGGCCGGCATCTTCGTCTGTCTGAGCACGGCAATTCCCGGCCGTTCGGTAATCCCCAGATTCTGAAAGCCGATTTTTTCCAGATTCTGATTGATCTGCTTCGCCAGCAGTTCTGCTGCGCCTCCCTCCGCATAAATCAATGACAGAATCCCGGACGCCGTACCCGGCTCCGGCATCGCGTTGCGGTGAAAGGACAGGAAATAATCTCCCTCTGCCCGATTTGCAATCTGCGCCTTTTCTGCCGGCGTCTGATAAATGTCCGTCACTCGGGTATATGCGACATCGATACCCTCATTGCTTAAAATCTCTCCTACAGCCAGCGCCAGCCGGAGATTGTCATCCTTCTCCCTGCGCTCGTTATAAACCGCGCCCGGATCTTCGCCGCCGTGCCCCGCGTCAATGATCACCCTTGTACCACTCAAAAAACTCCCTCCTCATATCAGGCTTATACCCTACCATATGAGAAAGGAGTTTTAAAATTGACATTAATCCTCCACATCAATTCCGCGCGGACCCACATGAGTGGAAAAGACAATCTGCGTACTGGTCTTTCCAAATTTCTGAAGCTGTCCGATAAAAATATCCAGTTCCATCGTGCTCTGGAACGCGACCTTCATCAGCATCGAATATTCACCGGTTACACAGTTGCATTCCAGAATATTGGGAATGCTTTCCGCATACTCATAAAATACTGCCTTATCATCCGGCACCACATCCAGATTGACAAAAGCCAGAATATGATACCCCAGCTTCATGGGGTCGATCTCTGCGTGATATCCGCAGATAATCCCATCCTTTTCCAGTTTTTCTATCCTGGCCGACACAGCCGGCGAAGACAGGAATGTGTTCTCCGCAATCGTTTTTAACGATACTCTCGCGTTTGCCTGCAGTAATTTTACAATCTTTCTATCGATATCATCCATCATTGATTATTCCTCCCCATATAAAAAAGTCCAGACAGTTTCTTCTGTCTGAACTTCCTCGTTCGCGATCTCTTCTTTAACATCTTAACCGTTTCTGATAAGATTGTCAATCCTAATTTTTTGCGGCCGCTCCGAACCGCCCGTTTTTATGCCTGCAATTCTTCCGGCAGTTCGATTTCCCCGTGAAAGACCTCTGTCGCTCCCCCTGTCATGAATACATGATTACTTTTGCGGTCCCAGCGGATCCACAGCGTCCCGCCGAGAAGCTCGACTTCCACTTCATCATCCGTCAGTCCGCGCATCATACCGGCAACCGCGCATGCCGTCGTCCCGGTACCGCAGGCCAGCGTCTCCCCGCTGCCCCGCTCCCACACGCGCATTTTGAGATGTCCCCGGTCGATGATCTGGACGAACTCTGAATTGACCCGGTTGGGAAATCTCTCGTGATTCTCAAATGACGGGCCGATCCGCTCCAGATCCAGTGATGACACATCATCTACATAATAAACGGCATGAGGATTGCCCACACTGATACCGGTAAATTCCAGTTCTTTTCCGGCAACCACAATCTTTTCCGGCAGCTCGCTGGTAAGCTCCGGCTCCCCCATATCCACGGTCGCCGAAATCACTTTCCCATTTTCCACCTTCATATCCAGGCTTTTGATCCCCGCTTTGGTCTCAACCGTAATCTGAGTCTTTGAGACGAGACCATGATCATAAGCATATTTTCCCACGCAGCGGATCCCGTTGCCGCACATCTCGCCCTCACTGCCATCCTCATTGTACATCGCCATCCGGCAGTCTGCCACATCCGACGGGCAAATCAGGATCAGACCATCCGAGCCGATCCCAAAATGCCGGCTGCTCACATAGCGGGAAACCGCCGGTGCGTCTATGACCGTCTCCTCAAAGCAATTGACATAAACATAATCATTTCCCGCGCCATGCATCTTGGTAAACTTCATAAATTCGCTCCTTATATATTGATCAGGCTGATCAGCATCTGAGCTGTCTCCGCCATATTCGTCCCACTGTCCATACTGCTTTTCTGGATATACCGATGGGCCTCTTCCTCTGTCAGTCCGTTGCGCTCCATTAAAAGCTTCTTCGCCTCGGCGATCAGCGTCTGCTCCCTTTCGTTGCGCTGCTTCGGCTGCTGTCTGCGCTTTTTACGCACCCGCATCTGCATCCGCACAATCATGTCTACGGACTCGATCAGATCGTGTACCTTCAGCGGCATCGGCAGCAGGATCACATTTTCCGGCACATGACTCGGCCATCGATGAGGAGACGAAACCATCAGCATCGAAAAATCCGGCGATAAATTTTCCGCCAGATCGGAAAAAACCATGTCTGTCAGGCGATATCCGCAGACGATAATTCCGTGACTCAGATCTTCGGTAAGCGCCAGTGCCTGGGCGCCGGATGAACAGGCCGCCGTCACAGGGAAGCCGTTTTTTGTCAATATGTTTTTTATGCTGCGGGCGTCCTCCGGCCGCGAAAACGCTACAATTACATTGGCCAACTTTTCACCCCCAGACCTTATCTTCTGCCGACTTCAAATGAAAGCTTAATATTCATACAGATAAGTCTGGACTTCCCAGTCAGTCACAATCGTCCGGAAATTCTTCCACTCCTCATGTTTTGCCTGACAATATTTTTCAAAAATATGATTTCCGAGCACACCTCTGACAAAGTCGCTCTTTTCAAATTCTTCCAGCGCCTCTCCCATCGTTCCCGGAAGCCTCTCGATTCCCCGCTCCGCAATCTCTTCTTCTGACATCTCAAAAATATTTTTATCAATCCCCTTCGGCGGTATCATCTGATTGCGGATACCGTCCAGACCGGCCGCCAGACAGGCCGCCAGCGCCAGATACGGATTGACCGCCGAATCCGGGCACCTCAGCTCGATTCTTGTATTTTCCCCTTTCTCGGACGGAATCCGGATCAGCGGACTGCGGTTTGCCGAAGCAGACCACGCAAGATACACCGGTGCGTCATACCCCGGCACCAGCCTCTTATAAGAATTGACCAGCGGATTGGTCAGCAGGGTAATCTCCCGCATATGTTTGAGAATCCCTGCCATAAAATAATATGCGGTCTGGCTGAGCCCCAGTTCATTATCCGCGTCGTAAAAAGCATTTTTGCCGTTCCGATCCGTCAGGGACATATTGATATGGAGTCCGGAGCCATGGACGCCCGTCTTTGGCTTCGGCATAAAAGTCGCGTGCAGCCCGTGACGCTTCGCAATGGTCTTAACCGTCATACGGAAGGTCATAATATCGTCCGCGCTCCTGAGCGCATCCTCATATCCCAGATCAATCTCATGCTGCGCCGAAGCCATCTCATGATGGGAAGATTTTACGGGAATCCCCATATCCTCCAGATTGAGAATAATATCTCTGCGGACGTTTTCCGCCTGGTCGATCGGGCTCACATCAAAATATCCTGCCCGTTCATGAGTCATCGTCGTCGGTCTGCCGTCTTCATCCGTATGGAAAACAAAGAACTCACACTCCGGACCCACCTGAAAACAGTAGCCCAGTTCTTCCGCTTCCTTTAACGTTCTCTTCAATACATATCTTGGATCCCCCTCGAACGGCGTACCGTCGATCCGGTAGACGTCGCACATCATGCGGGCCACCTTTCCCTGCTGAGGCCTCCACGGAAAGATCTCGAAAGTATCCAGATCCGGATAAAGATACATATCGGACTCTTCGATCCGCACAAAACCCTCAATGGATGAGCCGTCAAACATGCAGCGGTTATCCAGAGCGCGCTCCAGCTGACTCGAGGTAATCGCCATATTTTTCAGCATACCAAAGATATCGGTAAACTGCAGCCGGATAAACTCCACGTCTTCTTCTTCCACAAGACGGATAATATCTTCTTTATTGTATTTCATCGCTGTCATCCTTTCACGCCCCGGAATCAGGGCTTTTATCGATCATAACAACAGGTATCCTATTTGGCAATCGCCACAGTGTAAAAAATAATCAGGAAATATTCTTATTTTCTTAAAGAAATTTCGTGGGATTCCTGATACAATATTCGGGATTGGAGGAATCAACCATGCAGCTGCTTACTTTATCTGCATTGAAAAAAATATTTCCGGCCGTTCTGGCCGTGTTTTTTACCGTCGGGTGTTCGTCCGCGGTCAATTTCCGTGCAATCACCGATGATCCATCAGAAACCGTCTATGAATATAACGGAATCCGCAAAAGTAAATCCGAATTATCTGACGATACCGTGCGATGGCTCGAATGGTATCAGTCCCTTCCCGAAGAACAGCAGGACGCACTCTCTTTCGTTCCATCGGAATTTATCTCCGGACATTCGTCTCTGACGGAAACTACATCCTCCGCAGCTTTCGAAACCGGCGCTTCCGAAATGTCCGAATCCTCCGGGATTTCCTCCCACAAAGCCAGCGATATCTACGACGCCATGAATATTTCCGCTGAGGCGGATGCTTCCGCAGGCACAGATGTCCCCGGTTATCTCGAAGCCCTGACCGAAAATGACCGGTATGAAACAGAAGAACTCGCCCGTTATTATTACGCGGATTATTTTGAAGAAACCGGCGAAATCGAAGTCGTTGAACCTGCTCCGGATGATTTTTTCTGGTATCAGAATAAGGGAATCGAAGCCGAATACACTCCCGGCAATATCATCATTTACCGGGTTCTCACCACAGAAGACCGTCTGTTGGGAAACGGCTGGCGTATCGTAAGCATCGCACGCCGATCCAAATCCGATGAATGGAAGGTCATCAACAGCGGCTATTGATATTCGCGTTTTATGTGCTCTCGATCATCCGGTATCCGACTCCGATTTCTGTAAAGATATAATGTGGTTCAGCCGGATTTGCCTCTAATTTTCTCCGGATATTTGCCATATTCACGCGCAGGATCTGATTATCCGTATCCGCATACGGTCCCCAGATCTCTTTGAGGATCGAATCATAGGTCAGGACCTTTCCGGCGTTTTTTGCCAGCAGGGACACCAGCTTATACTGGATCTGTGTCAGATGGACCGGCTCTCCCTGCAGCGTTACCAGCCGTTTCTCAAAGTCGATCACCAGACCGTCCCTGGAATAGGCAGGCTCCGGGAGCATATTGGTATGGCGCGCATAATGTCTCAGCGCCGTCCGGATTCTGGCCAGCAGCTCATCCGCGCCGAACGGCTTGGTCAGATAATCGTCCGCTCCCTCATCAAGCGCTCTGACCTTCTCCTCCTCCTTTGTACGGGCAGACAGCACAATCACCGGCACATCAGAGAACTCCCGCACCCGCCTCAGGATTTCCATCCCATCGATATCCGGCAGCCCCAGATCCAGCAGGATCAGATCCGGGCAATAGGAATTAATCACCGTCATACCGCTCATTCCGTTATAAGCACGCAAAACCTTATATCCGCGGGCCGTTATGATTGTCTCAATATAATTGCCGATATTTTTCTCATCCTCTATAACCAGGATACTTTCCTTATTCGCCATCTGTAATCTCCTCCCCGATCGGAAGTGTAAAAACAAATTCTACGCCTTTTTCCCGATTTTTCGCATAAATCTGTCCTTCATGAGCCGTTATGATCGTCTTGCAGATCGAAAGCCCGATTCCCATTCCTTTGTGAGAATCTCCACTTTTGTTCGGATCCGTCCCCGCACCGTCAAAGATCGTATCAATACGCTCCGGTTCGATGCCTCGTCCATAATCCCGGATATGAAAGACAACTTCCAAACCCTGCCGCTCCACATAAAAGTCAATCGCATCCTCCACTCCGGAGTGATAATAGGAATTTTCCAGCAGATTGATTATCACCTGCTCGATTAATGTCGCATCCATCGATACCATCAGGACATCATCCGGAACCTTCACCCGGACCTGAATCTCAGGAAGCCTTTTCTTTAACCGCGACAGGGCTTCCGCAACGACCTCCTCCAGACATTCCGGGCTCGTCGCCACATGCGTATCACCGACCTGTATCCGGGTAACCGAAAGCAGATTTTCCACCATATTCAACAGCCAGTTGGCATCCTCGTTAATCCCCCGGATCATCTCTTTCTTCTCTTCCGGCGTCAAAGTCTCACTTTCTTCCAGACAGGTGCCGGACATCCCGATAATGCTCGTAAGCGGCGTACGCAGATCATGGGAAACCGCACGCAGCAGATTTGCCCGCATGGTTTCCTTTTCCGCCTCCATCAGAAGCTTCTCCTGCTCAATCAGCATCTCATTCTGCCGCTTCGCCTGCGTTGTCAGTGTGCTTGTAATTCCCGACACCATCATCATCACGATAAATGTGATCGGATAACCATCCAGGTTAAAATTCAGCTTCATATAGGGGTACGTAAATACCACATTCACACAGATTACCCCGATTACACCCGCCACAATCCCAGGTACATAACCGTCGGTATTTCTGGCTATCAGCATTACTGTGAGCACATAGATAAAGGCAACGCTCGTTGTATTGAGACTTGCCAGGAAAAAGAGATAGGCCAGAACTGTCGCGATAGTCAGGAAAGTGACGGTCGTTATCGTATTCTGGCAGAGTGTTTTTTTGGCCATGCGTGGTTTTTTCATTTGTTCGGTCCTCTGAGGCAAAACAGAGGCAGGAATCCCAAACGGTTTCTGCCTCTGAGTCACAATTATATCGCATCCAGGACTGATCGTAGTCCTTATTTATAATTTACGATCGCTCCGAAATCCGGTTTCAGAGATGCGCCGCCTACCAGACCGCCGTCGATATCCGGCTTTGCAAACAGCTCTGCCGCATTTCCGGCATTTACGGATCCGCCGTACTGGATACGGATCGCTTCTGCAGTCGCTTCATCGTAAATCTCGCCGATGCATGCGCGGATTGCACCGCAAACTTCTTCTGCCTGATCGGAAGTGGCTGTCTTGCCGGTTCCGATGGCCCAGATCGGCTCGTAGGCGATTACAGCGGTCCTGGCCTGCTCAGCTGTGATCTCCAGGAACGCAATCTTGATCTGCTGGCGGATCCAGTCGATCGTGATGCCCTGTTCTCTCTGCTTCAACGTCTCGCCGCAGCAGATGATCGGAGTCAGACCATGCTCAAACGCCTTTTTCACCTTTTTATTTACTGTCTCGTCAGTCTCAGCGAAGTATTCTCTTCTCTCAGAATGTCCGATAATGACATACTTTACGCCGACGTCAGTCAGCATCGCCGGAGAGATCTCGCCGGTATAAGCGCCCTTCTCCTCATAATACATATTCTCTGCGCCGATCTCAATGTTGGTTCCCTTTGCTGCTTCCATCGCCGGGATGATATCGATCGCCGGTACGCAGAAAACCACATCTACCTCGTCGTTTACCACCAGTGGCTTTAATGTATTTACCAGGGCAACTGCCTCAGAAGGCGTCATGTTCATTTTCCAGTTGCCTGCAATAATTTTTTTCCGTGACATTATTTATCCTTTCCTCTTTCTTATTATTTATCGTCTGCCGCAACTACGCCCGGAAGCTCTTTGCCCTCAAGGAACTCGAGAGACGCGCCGCCGCCAGTCGAAATATGGCTCATCTTATCACCAAAGCCCAGCTGGTTGACAGCCGCCGCGGAATCACCGCCGCCGATGATCGTAGTAGCTTCGGTCTCTGCCAGTGCCTTCGCCACAGCAATCGTGCCTGCCGCCAGCGTCGGGTTCTCAAATACGCCCATCGGTCCGTTCCATACAACAGTCTTTGCGCTCTTGACCGCCTCTGCGAAAAGCTCCGCGGTCTTCGGTCCGATATCCAATCCCTGTTTGTCATCCGGGATCGAATCGGAAGCAACCACGCTGATCTCAATCGGTCCGTCAATCGGATCCGGGAAGGAAGCCGCGATCACGGTATCGATCGGAAGCAGCAGCTTCTTGCCAAGCTTCTCTGCCTTCTCCATCATCTCTTTGCAGTAATCCAGCTTTGTGTCATCAACCAGAGACTGTCCGACGCCCTTGCCCTGTGCCTTTAAGAAGGTATAGGCCATACCGCCGCCGATGATCAGAGTATCGCACTTTTCCAGCAGGTTTGAAATCACATTCAGCTTGTCTGCTACCTTGGCGCCGCCGAGGATCGCTACAAACGGACGGACCGGGTTTTCAACCGCATTGCCGAGGAAATCGATCTCTTTCTGCATCAGATAACCAACCGCGTTCGTGCCGCCCTTTGCGGAGATAAACTTCGTAACGCCCTCGACCGAAGCATGCGCTCTGTGGGAAGAACCAAAAGCATCGCAGACATAATCATCCGCCAGATCAGCCAGCTCTTTGGAGAACTCTTCGCCGTTCTTTGTCTCTTCCTTGCCGCGGAAACGGGTATTCTGCAGGAGCATCACATCGCCGTCTTCCAGCGCTGCTGCCGCTGCGGCAGCAGCTTCTCCGGTTACATTGTAATCAGCAACAAATACAACTTCTTTGCCCAGCTTCTCAGACAATCTCTTCGCAACCGGTGCCAGGGACTCTCCCTCGTTCGGGCCATTTTTTACCTTGCCCAGATGAGAGCAGAGGATCACTTTTGCGCCTTCACGGATCAGCTTATTGATCGTCGGAAGCGCCGCATTGATACGGGTCTCGTCTGTGATCTCGCCATTTTTTAACGGCACATTGAAGTCACAGCGAACTAATACTTTTTTACCCTTCAGATCTTTCAGATCATCGACTGTTTTTTTATTTAACATGAGAATAATATCCTTTCTTACATCGCAATAAAGGTCCGGTCCATCGGACCGGACCCTGGGGAATCCTTTGTTTTCTACTCTGTTGTGAATCAGCCTAACTCAGCGAAGTATTTGATTGTACGTACCATCTGGCTGGTATAGGAGTTCTCATTATCATACCAGGAGATTACCTGTACCTCATACAGATCCTCTGCAATCTGGGATACCATGGTCTGGGTAGCATCAAACAGGGAACCGTACTTCATGCCGATTACGTCAGAAGATACGATCGGATCCTCGTTGTAGCCGAAGGACTCGGATGCCGCTGCCTTCATAGCTGCGTTGATGTCTTCCTTGGTAACGCCAGCCTTCTTGACAACTGCTGTCAGGATGGTGGTAGAACCGGTCGGAACCGGAACACGCTGTGCAGAACCGATCAGCTTGCCGTTCAGTTCCGGGATAACAAGACCGATTGCCTTTGCCGCGCCGGTGCTGTTCGGAACGATGTTCGCTGCGCCTGCTCTTGCACGTCTCAGATCGCCTTTTCTGTGCGGGCCGTCCAGAATCATCTGGTCCCCGGTATAAGCATGGATCGTGCACATGATACCAGACTGGATCGGTGCATAATCATTCAGAGCCTTTGCCATCGGAGCAAGGCAGTTGGTGGTGCAGGATGCTGCAGAAATGATCTTGTCATCTGCAGTCAGAGTATCCTGGTTTACACTGTAAACGATAGTCGGAAGATCGTTGCCTGCCGGAGCAGAGATAACAACCTTCTTCGCGCCGGCATCGATATGAGCCTGTGCTTTTGCCTTGGAGGTATAGAAGCCGGTGCACTCCAGAACAACATCAACACCGATCTCGCCCCACGGAAGATCCTTTGCATCCTTCTCCGCATAGATCTTAATGGTCTTGCCGTCAACCGTGATCGAGCCCTCGCCAGCCTCTACGGTGTGCTTGCCTTCGCCAATCTTTCCGCAATATCCACCCTGAGCGGTATCATACTTTAACAGATGGGCCAGCATCTTCGGATCAGTCAGATCGTTGATCGCTACAATCTCATAACCCTCGGCATCAAACATCTGTCTGAAAGCGAGACGACCAATACGGCCAAAACCATTAATTGCAACTTTTACTGCCATTTTTCATCCCTCCTGAATAAAAATTGAAATTATTTGATTGTTAAAAACACATCAACCTTGCTATATTCTACCTAATTCTGCCAGAAATGGCAAGAGGTTTTTCCTACATTTAAAATTTTCCTTTTTACATTTCATCCTTGACATAACCTGCTACCGCATAGGCATGTTCGGCAATCCGCTTGAGGTTGCTGATAACATCCAGAAAAATCGCTCCGGTCGCAGAATCGCACTGATTGGCGGAAAGCCGGTTGATATGTTTCTCCCTCATCTCTTCCTCCTGAGTATCCACCTCATCCTCATACTGGATCACCTTGCGGACTGCGTCCAGATTGCCGGTTTCTCTTGCCGCAACCGCATAATCAAGCGTCTTTAATACGCTTTCGCCAATTACGGTCAGATCCGCCCTTCCCATGTCGGAAAAGGCACGGCCGCGATCCGCCAGCGCCTGAACACTCCTGACCACATTGACCGTATGGTCTCCGATGCGGGCAATATCGCTGATACTGTAAAAAAGATTATTCACGATCTTTTTCTGCTTCTCTGTCAACGACAGGTTATTGACCTTGATCAGATAATCTGTGATCGTCTGCTCCATATTATTGATCGTATTTTCAATTTTATTCACAGACTCCATGTCATTCATATCTCCTTCCAGGAGAATATGAACTGCTTTTTCCAGATTTTTGTAAGAAAGCTGACCCATATGTACCACTGCCAGGATCGCCGTCTCAATCGCGAATGTCGGAGATTCGAAGATACGTTCATCCAGATGAAGCGTCTCCCCGGTCTCTTCCTGATCCACTTCTGCACCGCCGCCTTTTTCCTTTATAATAACACCGGAAAACTGAACCAGCTGATTCGCAAACGGAAACAGCAGAGCCGTCATCGACAGATTAAATACCGTATGGAACATGGATATCTCTACCGCACTGATATTGGACAAGGCGATATCCGGACGGGCGGTGAAAAATATAAAACCAAGCGTCCCCACCAGAATCGCTCCGATCACATTAAAGGTCAGATGCATCACCGCCACGCGTTTTGCCGTGCGGCTGCCCCCGATGCCGGAAATCATCGCTGTCACGCAGGATCCCATATTCTGTCCCAGTGTGATATAAATTGCTGCGTTTGTTGTGACAATCCCGTTCATCGCCAGTGTCTGCAGGATACCCACGGAAGCGGAAGAGCTCTGCAGCAGCGCGGTAACCAGAGCACCGATCAGCATACCCAGCAACGGATTGCCGCCCAGAACCTCAAAAGCCTTTGTAAATATCGGCGCATCCGTATAGGGACTGATTGCTCCCGACATCAGATCCAGACCCATAAAAAGAAGACCTAAGCCGATCAGGATCTCACCAATCGTTTTTCTCTTCTGCGTTTTCCCAAAGACAATCAGCATGGCGCCGATCCCGATCAGACACGGTGCGTAAAATCCCGGCTTCAATACGGTAAACGCGTCGCCCAACTGGCTCATCGAGACAATCCACGCCGTGATCGTCGTACCGATATTGGCGCCCATAATCACGCCGACGGCCTGGTTTAAGTTCAGCAGCCCCGCACTTACAAAACCGACTACCATGACCGTGGTAGCCCCGCTGCTCTGAATAATCGCGGTGATCAGGGCCCCCAGCGCCACTGCCATCAGGCGGTTATTCGTCAACATCCCCAAGAAGCTTCTCATCTTGTTCCCGGCTGATTTTTGCATACCATCCGCCATGTTATTCATGCCGAACAAAAACATGCCGAGTCCGCCAATAAACGTAAACACATTTGATATGTCACTGATTGACATTGGCGTTTCCTCCTCAATACTCCTGTGTAATTCTCCCTCTTCTGACCGTATGTTCAAAGTGCAAACATACAGGTTTAATCATATCATACACTCACAGGCAATTTCAACTTAATTTCATATTTATGTTAAATCCTTGTCAGATACAGGTAAAATTACCGGCTGGAAAAGCAGTAGCAGCAGAAATTGTTTTATGATAAAATGAGTGCAAAAGCGCCAGGAGGACATGACCCATGCTTTGTGATTTTCATCTGCATACTGATTTTTCCGCGGATTCTGTCACACCGGTCCGCGATCAGATCGAACAGGCCATCCGGCTCGGAATGAAAGAGATCTGTATTACCGACCATCATGACTATGACGCCGATTCTCATGGCGTACGGTTTTATCTGGATTTTGATTCTTATCTCTCCTGTCTTAAGGACATGCAGGAGGAATATCGCGATAAAATCCGCATTGATATCGGAGTTGAACTCGGTCTCCAGTACCACATCCGCAGTTATCTCGAGGATTTACTGCGGAAATATTCGTTTGACTTTATCATCGGTTCTTCTCATTTTGTCGATTCTTATGATCTTTATTATCCTGAGTTTTACGAAGGGAAAAGTGAACGGGAAAGCTATGAACATTATTTTGCCGTTACCTGTAACCGGATTCAGAAGCTGGATTGTTATGATGTGCTCGGGCATCTGGATTATGTGGTCCGTTATGGTCCCCACACCAATCAGTTTTATTCTTATGACTCTTATCGGGATTCGATTGACCCGATCTTAAAGGTTCTGATTGAAAAAGGAAAAGGACTGGAGTGCAACACCGGAGGCCTCAAATACGGCCTGGGTCACCCCAATCCTGCAGAAGATATACTGATTCGTTACCGGGAACTCGGCGGAGAGATCCTCACCATTGGCTCCGATGCGCATGAACCGCGCCACATCGGATACGCATTTGACGATATCCCGGAACTGTTAAAGAACTGTGGTTTTCGCTACTATACCGTTTACCGCGACCGGAAACCGGTATTTCTGCCATTATAAAGCCAGATTCAGCCGCAAAGCTTTTCCCGGTTTCCGCGGCAATACACATAAGACGCCACCAGTACCGTCGCGGGCACGCTTAAAATCACGCCGTAGCTTCCGGCAAGCCCCTGCATCACGGCGATCCCGATGTTGTTGGAGTTGACTATCTGCAGAAACGGCAGATCATACGCATAATCCAGCACCAGCATGGAGATACTGGTTCCGGCAAACGCCAGGATCAGTGTATTTGCGTCTGTGCCCATAATATCACGGCCTACCCGCATCCCGGCGCGCATCAGTTCCAGCCGCGAGATCTGCGGATTCTGCACACAGACCTCCTGCATCGAGCTGGAAACCGACATCGTCACATCCATGACCGCTCCCAGCGTACTGATCAGCAGTCCGGAAAAAAGCAGGCCGCCGACCTGAATCTCCTTTGTCTGCCAGAGTGTAATCAGGCTCTCGATATTGGATACATTCCAGCCTGTAATGCCGGACAGACGGGAAAATGCCGTTGCGGTAATACCCGCCATAATAACTCCGGATACCGTCCCTGCCGTGGCGCAGAACGCCTTTTTGCTAAGACCCGCGATCAGCACCATCGTAACTGCCGTAGCCAGCGCGCAGATCAGCACGGAGGTCCAGAACGGCGAACATCCCAGATAAACCATCGGCAGATAGATAAAGAGTATCGTTACAAAAGTAAATACCAGCCCCAGTGCGCCGCGTGCCCCTTTTCGTCCTCCCAGCACGCATAAAAGGAGCAGGTAAAGCGCCGCAAACCCGACGATCACCATCGTCCGGTCAGCGGAATACACACTTGTGATCACGGTTTCCCCTGATACGCTCTGAATGACAATGACCTTCATGCCCAGCGTACAGGCCGCGCCAAACAGATAACCGGCGCTGCTGGTCGTAACCAGATCCTCTCCTTTTTTCGCCCCGCTCGTCATATGCACCACGACGGTCTGCTGGCCGACACGCATCCCATCCTCCTGAATGTTGTCCTCGAGGATCTCCACGACCATACCGGTCTCAAATGTCTGACCGGTGCGGTTGATCAGCTGTAATTTGGTAATATGGTTTAAATAAAAAATTGCTGCGGCAAGCGCCGCCAGAAAGGCGGCGCCTGCAAGACAGCGAACGATTCTTTTTTTCTTTTCTGACATTCTGTTTCCTTTTATCTTACGGTTGTTTTATGAATCGTAAAGGTACTGTCAATCACTTCTGCGGCTCCCGCTTCTGTGACCTGATAGGTAGTAATCTCAAAATCATTGGCAGACATAGTGATCACCGAGTAACATGGCAGCCAGTTCTGGCTCCTTGCCGCGATATAATCCTGCTGGCTGCTGATCAGCTCATAATACTTGGACCCGGAAGCTGAGTTTGCACTCATGTAAAGGATTCCCTCCGGATCGGTCACGCCGCCCGGACCTGCAATACTGTCCTCCAGAGTATAGCAGAGGTTATCCTCCGAAAACTGCGTGAGCAGCTGTGCGCCCTCTGCATCATCCTCCGCCGGTGACAGCGGAATCATTTCACTGTTTGCCGTATTGATCGCGTGATCCCAGTCATAGTCAATACCGGTCTCATCCAGACGGAATTCATAAGAACCGTGGCTCTGTCCGTCTCCATACAGAAGTTTCGAACGGCTGTAGGTGTGATCATGGCCCTGCAGCACTACATCAATATCATAACGGTCAAATACCGGCGTCAGCTGAGTACGCAGGATCATGCCATCGGTATCCGAGTGATCCAGGCCGGTTCCGTAAATATCCTGATGAATGGTTACCACTCTCCAGTTCGCGTTCGGGAACGCCGCTACTGCCTGGCTGATGCTCTGCTCATGCTCTGCAACATTGTAATTGTTGGTATTCAGTACGATGAACAGGCCGTTGCCATAAGAATAGTAATAATCACCGCCTGCTTCTGTCATCCCCAGGCCGGTATTATTCGGATTATTAAAGTGATAAGAGTAGTCCAGATTCAGCGAATCATGGTTTCCGATTGTCGTCGCTACCGGAAGGCTCTTTAACGCATCTGCCGAAAGATATGCCGCGTACTCCTCTTCCTTCGCTTTTCCAGTCTTATTGACCTGATCTCCCGCGGAAATCACAAAACTCAAATCCGGATTTTCCTGCAGTGCAATATCCAGAGTACGATCCCAGGCAAAGCCGTCGTTTCTTGCTGCGGTATTAGCCGCTCCGTCGTCTGCCGCCAGTTTGCCTTCGCCCTGCGGCTGGCCTTTGGATGCCCCAACCTGCGGATCTCCCACATACAGGATCTGAACCTCATCAAAGCTTCCCGTCTTCATCGTCGCGATATCCGAGTTAACCCCGCTCTTTTTTACATAATAATAATACTTTGTATTTGGCTGAAGCCCGGTCACTGTCACATAGTTATAACTGTAAACCGCGCCTCCGGTCAGGTTCGTATCTACTGCGCCTGCCGTGCCTTCAAAACCAGGCAGATTGTCCGGATCGGTTCCAAAATATACAACCGGCGTCGCATTCGTCCCCTCGCTGTACCATGCAAAATTCAGTTCGTTCTGAGTACTTCCGGGAGTCATCGAAACCTTGGTGTAGTCCGCCGACAGATTGTTCCAATCCGCGACATAAGCATTCCACTCCTCCGCTTTTCCGGTAACGCTCGAATCATTGTAATGTACCGTTGCCGCCCACAGAGCCTGCTGGCCGCCGATCGCCAGAATCCCGGCAAGCGCACAGGCGATAATTCTCTGCTTTTTCATCCTTGTTCCCTTTCTTTCTTTTATTTTTTCCAACAGACAAATCCCAATCGTTTTTGCCTTCAGTAACTGCTTCGTATGTACAGTTCCTGTGTCTTCTACTATAAGAAAGTTTTGTTAAATCTTCTATCGCGCAAATATTTAAATTGAGTTAAATCAAAAAAGGGAAATCTCTTTCCTCTCTGCGAAAAAGATTTCCCTTTTTAAAATATCTTTTTAATGTGTCATGGCGTATTCTGCCGCCAGCGCCCACACCATCTTATTGCGGTTCCAGATATCCGCGTACTGGGAGATCGGAAGCGGGCAGGCCACACTCCCCACCTCAATGGTAACGCCGGGAATCGGCGAATCCTTGATCTGCGTCCAGTCCTTAAAGCCTCCATGGCCGCTGCTGCCGCCGAAATTGTATCCGGTGTTCTGCTGGATAATGGTTGCCAGCTCGCCGGAAGCCTGCGTAACCTTATTTCCTTCATAATCCCAGTAAATCAGATTGCCCATGCTGTGGTAGCTGATCGTCAGCGCCCAGTTTCGCGACTCCGCCAGCTGTGCCAGCGCCTGTGATTCCGGCTCTGACAGCGCCGATGTGCCGCGGTACGTCGCATAAGAAGGATCGGAACAGCTGACCACCTGATCCCAGTCTGCCGGGAAATTCTGGTTCAGGTCGACGCCTCTGGCATTTGCCTTCCAGACAGTCAGATAGTCCTCATACGTACGTGAGGTTCTCCCCTGAGCAACATCATTGGCATAACACCGGGCAATCGTCTGACGCAACGTCAGTGAGCGGATCGTACTCTCTCCTCCCTGACTGATACAGATACCGTCCGGATTGGTCATCGGGACGAAATGCACCGCCACCTGACTTAAGAGGGTTGACAGCGGAATCCCGTCATAATTTCCGGTATCATAAAACGCAAGACCATACTCCAGCTGCTTCATAACCAGAAGAGGCGTCATATATTCTCTTGCGTGAATCCCCGCCTGAATCATGATATGCTTTGACGCACTGGCATTTCCCAGCACTACTTCGTACAGGGAACGTCCATCCAGAGATGTCCCATAGATGTTGATCTGCATCTTGTCTCCGTAGGTACGCTTCAGATTATTCAGATCCTGCACCATCTGATCATAGGTATATTTTTCCACAACATGAACTACCGGGTTCGTCACCGGAGCTGTGAAATAATCCGTCCTCCCGCTGATATCGAGCAGTCCGGTATCCGCTTCCGTAATATCTTCTCCGGCGTCGATCCCGCTTCCCGCGCCGGGTCCATAACTGCTGCTGGCCGCGCCGGTTCCTCCACCCACGACAACCGTACCGGCTGCCATAGAACAAAGCGGAGTAACCGCCGCTAAGGAAACGGCAGTTACTCCAATCGAAATCCATTTTTTCCAACTATTCTTTATCATGCTTATCCTTCTTCACAAGGTCGCCTGGCTTCATACTCAGGCTGATTTTGCCCATCTTGTCAACATCAAGGACTTTGACTGTCACGGTATCTCCGATATTAACGACATCTTCCACTTTTTCGACGCGCCGGTCAGACAGGCGGGAGATATGAACCATTCCGTCTTTCTTCGGTTTCAGTTCGACGAACGCGCCGAAATTCATGATGCGGACTACCTTTCCGGTAAGAATCTGGCCCGGCTCAATATCGGTTACGATTCCCTTGATAATTGATTTCGCTTTATCAATCATCGCCTGATCCGTACCTGCGATTGCCACCATACCATCCTCAGAGATATCGATCTTAACGCCGGTCTCCTCAATAATCTTATTGATCGTGCTGCCCTGCTTGCCAACCACATCGCCGATCTTCTGCGGATCAATGGAGATCTGGTCGATCTTCGGCGCATATTTGCTGAGTTCTTTGCGCGGCTCGGAGATTGCAGGCTTCATGCAGTTTTCCATGATATACATTCTTGCTTCGCGGCATCTGCTGATCGCACCCTCGACGATCGGACGGGTCAGACCGTGGATCTTGATATCCATCTGGATCGCGGTAATGCCATCCTCGGTACCGGTCACCTTAAAGTCCATATCTCCGAAGAAATCCTCAAGACCCTGGATATCGGTCAGCAGTACGAAATCATCATCCGTATCGCCGGTCACCAGTCCGCAGGAAATCCCTGCTACCATCTTTTTGATCGGCACACCGGCAGCCATCAGCGACATGCAGGATGCGCAGGTTGATGCCATCGATGTCGAACCATTGGACTCAAAAGTCTCAGACACGGTGCGGATCGCGTACGGGAATTCGGTCTCATCCGGCAGCACCGGCAGCAGCGCGCGCTCCGCCAGAGCTCCGTGACCGATCTCACGGCGTCCCGGTCCACGGGACGGCTTTGTCTCGCCTACCGAATAGGACGGGAAATTATAATGATGCATATAACGTTTTGCTACTTCATTCGGATCCAGACCATCAATCTTCTGCTGTTCTGACAGCGGCGCAAGCGTACATACATTGCAGATCTGAGTCTGTCCGCGCGTAAACATCGCGGAACCATGGACTCTCGGTATGATATCAACCTCCGCTGCCAGCGGACGGATCTGCGTAATCTCACGGCCGTCCGGACGCTTGTGATCCTTGAGGATCATCTTGCGGACCGTCTTCTTTTCATACTGATAAACTGCCTCATCCAGGCTGTTCAGCCAGTCTTCCTTATCCGCAAAAGCCTCCGCCAGCTTTTCGGTAACGACGCGGATATTCTCTTCACGAGTCTGCTTATCATCGGTAAATACTGCGGTCTCCATCTCTTCCGGCGTGACAATCTTCTTCATCTCGTAGAACATCTCCTGCGGGATCGCGCAGCTCTCATAGCTGTGTTTGGGCTTACCGCACTCAGCGACAATCCGGTCGATAAAACGGATAATATCCTGATTGACCTCATGAGCCCGGTAGATCGCCTCAATCATCTTGCTCTCCGGCACTTCATTGGCTCCGGCCTCAATCATAATCACCTTTTCCCTGGTCGAAGCGACAGTCAGTTTCAGATCGCCCGCTTTCCACTGTCCCTGCGACGGGTTAACGATCAGTTCCCCATCGATCATACCCATCTGTGTCATCGCACAGGGACCGTCAAAGGGAATATCCGAAATGCAGGCTGCGATCGCGGAGCCCAGCATACCGACCAGTTCCGGACGGCACTCCGGATCCACACTCATCACCAGGTTATTTAACGTCACGTCATTACGGTAATCCTTTGGGAAAAGCGGACGCATCGGACGGTCAATCACGCGGGATGTGAGAATCGCATTTTCCGACGGCTTGCTCTCACGCTTGTTAAAGCCTCCCGGAATCTTTCCCACGGAATACATTTTCTCTTCAAATTCAACACTGAGCGGGAAGAAATCAATCCCGTCTCTCGGCTTATCCGAAGCAGTCGCCGTAGAAAGCACGGTTGTCTCTCCATAATGCATAAAAGCAGCACCGTTTGCCTGCTTTGCCACGCGGCCGACATCTACGGTCAGCGTCCTGCCGCCCAGTTCCATACTAAAACTTTTGTACATGGTTTTGTCTCCTTTTCTTAATTATCTGTCACAATTTGCGGAAGACACCGAAACCACTGTTCTGCACACAAGCCTCCCTGCTTGTGTGTACAACAGTCGTCTCGGAAATTGTCCTCCACACATTTCTGCGCTTAAAACTGGGGTGGAGATGTGATCTCCACCCCGCATTTTTCCGCTCGATTTACTTTCTCAGTCCAAGTCTCTCGATCAGAGCACGATAACCTTCCAGATCCGTCTTCTTCAGATAAGCCAGCAACGCACGTCTGCGGCCGATCATCTTTAACATACCTCTTCTGGAATGATGATCCTTCGGATTCTCCTTCAGATGAGCGGTCAGCTCAGAAATTCTCTCGGTCAGAATCGCGATCTGAACCTCCGGTGAACCAGTATCCTCCGGCGTCCTTCCATATGCTGCGATAATCTCGGACTTCTTTTCCTTTGAAATCATGATGATTCCCTCCTTAAAAAATATACTTACCGCAAACGAAGCAGTCGGCAGGAGTGCTCCGGTCAGCCTGGCCTGCGGCGTAAACTCATACCAAAATATAGTAGCATATCCGTCAACGTCTGTCAACGCATTTTTGGTTCCCAAAATATGTGTCCACCTCCGGTTTTGCTTCCCGCCAGCATCTGGCGCTGACCGGAATCTCCTCTCCGTTTTTCAGCACGGCGCTGTGTGAACTGATCTTCTCCAGATGATCCAGATGCACCACATATGATGCGTGTGTCTTTATCATCGGCAGATCCGACAGGCGGCTCACGGCATCCTTTAAGCTTCCCCGGATCCGGTACACGTTATGCCTGGTGTGTATATACACTTTTCTCTGTTCCGTATGCAGATACATAATCTCACTGCCGCGTAACATAATCCGCTCTCCGCCAAAGAACCACAGATAAACTCTTTCATTCGCCCTGTACTTTTCACCCGACTCTTTCATACAGTCTTTTCCTCCCGGTTTCTTTCAATCAGGTATATCGAGACGACAATGCAAAACCCGCCGGGAATACCGACGGGTTTGCTGCCATTTCTTTTAATCAAACGAATACAAATAAAATTTGTAACCGGAAAACCTGAAATAATCCGTTCGGGACTGTTGTCAGTAAAAACCATGAACAACTAACGATGTCACAATCCCCAGCACTGCTCCCGCGAATACCTGAAGCGGTGTATGTCCTACAAACTCTTTCAGTTTCTCATGAAACTGGTCCTCATTCAGTTCAAACAGATTCTGTTCCAGAATCAGATTTAAAAGCTTCGACTGTTTGCCAGTCTCGCGGCGCACACCGATTGCGTCATACATGACCACAGCAGCAAGCACAAAACAAATCGAAAATTCAAATGTTCCTATCCCATAGACCAGAGCCGTACTCACCGTAAGCCCACATACGATCGACGAATGGGAACTCGGCATACCGCCCGATCCCACAAGCCGCTCCGCAAGGAATCTCCGGTTCAGCCACGAATCAATGGATGTCTTTAAAACCTGGGCAATCGTCCATGCGATCACCGAACTGACCAGGATCTCGTTCTGGAACAATTCTTCCCAAAATGTCATAGCTTTCTCCTGCTTTCCTGTATCACTGTCATCAGCCGATCAGCCAGTCATACAGTTCCTGATATTTGCCGGCGGAAGTATTCCATGAGAAATCCTGCGCCATTGCGCGGTCAATAATCTTGTTCCACTCCCGCTTCTTGCCGTAATAAACGGACTTCGCATAATTGATTGTATTCAACATCTCATGCGCATTGTAATTCGTGAAGGAAAAACCGGTGCCGGTTCCCTCGTATTCATTATACGCCTGCACGGTGTCTTTCAGTCCGCCGGTCTCACGGACGATCGGAACCGTCCCGTAGCGCAGTGCCATCAGCTGGCTTAATCCGCACGGTTCAAACAGCGACGGCATCAGGAACGCATCACAGCCGCCATAGATCTTATGCGACAGTTCATCTGAGTAATAAATCTGAGCAGACACGCGGTCATGATACTTCCAGTCATAATGACGGAACATGTTTTCATACTTCTCATCACCGGTTCCGAGAACGATCAGCTGCATATCTTCCGCGCACATCTCGTCCATCACACCCTGAATCAGGTCCAGACCCTTCTGGTCAGTCAGGCGGGACACGATGCCGACAAGGAATTTCTTTTCATCCACTGGCAGGCCAACCTGCTCCTGCAGAGCCTTTTTATTTTTCACCTTTTCCTTACGGAAATTCTTTGCGTTATAAGGAGCTGCCAGATATGCGTCGGTCTCCGGATTGAAATCTACATAATCAATACCATTGACGATTCCCCGCAGATCATTCGCCCGTGCGCGCATCAGGCCATCCAGACCCTCTCCATAGAACGGAAGTTTGATTTCCTCCGCGTAGGTCTGGCTCACTGTCGTAATCGCATCCGCGTATACGATACCGCCCTTTAACATATTGCCGTCTTTATAAGCTTCCAGCTTGTCCGGAGTAAAGTATGAATCCGGCAGCATCGAAAATCTCTGGATTGTCTTGACATCCCATACGCCCTGGAACTTCAGATTGTGGATCGTCATCACGGATTTGATATCCCGGAAGAATTCGCCCTCATGGAAACGATCTTTTAAATAAACCGGAATCAGACCTGTCTGCCAGTCATGGCAATGAATCAGATCCGGCTTAAAGCCGATCACCGGAAGCGCCGAAAGCGCTGCGTTGCAGAAGAAGGAGAATTTCTCCAGATCATAGAACCAGTCGCCGTATGGCTTCGCTCCGCCGAAATAAGCCTCATTGTCAATAAAATAAAATGTAATCCCGTCATACACATACTGAAGAATGCCCACATAACGGCTCTCGCCGAGATAATCCATATAAAAATGGCTGATGTAGGTCATCTCGTTGCGCCATTTTTCCTTAATACACAGATACTTCGGAATCATTACGCGAACATCGTAATTTTCCTTATCGCAGCACTTTGGCAGCGATCCTACAACGTCGGCAAGGCCGCCCGTCTTGATAAAAGGAACTGCCTCCGACGCCACAAAAAGTATGTTTTTCATCAGGTATATACCTCCTCCTAAATATAGCTCTGCACCCACAGACAGACTTTGATTAATACTAAAAGTATACACTAATTTCTGACAAAAATCTACAATCTTTTATAATCCAGACGGATTTTATCAGAAATCAGCGCGATGAATTCGGAATTCGTCGGTTTCCCTTTGCCGTTATTGACCGTGTATCCAAAGACCTCATAGATTGTGTCCGGCCGTCCTCTTGTCCACGCCACTTCGATCGCATGGCGGATTGCCCGTTCCACCCGGCTCGCCGTCGTATTATGGCGTTTCGCAATCGTCGGATACAGCACCTTTGTCACGGACACCAGAAGATCCTCCTCTCCCACCGAGATTGTGATGGCGTCCCGCAGGTACTGATACCCTTTAATATGCGCCGGAACTCCGATCTCATGCAGCATCTGTGTGACGTCATTTTCCAGATTTTTCCGGATATAATCTTCTCTGTCCACACACGCCGGCGCCGCTCCTGCCTTTACGGAAGCCGTCCGATGAGCCCGATCCCGGCACACCTGGCGGATCCGTTCCATCACGGCGTCCTTTTCAAATGGCTTCAATATAAAATAGCTCACGCCGAGCCGAAATGCTTCTGACGTCACGTGCTCGCTTCCCGCCGCCGTCACCATAATAAAAGACGGAGTCTTTCCGCCTGCGTGTTCTCTGCGAACCTTTTCTATCACGGAAATACCGTCCATCTTTGGCATAATCACATCCATCAGCACCAGATCCGGATCTGTCCTTTCTATCATCCGGCATGCGTCTTCTCCGTTATCTGCCTTTCCTACAATATGAAAACCTTTTTCTTTTTCAATCATCCGCCCCAACAGTTCCAGCATCTGTGGATTGTCTTCGGCGATTGCGACATTCAGCTCTGTCATTTTACAGTATTCCTCCTGTATCTCATGTTGTTGTAAGCTGATTATAGTCGCTTCAAATGGCTGCTTGCAATGAAATTCAGTCGCCAAGTTTCGACAATCTATGCAGTGGAATCTGTCGTTCACGAGCAACAGGCCGGAGTTTTGTTCCGGCCTGTCGGACAATTTTTCGGTAATTATGTTATATTCTTTCCGCACAGGGACTGCTTTATTGGCATATATGATAAAACTTATTCTTTTCCGTTCCAGCAATAGGTGCAGACACACTCTTCCGGCAGCCCGATTGAGCGGATCAGATCGTCCAGCCGGTGATACCGCAGTGTCGTGAAGTTCAGTTCTTTGCGGATTTCCTCTACCATTTCTTCATATTTGGGTGAATCCGGATCGGAATATTCTGCCAGCAGCTCCGGTGTACATTTCCCCTCTTTCTTTAAGAGCACGCGGCGCGCGATCAGGTCCAGTTCGGACTTTGAGCGGGAGAAATTCAGATATTTGCAGCCAAATAGCAACGGCGGGCAGGCCGGCCGGATATGTACCTCCTTTGCCCCGCTGTTATACAGGAACTCTGTCGTCTCGCCGAGTTGTGTCCCGCGTACAATCGAATCGTCGATCAGGAGCAGACGTTTGCCATGAATCAGCGCCTCCACCGGGATCAGCTTCATCTTGGCGATCAGGTTACGCTGGCTCTGATGAACCGGCATAAAGGAACGCGGCCAGGTCGGCGTATATTTGATAAACGGTCTTGCAAACGGGATGCCGGAACGGTTGGAGTAACCGATCGCATGCGCGGTTCCGGAGTCGGGTACGCCCGCGACCAGATCTGCCTCCACATTGTCACGCGAGGCCAGCATATCTCCGCAGCGATAACGCATTTCTTCGACATTAACACCCTCATAGCAGGACGTCGGATAACCATAATATACCCACAAAAATGCGCAGATCTTCATCTGATTGCCCGGCTGCTGCACCACGCGGTAGCTGTCTGCCCGGATGAAGTCGATCTCTCCCGGTCCCAGTTCATGCACATCGTGGTAGCCCAGGTTCAGATACGCAAAGCTTTCAAACGATACGCAGTGCGCGTGGTCGTTTTTGCCGATAATGAGCGGTGTGCGGCCCAGCCGGTCGCGTGCGGCAAAAATGCCGTTTTCATTGAGGATCAGGATCGACAGAGAACCCTCCACCATCTCCTGCACATAGCGGATTCCTTCCACAATCGACGGCTTGCGGTTAATCAGGCTCGCGACAACCTCTGTCGCGTTCAGCCGACCCTCGCTCATCTCCATATATTGGGTGAAACCGTCCGCCATTGCCTCTTTTGCAAGCTGATCCAGGTTCTGGATCACGCCGACCGTTGTAATCGCGTAGCTCCCCAGACGGGACGCGATCAGAAGCGGCTGAGGTTCATTGTCTGAGATGCAGCCGATCCCGGCTGTTCCCTCCAGTTCATCCAGATCCCGTTCAAATTTTGTCCGAAACGGCGCGTTCTCAATATTGTGAATTGCCCTGTGAAATCCATTCTCTCCATAGGTTGCCATTCCTCCCCGGCGGGTGCCCAGATGGGAGTGGTAATCCACTCCGAAAAACAAATCATTTGTACAGCTTTTCTGCGATATAACGCCAAAAATACCTCCCAAGGTTTTTCCTCCCAGATTATGTCATTTGCATAGTCGATATGTATGAATCTGCGAATACGGAAAGAGCCCATATTCTATATTCTGATCAGCGTCTACGCCTCATCAATCGCTTTCCCGATGTCATGTCTCATATATTTATTGCCAAATTCCACCCACTCTGTTGCCTGATAGGCATTTGCGCGGGCAGTTTTGAGGTCCGGTCCGAGTGCTGTCACGCCAAGGACGCGGCCGCCGTTGGTGACAATATCACCGTCAGCGTCAAATTTACTGCCGGCATGGAAGACATAATAACCGTCAGCGTCTTTAAATTTTTCCAGACCGCTGATCTTGAATCCCTTCTCATAATGTTCCGGATAACCGTCCGAAGCAAGCACGACACAGACCGCAGCATTATCCTCAAACTGCAGATCGATCTGGTCCAGCGTACCGTCGATACAGGCTTCGAATACATCGATAATGTCGTTTTTCATACGCGGCAGCACAACCTGAGTTTCCGGATCGCCGAAGCGCGCGTTATACTCCAGGACACACGGTCCCTTTGCCGTAAGCATCAGGCCAAAGAAAATCACGCCCTTAAACTCGCGCCCTTCCGCGCGCATCGCATCCACCGTCGGCTGATAAATCTTTTCTCTGCAGAATGCGTCCACTTCCGCGGTATAGAAAGGACTGGGAGAAAATGTACCCATGCCGCCGGTATTTAATCCCTGATCGCCGTCTTTTGCCCGCTTATGATCCTGAGCGGAAGTCATGGTTTTGATTGTCTTTCCGTCGACATAAGAAAGGACTGACACCTCTCGTCCGGTTAAAAATTCTTCTACAACGATGCGGTTGCCGGCGGAACCAAACTGCTTATCCAGCATCAGCGTCCTGACGCCCGCCTTCGCCTCTTCCCGCGTGTTACAGATCAGCACTCCCTTGCCCAGTGCCAGGCCATCGGCCTTTAAAACAATCGGCATATCAGCAGTCTCCAGATAAGCCAGAGCCTGATCCGGGTCGTCAAAGGTCTCATACGCCGCTGTCGGAATGCCGTACTTCTTCATCAGATCTTTGGAAAACGCTTTCGATCCCTCCAGAATCGCCGCGTTTTTGCGCGGACCGAACGCCCGCAGTCCCGCCGCCTCAAAAGCGTCCACCGCACCGGCTGCCAGCGGATCATCCGGCGCCACAACGGTCAGATCGATCGCCTTTTCCTTCGCGAACGCGACCAGCTTATCAAATTCCATCACGCCGATATTGACACACTCCGCCACCTCGGCAATGCCCGCGTTCCCCGGTGCGCAGTAAAGCTTCTCTACTCTGGGACTCTGTGCTGCCTTCCAAGCGATTGCATGCTCCCGTCCGCCGCCGCCGACTATTAAAACCTTCATCTGTCTGTCCTCCCTGCTAACGCTTTTCTTTCTCCATTTTATCTATATTTTATCTGCGCCTATTTCACTTTTCCATTCGCAATCAGATCAATCGCCCTGGGCAGGATCACCCATTCCGCCTGCTCCATGACTCTGCGCTGGAGTATCTCAGGGCTATCTCCCTCCTCTACCTCAACTGCTTTCTGCAAAATGATCGGACCGGTGTCCATTCCCTCGTCCACAAAATGTACGGTCGCTCCGGTTACCTTGACACCCCGCGCCAGCGCGGCCTCATGCACCTTCAGTCCATAATAACCGACTCCGCAGAAGGATGGGATCAGCGACGGATGGATGTTAATAATCCGACGCGCATATTTGCCGATCATCGCCTCCGGAATCTTCACCAGAAATCCCGCCAGCACAATCAGATCCAGATCATAACTGTCTACCTTTTCCAGAAACGCCCGATTAAACGCGTCCCGGTTCTCATAATCCTTCGGAGAGACGCATACCGCCTCGATCCCGTGGTTTCTCGCGCGCTCCAGCGCATACGCGCCCGGATTATTCGCAATCACCACACATACCTGCGCATTGGTAACCGTCCCTTCGTCAATCGCGTCCAGAATCGCCTGCAGATTGGTTCCGCCTCCGGAGACCATCACACCTACCCTCAGCATAATGTTACTCCTTTTTCACCGGCTTCCACATTGCCAACGACATAAGGTGTCTCACCGGCCGCCCGGATCGCTTCCATGGTCCGATCTGCATCTTCCAGGGTCACAGCCACGATCATGCCGATACCCATATTGAATGTGTTATACATCATCTCTTCCGCGATGTCGCCTTTCATCGCCAGCATTGCAAAGATCGGCGGCACCGGATAACTGTCCTTACGGATCACGGCGCGCACGCCGTCCTTTAACATCCGCGGAATATTTTCATAAAAGCCTCCGCCCGTGATATGGCTGCAGGCTTTTACCTTCACACCGGCATTCTTTACACTCTTTAATGCCTTTACATAAATCTTTGTCGGAGCCAGCAGCGCCTCTCCCAGCGTCTTACCCAGTACTCCATAATAGGTGCCAAGCCCTTCCCGTGTCAGTTCTTCGGCAAAGACCTTGCGTACCAGGGAAAAACCATTGCTGTGAACGCCGGATGACGCCATACCGATCAGGACATCACCGGTCTGCAGATTTTCTCCCGTAATCATATCCTTCCTGTCGCACACACCAACGGCAAAACCGGCCAGATCATACTCATCCTCAGCCATCATGCCAGGATGCTCCGCCGTCTCACCGCCGATCAGCGCAGCTTCCGACTGGATACAGCCCTTTGCCACACCGCTTACAATCGCAGCAATCTTTTCCGGGACATTTTTCCCACAGGCAATATAATCCAGGAAAAAGAGCGGCTCTCCTCCCGCACAGGCAATATCGTTCACACACATGGCAACCGCATCGATCCCGATGGTATCATGCTGGTCCATAATCATCGCCAGCTTTACCTTGGTTCCACAGCCATCCGTACCCGAAAGCATCACCGGATCTTCCATTTCCTTAATCTTTGCCAGCGAAAACGCTCCGGAAAATCCTCCAATCCCGCCCAGAACCTCCGGGCGCATCGTCTCCTGCACATACTTTTTCATCAGTTCCACAGAGCGGTATCCCGCTTCGATATCCACTCCGGCACTTTTGTAATCCATTCCTTCCCCTCCTGCTATTTCATCTGATTCAGATATTCTTTATATCCGATGCTTTCCAGCTTATCCGCCTTCTTTACGACATCGTCCTTCAGATTTTCCAGATACTCTTTGATTCTGGCTAAGAGCGCATCGTCTGAGGCCGCCAGGATCTTGGCAGCCAGAATGCCCGCATTCTGTCCTCCGTTAATCGCCACGGTAGCAACCGGAATGCCGGACGGCATCTGGACAATCGAATACAGAGAATCCACGCCTCCCAGATCGGAAGTCTTCATCGGGATCCCGATTACCGGAAGCGGAAACAATGCCGCACACATTCCCGGCAGATGCGCCGCTTTTCCGGCTCCTGCGATGATGACCTTGATCCCTTTTCCTTCCGCGGCCTTCGCCCACTCAAAGAAGATGTCCGGCTCCCGGTGCGCGGAAATAATCGTCATCTCATACTCAATTCCAAACTCGTCCAGAATCCCGGCAGCCTTAGCCATAACCGGCATATCCGAATCACTGCCCATTACAATTCCCACTTTTGCCATCCTATATTCTTCTCCCTGATCCTTACTCCGGTTCCCGATCACTCATCGTCATCTTCATCGTCATCATCGTAGTCTTCATCTTCGTCATCATATTCATCTTCGTACGAGTCGTCGTCGTCGGCATCGTCATCGGAGTCTTCTGCGTGGGCGTCAGCGGCGGCGTCGTAGGG
>JAJBUA010000083.1 GCA_020860565.1 Clostridiales bacterium
ACGTTAAACAACTGACTGTTATTAAGAACATGAAAGAATATCTTTAATTATGAATCCTGATCATTCTGATAAAACAGAACTTTTCATTCCCTTTCGTGACCATTCCCTGCAGGTTGTCTGCCTCCACACGGCCTCTGAACGCCGCGGCTTTATCCTTTACCTGCATGGCGGCGGCCTTGTCTTTGGTACAAAGGATGATCTGCCTGCGGTCTATCAGCAGTTATTTTTATCCGCAGGATATGACCTGCTCCTTCTGGATTATCCGCTCGCCCCGGAATCTCCACTCAGCGACATTACAGAAGCAGTACACACCGCGGTTACGAATATCCTGTTACACCCGGAAATCTGTGGCCTTTCTGCCAATCTGCCATTTTACCTCTTTGGGCGCTCCGCAGGCGCTTATCTTGCCCTCGTACAGGCAGCACGGCTGTGTCGGTCTTCCGAATTTCCTCATCCTGCCGGACTGATCCTTTTTTACGGCTATCATACCTTTAACCTGCCGGAATTTAAAAAACCAAGCCCTTATTTCCGAAAACTTCCTGCAGTATCCCCGGATACAGTTGCCGCCCTGACCGGACACGGATTTCTCACGGACGGATCTCTGTCAGTCCGTTACAGCATCTATATTTATGCCCGCCAGTCCGGGACTTGGACACAATTCCTCGGCACCGATGAAGAGATCTCTGCTGCCACAGTCTCCAAAGAGGAGCTTGCTCTTCTTCCCCCAGGCTTTTTTGCCGCCTGCTCCGGCGATCCGGACGTGCCTTTTCGAGAATCCAAACAACTCGCCGCCTCCATTACAGGAAGCCGGTTTTACCCCGTATACGGATGGGAACACGACTTTGACCGTGATATTTCACACATCGATGGGCTTTCTGCCTATCGCGCCGCGCTTGCCTGGATGGCAGACCTGAAACAGTAATTGCCTTTATTACACTCTTTTGATATACTGAACGAAGAATCCATGGCAAAAGATTCCTTCTTTTCGGCAAAAAGAAACCAGGAACCACCCGATTCCTGGTTATATATACTCGTCGCTGTATAAAATCTTGCGGCAGAACGGAGAACTGATATCATGAATCAATCAAATTCATCTTCCCTGATCATCCTCTGCGGCTTTATGAGCTGCGGAAAAACCTCCATCGGCAAACCTCTGGCACAACGCCTGGGTTATACTTTTGTCGACACGGATGACCTTCTTCTTGATACTTATCATATGACTATTTCGGAAATGTTCGCCAAAGGGGGAGAATCTCTCTTCCGCGATTACGAACATGAGATCGCCCTCAAAGCCGCTTCCATGCAAAATGCCGTAGTCTCAACCGGCGGCGGCCTGATGACCTTTGAACGCAACGCCACTGCACTTGCTGAAAAAGGAATTGTCATCTATATCGATCAGGATTTTGATGTCTGCTATGAGCGTCTCATAACCCAGCCGGACAGGCCGTTGAATAAAAACCACACCCGTGAAGAGCTGCGGGCACGCTACGATACCCGTGTCCCCAGTTATCAGAAATACGCTTCTTATACTTTAACCCGCCCGGACAGTGTAGAAAACGCTGTTGAAGAAATTCTCACCTTCCTGCGTTCACAGTAAGTAACAATCTTCTCAGCCTACGGCAGCGTCTCAGTCAGCGATTTCTTTTTCAAACCACGGGTATTCTTTTCTACAAGCCTGCGTTCGAGCATTATCTGTCGTCCGCATCCCTGGCAGAGCAGTCGGAAATCCGCGCCCACGCGCAGAATCTCCCATTCATGGCTCCCGCAGGGATGCGGCTTTTTCATCTTTACCACATCACCGACTTCATAATCCCACTTCTGAAGCATATGACCTCCCTGTTACATGAGCATATCGTTATTGCAAACGGTTGCAAATTTCATGACATTACTGCTGAAAACACTTCTCCGATTTTCCCGCTGATTACGAGATCGGCCTTCGAATCCATCGGAGTCACCGATTGATTGATCAGTACCAGTTTATTTCCGTTATAATAATCGATCAGGCCCGCTGCCGGATACACGGTCAGGGACGTTCCCCCAATGATCAGCATCTGCGCACCCGCAATATACTGAACCGCTTTCTGGAGCGTTCTCTGATCCAGTCCCTCTTCATAAAGTACGACATCCGGCTTAATCATACCGCCGCAGCTGCATTTCGGAACGCCTTCCATCTCCATGATATCATTCAGATCAAAGAAATTCCCGCATCGTGTGCAGTAATTGCGGTGAACCGAACCGTGCAGTTCCAGCACTTCCTTACTTCCGGCCGCCTGATGCAGTCCATCGATATTCTGCGTAATCACCGCCTTTAACTTACCCTGACGTTCAAGATCCGCCAGCGCCTTGTGAGCCGCATCCGGCTTTGCCTGCGGAAAGAGCATCTTGTTTTTGTAAAAACGATAAAACTCCTTTGGATTTCTCACATAAAAGCTATGGCTGATGATCGTCTCCGGCGGATAATCATACTGCTGGTGATAGAGGCCGTCCACGCTTCTGAAGTCCGGAATTCCACTCTCTGTCGATACTCCGGCTCCGCCAAAAAATACGATGTTGCTGCATTCTGCGATCCACTGTTTCAAAGTTTCCAGTTCCTTCATGACCTTGGCTCCTTCCTATTTTTTTAAACCATCCGTCCATGAGAACCAATATCTTCCGAGGACCGTTCCAGATATTGGTTCTCATGGACTTCTTTTCTGGTTTACATTCAACTACACGATTTCATCCAGAAATACCCTCGCCAGCGGCTTCACATATTTCTCATAACTCTTTGCTTTTTCCGGCACTTCATATCCAAACAGCCACGAAGTAAGCTCTGTTACCGTCAGTTCCAGATCCAGTTTTTCCCGCTGGGATTTTCTCACCATCGGATCGATATAAACTCTTTCCGTTCGGGATCCGGACGGTGTCACATGCCAGATCCACACCCGGTTATTGTCCTCTATGATCGGATCCTCGATGCGGATACGGATGTTGATTTCTCCTTCGGAAACCTCCGGACGCAGGCAAACTGCCTGCATGACTTTTTCCGGTGTGATGATTCTCGCCATAATTGCCGGTTTTTCCTCTCCTACCGTGGTGACATATTTTTCATCTGCATATAACAGACGCTCTTCCCGCTCGTTTAATCCCCATTCGCTCTGAACTCCCACAATCCGGTCGTCTTCATAATATACGTCAAAGGTTCCCTCTTCACTTTCCAGCTCCTGTAAAAGCCGGTACAGGTAACTGGTATTCCTTACCGCATATACTTCATAATGCCGGGACATCCACGCGTTCATCCACTCCGCCGTATCTGCCAGGCGTTTATGATATTCATCCCGGTCAATCCATGGGAGAAGCGGTTGTTTTCTGAACTTTTTTCCGACCTCCGGCTTCCATTCCCATTTCGGTTGCCGGAAGATACAGGTAAACCCGAACGGACGGTAAATCGCTTCATCTGCCGGCATTAAAAAAGTGAACGGTATCTGCTTTTCCCGGCTGTCAGTAAGATACTTATTTAAAAGCATTGCCATATATCCGCGCCGTCTGCGGTCTTTTCTTGTCGCAACTCCGACCAGATAATCGATATTCCAACGATTCCTCCCCACCTGAAGCAGATAGGGATTCATCTGAATCATCGCCTCTACTCTCCACGCGCCCGCCCGCTGCACCGACACCTGCCGGCGCACATTTGCGGAAGTTCTGGCCGGATTCATCGCGCCGCCTGCAGCAGTCTCTACCAACGCCAGTATCTGATTATCCGTTACCTTTTCCCGATAATAATAATCTGTAAACGACCGCGAATCTTCAGGAAACGCCTCTTCCCACAGGCTTCGGCTCTCCTGTTTTTCTGCTTCCGTCAGATATTTCACCGTCATAATCATTGTACCGCTTCTCCCATCCGTATCTCCGGATCCTGATCCGGCTTTTTATTCTTCCCTGCACAAAGGATCCTGTGCCTGAAAATTTTTCTGCACGATCATGTATTTCCTCGCGTATCCGATCGGGTTATACGATTCCTTGGCCCTGCGAAGCCCCTCTTCTCCCATATCGTCTTCACGGTTAATCAACGCCGCATCCGGAAATTCATGGATCAGAAACTGCTGATTGATAAACTGATAAAGGCCGCGAATCTCAGCATTCGCTTTTTCGATGTGGATCACTGCCATATTTTCATAGGGGTTATAGCTTCCAATCGTAAATGCTTCCAGCTTCTCATCGATAAAGACTCCCGCCATACGCACCGGAATTGTTCCACAGTTTTTCAGAATATCGTGAATTCCCCTTACTTCATAATCCAGATGCTTTTCTGCTTCCTCGCCCTTCTTTTCCCGCCATTGATCCAGAAATGTCCATACATCATCCCGATCACTGCAGGCAAGCCGCCGATATTCATAACGACCTTCATACTCCTTGAGGAAACTGTTCAGATGGTTTTTCTTTTTATGCAGTTTTTTGCCTGACAGGCTGCGCATCGCGTCGCCATCATACAGATAATCCTTCAGATCGGTCATCTCGATCACGTCAAAATCCTTTGATTCCTTCAAATGCAGATATCCTACTGCCTCTTCATCCGCCAGATTGATCTTAAAAGGGACACCCATTACCTTGTTGAAATATTCCACCATCTCATAAAAATAATGCGGAAGATCTTCTTCGCAGCAAACCGGCATCGCACTCTGCCAGTTTCCGTCCTCATGCATCAGCCACTGCACTGCTTTTTCATCACTGACCGCAAACTGCACATGGTAATAGTCTTTCCATAAAAAGCTGTCCAGCGCCACACTGTCGCATGTCTTATTCGGTCGTTTACAGTAATAAGGTTCCAATATTGCCAGATCCCTTGCTTCAATCGGCTTAAACTTCAGATTCATATTTTATTATCTGCCTCCGTTTCGCTCCCTCTTTTCCGGCGTTCAGTCCTGCAACAGATACTTTGCGATAAAATTTCCGATACCATCATGCGTATTGTCATCCGTGATATAGTCTGCCGCGCTCTTCGTTTTCTCACTGCCGTTGCCCATGGCCACGCCTATACCGCAGTTAAGAACCATATCATAATCATTATCTGCATCACCAAACGCACAGATATTCTCCAACCCAATATTATGCTCTTTCATCGCCTGTACAATACCGTTTGTCTTCGATACCCGCGGATCCATATATTCATACAGGCGGCGGGATGTAATCAAAGAAGCCGATTTAAAATTCGGATCGGAAAAGCTCTTACTCCGCTCTACAATCTTTGGCATATCCGCCGCATAACAGACGATCATCACCTTTGCCTTTGGTTCCGCACAAAATTCATTAAAATCAACAATTTTATACGGCATCCCGTCCGCCTGAGCCAGATCTTTGAGCTTATCATCATCCTTCGGCGCATATAACACTCCGTTATGAGGAATCGCAAAATTAACATCCATATCTTCATAATGATGGATCACCTTTAAGATATGTTCTCCTGCCAGCGGATACTGATAGATCTTTGTTCCCAGAATGCGGTCATAGAGTTCCGCACCGCCGCTTCCCACAATGATATCAATCAGATCTTCAATTTCCCATTTCCGGCAAAGATCCACCACATTCATCACATCACGGCCGGTCGAAATCCCGATTAACACGCCCTTTTCCTTCATTTTATACAGCATCTCCACGGTGTAGGGAAGCACATCTACATGATCTCCCATAAATGTCCCGTCCATATCCAACATGATCGCTTTGACCTGATTCATACCGCAAATCCTCCTGATATCTGAATGTACTGAAGCCTGTTTCCAGTATAAGAGATTATGAAGAAATTGACAAGTTAAAATAATAAACACAGTTTCTCTGTTCAATTTGTTTTCCGGCGATTTGTGTGTTATGATAAATGCAGTTTTTGAAAATTCCTTTCTGCATGGTTCCCTGCCACATGGGATTCAATACCACACAGGAAAAACGAAAATTATCATAACAGAAGGCGGTCAGACTTTGGATAAAGAACACCTCTTATTTGAACGATTAAAAAATTATGTCCGTTCCGATTACTATCCTTACCATATGCCCGGCCATAAACGAAGAACCGGATGGAACATCAATCCCTGGCAGATCGATATCACAGAGATCGATGGATTTGATAATCTGCACCATCCGGAGGGAATTCTGCGGGAATCAATGGACTGGGCCGCTTCCGTCTATGGTTCCGATAAAACCTATTATCTGGTTAACGGTTCCACCTGTGGGATCTTAAGCGCAATCAGCGCGGCGGTTCCTTCCGGCGGCAAACTGCTCATGAGCCGCAACTGCCATAAGTCCGCCTATCACGGAGTTATCCTCAATCAGCTTAAAATTTCCACAATTTATCCTCAAATTGTGGAAAAACTGGGGATACAAGGAGGAATTACTCCGGAAATTGTGGATAAATCATTAAATATCCATACGGATGCAAGTGCAGTTTTGATTGTTTCTCCCACCTACGATGGAATTGTCTCTGATGTCAGAACAATTGCAGAAATTGTCCATCGGCATAAGATACCTCTGATCGTTGACGAAGCCCACGGCGCGCACTTTCCGTTTACCTCTTCCCTGCCATCCGCGCTCGACTGCGGAGCTGATATTGTAATCCAGAGTCTTCATAAGACTCTGCCTTCCCTCACACAAACCGCTGTGCTCCATGTAAAGAACCGTTACATTGATATCGAACGTCTCGAACGATACCTGCAGATCTATCAAAGCAGCAGTCCGTCCTATCTTTTGATCGGATCGATCGAAAACTGCATTTATCAGGCACAAAAAGACGGTACCGCAAAATGGGATCTTTTTTATAAAAAACTGTCCTCTTTCCATCAGGAATTATCCGGATTAAATTGCCTGACGATTCCCACACAGAGCAGTCTGGCCGGCAAAGACGCGGTATTTCGTTATGACGAATCAAAGGTGCTGATTTCCGCTAAAAACTGTTTTAAAAAGATCCTGAACCGGAAGAATACCCGGAGAATTCCTGCTGAAAAATCTGTCGACGGTATGCAGCTTGCCAACTATTTTAGAAACGATTATCATCTGGAAATGGAAATGGCCGCTGCGGATTATGTTCTGGCTATTATGACTGCATACGATACCGATGAAGCTTTTCAGCGTCTGCGTGATTCTCTGATCGATCTTGACCGCAAATTATACCGGGACGATAACTGCAGGGAGGGCTCTTTATCTCTTGCCTGTCAGATTTCAGGAGCATCCGTATCCACACCGTCGGACGATATCGACATCGCGGACTCCCTTAACAGGGAATCTGAATCGATTCCACTGAAGGACTGTGTTAACCGGATCTCTGCAGAATTTATTACCCTTTATCCTCCGGGAATCCCTGTCATCATACCTGGTGAAATCATCACAGAACCGGTACTTTTACAAATCCTCGATTATAAGGACAGAGGATTCCCTATTCAGGGACCTGCGGATATCAACATCAATGTTTTAAAAGTACAAAAAGAATCATAAAGAAAGAACGTTTTAAGTCTGAATTTTAAGAAAATAAGGAATCTGTCATGGGAAAAATATTCTATGTAATGGGAAAAAGCGCGTCTGGAAAAGATACTGTCTATAAAAGAATCATGAATGATTTCCCTGCGCTTCAGAAAATCATTCTTTACGCAACCCGTCCGATCCGGGAGGGCGAGCGAGATGGAGAGGAGTATCATTTCATTACGGAAAATGAGATGAACAAACTCAAACAAACCGGAAAAATTATTGAAATCCGTTCCTACCATACCATTGCCGGTCTGTGGAGCTATGCCACCGTAGATGACGGCACGACAGATCTGGCGAAGGCCGACTATCTGGTAATCGGAACTCTCGAATCCTATGAGAAAGTCCGCGCTTATTACGGCGCCGACAACGTCATGCCTATTTACATAACGGTAGACGACGGCATCCGAATGGAACGTGCACTTTTAAGAGAAAAAGCCCAGCACAAACCAAACTACGCGGAACTCTGCCGCAGATACCTCGCGGACGAAAAAGACTTTGCTCCCGCAAACCTGAAGCGTCTGGGAATTACCTCTTCTTATGAAAATGATGATTTTGAAAAATGTATTCATCAGATAGAAAATGATATGAATTTGTGTTATACTAAACAGGAATAACGGCAAGCGACGAAAGGAGTGATTTTCCCTTTGCTTAAATTTAATGAGATTTTAGGACATGAGCAGATCAAACAGCATTTCCTTACTGTTATTAAACTACATATGGTTTCCCATGCTTATATTCTCAGCGGGGAAAAAGGAATGGGGAAAAAATCACTTGCCAACGCCTTTGCTCTGACTCTTTTGTGTGAAAAGGGAAACGGCGATCCCTGCATGGATTGTCCTTCCTGCAGACAGATTCTGAGCGGCAATCATCCCGACCTGATTTATGTTACCCATGAAAAACCGGGCAGCATCAGTGTCGAAGATATCCGCAAACAGATTCAGGATACTGTCATGATACGTCCTTATAGCAGTCAATATAAAGTCTATATCATGGATGAAGCAGAAAAGATGACGCCTCAGGCGCAAAATGCTCTCTTAAAAACGATCGAAGAACCACCGGCGTACGCTGTCATCCTGCTGCTCACCACAAACGAAGATGCTTTTCTGCCCACCATTCTTTCCAGATGTGTGAAACTGCCGCTCAAACCGCTGAGAGATTCAACAATCAAATCCTATCTTCAGGATAAGATGAATATTGATCCCGCAGATGCCGCAGTATACACATCTTTTGCACGGGGCAACCTTGGTCGGGCAATTACCATTGCCACCTCTGAGAATTTCAGAGATTTCCATAAAAATATGCTCTTTCTTTTAAAATATATAAAGAAAATGGATATCTCCGAGCTTCTTGATGAAATTAAAAAATTAAAAGATCAGGAATACGATATTTACTCCTGTCTCGACTTTATGCAGATGTGGTACCGGGATATCCTGATGTATAAGGTCACAAAAGATATGAATTCGCTGATCTTTAAAGACGAATATTCAGTAATCAGCAGCGTCAGTGAGAAAAGCTCCTATGCCGGCATTGAGAATATCCTCACCGCCATTGACAAAGCGCGGACCCGTCTTCAGGCAAATGTCAATATGGAACTGGCAATTGAACTGCTGCTGCTTGTAATGAAGGAGAATTAACATGATAAAGGTAATCGGTGTAAGATTTCGCACTGCGGGAAAGATTTATTACTTTTCTCCCGGAAAACTGGACATCAAAACCGGAGATAATGTAATTGTAGAGACAGCCCGCGGCACGGAATTTGGACGTGTTGTCCTTGGCGGACGGGAGGTAGAAGACAATAAAGTCGTACAGCCTCTGAAAACCGTCATCCGCATGGCAACAGAAGAGGATTGTCTGCGTGAAGGAGATAATCGCCGAAAAGAAAAAGAAGCTTTTCAGATCTGTATTGATAAAATTCGCAAACACAATCTGGAAATGAAACTGATCGACGTTGAATATACTTTTGACAATAATAAGATTCTTTTTTATTTCACGGCAGACGGAAGAATCGATTTCCGCGATCTGGTCAAAGATCTCGCGTCCGTATTTAAAACAAGAATCGAACTTCGTCAGGTCGGCGTCCGGGACGAGACCAAGATTATCGGAGGCTTCGGCATCTGCGGAAGAGCTCTCTGCTGCCATTCTTATCTGACGGAATTTATTCCCGTATCAATTAAAATGGCAAAGGAGCAAAATCTTTCCCTCAATCCATCTAAAATTTCCGGTGTATGCGGACGCCTGATGTGCTGCCTGAAAAACGAAGAAGAAACTTATGAATATTTAAACAGCAAACTTCCCAATGTCGGCGATTATGTTACCACCGATGACGATATGAAGGGTGAGGTCAGTCATATAAACGTGCTTCGGCAAACGGTAAAAGTTCTCGTAACTCTGAATAAAGATGAAAAAGAAATCCGTGAATATCGTGTCGACCAGTTAAAATTTAAACCTCGCCGCAGAAAGGGAAAATCTGATCCGGAAGATAAAGAACTCAAAAAGCTGGACGCACTGGAAAAAAAGGAAGGAAAATCAAAGCTGGATGATTAATATTTGTCTGGAAGATGAGAGGATTGACGATTTACAGCGCAATGGTTACCATATTATCCAGAAAAAAACCGGGTTTTGCTTCGGAATGGATGCAGTCCTGCTCTCCGGTTTTGCCCGTATAAAAAAGGGAGAATCAATGATTGACCTTGGCACAGGTACCGGCATTATCCCGATTCTTCTGCAGGCCAAGACAGAGGGAGATCTTTTTGTCGGTCTCGAAATTCAACAGGAGATCGCCGATATGGCATCCCGAAGTGTCCGCTTAAATAATCTTGAACACTACGTTAAAATTATAAACGGAGATATCAGAGAAGCCAGCCATATTTTTGGCCGGGCTTCTTTTGATGTAGTTACCTCAAATCCTCCTTACATGAACGACACCCATGGAATAAAAAATCCTGATCTTCCGAAAGCGATCTCCCGACATGAAATCCTCTGCACGCTGGAAGATGTAGTACGCGAAACCTCGCTCCTTCTGAAACCTGGAGGAAGATTCTTTCTTGTACATCGACCCAGACGTCTTGCAGATATTATTACTATTTTAAAAAAATACAAATTAGAGCCAAAACGCCTGAAAATGGTTCATCCTTTCATTGATAAAGAAGCAAATATGGTATTAATCGAAGCTGTCCGCGGAGGAGGAGTGATGATGAACGTCGAAGCACCCATTATCGTTTTTAAGGAACCTGGCGTGTATTCGGATGAAATTAAAACAACCTACGGCTATTAGAATGATATCTGAAAACACAATCCTGATAATTCAGATCATAGATCTGCCAGGGGAAAGGACATGAATTCCATGGAATCAAAACCTGAGAGAAAAAAAGGAAAACTATATCTATGCGCGACGCCAATCGGAAACCTGGAGGATATCACGCTGCGTGTTCTGAAAACCTTAAAAGAAGTAGATCTGATCGCCGCCGAAGACACCCGCAACAGTATCCACCTGCTGAATCATTTTGAAATCAAAACTCCGATGACAAGCTATCATGAATATAATAAATACGATAAAGCCCGCTATCTGGTTTCCAAAATGCTGGATGGCGCAGATATTGCTTTAATTACCGACGCAGGAACACCTGCGATTTCCGATCCGGGAGAAGAACTGGTCCGGCAATGCTATGACGCCGGAATTGATGTTACCTCCCTTCCTGGTCCGGCAGCCTGTATCACGGCACTTACCTTATCCGGACTGGCAACAAGAAGATTCTGCTTTGAATCTTTTCTTCCTGCCGATAAAAAGGAACGAAAAGAAATTCTCGAGGAACTGAAACGGGAGACCCGCACAATAATCCTTTATGAAGCGCCCCATCACCTCAAAAAAACTCTCGGAGAATTATCCGAAACACTTGGCACAGACCGAAGAATTACAATCTGCCGTGAGCTCACCAAACGCTATGAAGATATACAACCAACTACTTTCTCTGAGGCACTTTCCTGGTATCAGGATCATGACCCACGCGGCGAATATGTTATCACGATTGAAGGCCGCAGCCGAGAGTCCATGCGTCAGGAAAATCAACTTGCCTGGAAGTCCATGACCATCCAGGAACACATGAATTACTACGAAGAACAGGGGATTGACCATAAGGAAGCAATGAAGCTTGTCGCCAAAGATCGTGGTATCAACAAAAGAGATGTTTATCAGTATCTGATTACAGAAAAATAAAGATATCATTTTCAAAGAAAGAAGTAGTCCCACATGAGAGAAGTCGAATTCAAAATGGAAAGACAGGGTCTTGTTACTGTCGGCCAGACTGTAGAAATTACCGAACGGCCCGGATTTACTTATAGCTATATCATCGAACCGGCTGTTGCGATGTCCGGCTGCTTTCAGGCTCGTGACCGCATCAAATCCACCCAGGGCATTGTAAAAGAAATTAAAAGTAATTCCAGAGGGTTTTATGTCGTACTTGAACTGGATGAATAGATGACGTCGTCATGCTCTGATTTTTTCATGGACAAAATCTGGACATGTTTTCCGATGAGCAGATCCGCGTGGATAACCTGGTGGACCAATACTTTGAAGAGCTTATGCAACACAAAATACAACACGAAAAAAAAAGCCCTGTAAATACAAGGCTTTCAAACTGAGCGTGCCGGGGTTCGAACCCGGGACAACCTGATTAAAAGTCAGGTGCTCTACCGACTGAGCTACACACCCATACATCAAAGATGCCTTGGACCGGAATCGAACCAGTGACACGAGGATTTTCAGTCCTCTGCTCTACCAACTGAGCTACCAAGGCATAAAATTGCGGGGACAGGATTTGAACCTGCGGCCTCCGGGTTATGAGCCCGACGAGCTTCCAGACTGCTCTACCCCGCGATAATATAAAAATTTTAAATGGGAGAGAGTGGATTCGAACCACTGAAGGCATCGCCAGCAGATTTACAGTCTGTCCCCTTTGGCCACTCGGGAACTCTCCCATAATATGAACTTGAAAACAAAGCCGATAATCGGACTCGAACCGATAACCTGCTGATTACAAATCAGCTGCTCTGCCAATTGA
>JAJBUA010000003.1 GCA_020860565.1 Clostridiales bacterium
GCACATAAAAGGAAGTTTTTATTCGGTCTGTTTTTGTCAAAACCGGACTTTTTTGCAAAATCAGGGTCAGATTTATGCAAATCAGCCAAAAAATGCAAATAGATTTTTGAAGAGTTATCCAAATTTATGATTTTCCAACCGTTTGAGAATTAACAAACTTTTTCTCAACAACGATAAAATTGTAACGAAAGTGACAGATAAATAACTTTTATTGACAGACAATTCTTTTTTTACTATACTTTATCCGGAACAAAAATTCTCAAAATGAAGCAGGAACTTTCGATTCTTTTGTTTTGAGCAGGAGTGAGTCAGGAATTAAGGAGGAGAAAACGATGAAAGGGGAAACCTACAGCTACACCCCGCCGGCGTCGACACTGGTAGAAGTGGCAAAAATCGCTGCCAGGTACAAAGGGCAGGATGACAAGCTGATGAATGTGATCGTAGAGGTCAACAAACTGGTACCCGAAATCTCGGAGGAGATCGCCGCGGTTATCTCGCGGGAGATGAATCTCGGAGAGTCAAGGGTATTTTCTTTTGTTACCTTTTATGAACGTTTGTCTGTCAAGAAAAAGGGCAAATACATTGTGCGCATGTGTTATAACGCCCCCTGTCATGTGAGAGGCGCCGTTGAGGTCAGGGAAGCGATTCTGGATTTTCTGGGGATTAAACTGGGAGAGACCACGGAGGACGGCCGGTTTACTGTGGAAAACAGCCCGTGCATGGGCGTCTGCGACATATCGCCGGTAGTGATGATCAACGACAAGGTTTATGGCAATCTCACCCCGGAGAGCGCCCGGTCACTGATCAAGCGATACATAAGGGAGGACGTGTAAAGATGAAAGAAAAAAGGGTTCTTCTGAGAAATTACGGCCGTCCGAATATGACAGATGCGAAAGCATATATGGAGACGGGCGGATATCAGGGGTTAAAACGTGCTCTTGGGATGTCCGGCTGGGACGTGATTCAGGAATTAAAGGCATCCGGACTGCGCGGACGCGGCGGAGCCGGTTTCCCCAGCTGGCTGAAGCTGAAATTTGCTTATGATGCAGAGGATGATACCAAATATATTGTGTGCAATGCGGATGAAGGCGAACCGGGAACGAATAAGGACCGGGTACTGATGACGAATGATCCGCACAGCCTGCTGGAAGGGATGATGATCGCCGGCTGGGCGATTGGCGCTCGCAAAGGTTACATCTATCTGCGTGCGGAGTATCCGTATGTCCTGCCGATTCTGGAAAATGCGATCGAGAGTGCGAAGCAGAACCATTGCGCCGGAGAGCACATTTTCGGAAGCGATTTCAGCTTTGAGTTCTGTATCCGTCTGGGAGCAGGCGCGTATGTCTGCGGAGAAGAGACGGCGCTTTTTGAGTCGATCGAAGGACGCCGCGGAGAGCCGCGCATCCGTCCGCCGTTTCCCGGTACACATGGACTCTTTGGCAAGCCGACCTGTTTAAATAATGTAGAAACACTGGCAAATATGAGTCATATCCTGCGCGAGGGAGCCGAATGGTACAATACCCTTGGCGTGGAGGGAAGCCGCGGCACCAAGCTCTTTACGGTCAGCGGCAATGTCAATAACCGCGGTGTTTATGAATTTGAAATGGGGATTAACCTGAAGGAACTGATCTATGATTACTGCGGAGGTATCCCGGACGGGCATAAGCTGCTGGCCGTACAGACGGGCGGCGCTTCCGGCGCGATTATCAATCCGGATCAGATTGATTTTAATCTGGACATTGACCATGCGGCGCCGGGCGGCGGCCGTCTGGGCTGCGGAACTGTCTTTGTGGTTGACGATACCAACTGTGTGCTGGATATTGTCCGCAATAACATGGCGTTCTTCTGTGCGGAATCCTGCGGCAAGTGCGTGCCGTGCCGCGAGGGTACGCGCCGGATCTTTCTGCTGCTGGATAAGATCTGCAGCGGGAGCGGGACGATTCATGATTTAAATCATGTCATCGATCTGGCAAATACGATCAAAATTGCCGCGTTCTGCGGACTGGGACATTCCTCCGCGGTACCGGTGCTGAGCGCGATCGAAAATTTCCGTGAAGATTTTAACCGTCATCTGGACGGGGACCACTGTGCCTGCTGTGCGCGAATCGAAAGGAGTGTGTATATCAATGACTAAAGAAGTAACTCTCACGATCAACGGTCAGACCGTGACCGTCCCGGCAGGTACGACGATCCTGAAAGCAGCGGAAAAGCTGCATATCCATATCCCGACGCTCTGCTATCATCCGGACCAGGAGGTAAAGGCAAACTGCCGGATGTGCGTCGTTGAGATCGAAGGGCAGAGACTGTTACAGGCGGCATGCTCCTACCCGGTCGCGGAGGGTATGGTCGTGCGTACCAATACACCGAAGCTGATCCATGTGCGCCGCAATATTCTCGAACTGATCTACAGCCATCATCCGTTAAAATGCATCAGCTGTCAGCGCAACGGCACCTGCGAGCTGCAGGATGTAGCGGCGGAACTGAATATGCAGAGAAGCCTGATGCTGAAGGTCGAATCCCGCGGCATGGATAAGGATAAATCTTCTCCATCCATTATCCGTGACCCGAACAAGTGTATTTTGTGCGGACGCTGCGTCGAAGTCTGCCAGGACGTTCAGCGGGTGCGGGCGATTTCCAAGGAAAACCGCGGTTACAAGACCGTGGTGGTGCCGCCATATGGCAAGGCGCTGATTGATTCAACCTGTGTCAACTGCGGACAGTGTGTGCAGGTGTGTCCGGTAGGCGCGCTTACGGTTCATGACGATACGATGGCGATCTACGGAGCGATTGACGCAGGCAAGATCCTGGCAGTTCAGGTGGCGCCGTCGGTGCGCACGACGATCGCGGAGGCGCTTGGCGAAGAAGTCGGTACAGTCAGCACCTTCCGCCTGGTAACCGCGTTAAAGCAGCTGGGCTTCACTTATGTATTTGATTCGGATTTCAGCGCAGATCTGACGATCATGGAGGAGGGAAGCGAGCTCCTGAACCGTATGAATACGGGCGGTACGTTGCCGCTCTTTACCTCATGCTGTCCGGCGTGGGTCAAGTTCTGCGAGACCTTCTTCCCGAAGGAACTGCCAAATTTAAGCTCGGCCAAGAGTCCGCAGCAGATGTTCGGCGCGGTGATCAAGACCTATTTTGCAAAGAAGAGAGGGATTGATCCGGCGGATATCTTCTCCGTATCCGTCATGCCCTGCACGGCCAAAAAGTACGAGTGTAAACGTCCGGAATTCCATGACAGCGGTTATCAGGATGTCGACTGCTCGATCACGGTGCAGGAACTGAGCCGTATGATCCGCACGGCGGGGATTGACTTCGCTGCGTTGCCGGAGACTCCCTTTGACAGCCCGTTTGGACTCGGCTCGGGAGCAGGAGAGATCTTTGCGGCAACCGGCGGCGTGATGGAGGCGGCGCTTCGCACGGTATATGAGGTTTATACCGGTAAAACTCTGGAGGCGCTGGAGTTCCATGCGGTGCGCGGTCTGGACGGCATCAAGGAAGCGGTGATTGACCTCGACGGTACTCCGGTCAAGGTTGCGGTCGTCCATTCTCTGGGTAAGGCCCGTGAGTTTATGGAACGCTATGAGGCAGGAGAATTCCGCGACTATGCATTCGTTGAATTTATGGCATGTCCGGGCGGCTGTATCGGCGGCGGCGGCAATCCGATCCGCACCTGGGATAAGGTAAAGAAACGTACGGAAGCAGTCTACCGGCAGGACAGCGAGGAACTCCCTGTCCGCAAGAGTCACGAGCAGGAGGGGATCAGGCAGATTTACAAAGAATTTCTTGGTCAGCCACTGTCTGAGAAAAGTGAAGAGCTGCTGCACACGACCTATGTGAGCCGGGCGGATCTGATCCGGAGTTAATAGAAGTTAACAGAATGGAAACGCACATCTGATTTCAGTGGTCGAATCGAGAGAACCGATTCCCTGACAGATGTGCGTATTTGATTGGAGGATTCCGGTTTTGTTTTGTGTCACAATGGCGCTGCAGCGACCGGTTTTTGCCGGTTATATTTCGGGGGAGTTTGGATATTTCCCGTCCCACACAATATTTCGGTAATTTTCCCGGTCGGTATCCCCTTCGGTGGAGAAGAAAAGGAGGCAGGAATTGTTGTCAATCTTAAGCTGCTTTTTCAAAGCCTCACAGGCTTTGTTGCGCAGCAATTCCATGGCAAAACCAAAGGTTGAGGCTCCGCTTTCCCCGGAGATAACTCTGGCGTCTGTTCCCAGCGGGTTGCCCAGGATTCGCATTCCCTCTGCTGCGATACAATCCGGGATTGCCGCAAAGTTGCTGGCGTAGCGTGAGAGCAAATCCCACCCAATGGTACAGGGAACGCCGCAGGCGAGACCGGCCATGATCGTATTCATGCTGCCGTCGACTGTATGCAGGGTTCCGTCATTTGTCTTTGCAGTGCGATAGATACAATCTGCGCTGGTTGGTTCTACGACTGTGATCACCGGCATATCATCTTTGCCGTAATAATCGGCGAAAAATCCGGCAAGCGCACCGGCCATGGATCCGACGCCGGCCTGAAGGAAGGTGTGGGTCGGTTTTACCGCACCAAGCTGCTGGACTGCTTCATAGGCCATCGTGGTATAGCCCTGCATGATCCAGCCGGGAATCGTCTCATAGCCGTCCCATGCAGTATCCTGTACCAGTACCCAGCCGTATTTTTTTTCACATTCTGCTGCGTAAGCAACCGTCTGGTCATAGTTGAATTCTGTGATGGAGGCTTCTGCTCCGAGTGCACGAATGTTTTCCAGCCGTTCCTGTGCACTTCCCTTCGGCATAAAGACAACGGCCTTCTGACCGAGAATATGCGCAGTCCAGGCGATTCCTCTGCCGTGGTTCCCGTCTGTTGCGGTGACAAAGGTAAGATCACCTAGCTGCTTTCTGGTCTCTTCGCTGGTGATTTTCTCATAGGAGAGTTCGCTGATATCGACAGCGAGCCGATCGGCGATATATCTTCCGATGCAGTAGCTTCCGCCTAAACCCTTAAAGGCATTCAGGCCAAATCGATAGCTTTCGTCTTTGACATAGATTCCGTTTACGCCAAGCTCACTGGCGAGACAGGAGAGGTTGGCAAGGGGTGTTTGGCTGTATCCCGGGAAGGTCTGGTGGTAGGCAATTGCCTTTTTGGCGTCTTCCACGCAGAAAGAGACAGCGGGGGATAATTCAGATGGTTTTCTGTCTGCGTCAGACAGGGGAACCAGTTTTATGTTTTTATTCATATTCGTCCTCGGATTTCATATTTGGCAGGAAGCCTGCGCTCATTATAGCATAGATTTTTATCTTTGGAATTGTAATTTGCTGTTTTTGGCAATTTTAACCGCCTGCGGTCAGCAGGGCGGTTATTTTTTCGCTTGCATTCCTCATCTAAATCAGTTATAATGCATTAGATTTGGGCTGCGGTCAGGTATGTCCCGGATGGGCGGTCCTGCCTGCGAAGTTGTATTCAGCAAAAGAAAGGATAAAATCCACATGAAAGCTTTCCTTATTTTGGAGGATGGTACCGTGTTTGAAGGAAAAAGCATCGGCTCCGTCCGTGAGGTGATAAGTGAAATTGTTTTTAACACGTCTATGACTGGATATCTGGAAGTTCTCACTGACCCATCCTATGCAGGACAGGCCGTTGTGATGACCTATCCCCTGATTGGTAATTACGGTATCTGTTATGAAGATATGGAGTCTGACCGTCCATGGCCGGATGGTTATATTGTCCGTGAGTTGTCTCGTCTTCCCAGTAATTTCCGCAGTGTCGATACGATCCAGCATTTTCTTGAAAAATATGATATTCCCGGTATCTGCGGCATCGATACCAGAGCCCTGACAAAGATATTAAGAGAAAAAGGAACCATGAACGGTATGATTACGGTTCATGAATATGATGACCTTTCAGAGCCGATTCGCCGCATGAAGGAATATACGGTGAAGGGTGTGGTAAAGGCGACCTCCTGCAGGGAAAAATATGTTTTGCCGGGGAATGGCAAAAAGGTCGCATTGCTTGATCTGGGAGCCAAGCGAAATATTGCACGCTCTCTCCAGCGGCGTGGCTGTGAGGTGACCGTTTATCCGTGTGATACCCCTGCGGAAACGATCCTCGCGGCAAAACCGGACGGCATCATGCTGTCCAACGGCCCCGGCGATCCGAAGGAAAATGTGGAGATTATCCGGGAAATTCATAAACTCTATGAATCTGACGTACCGATCTTTGCGATCTGCCTGGGACATCAGCTGATGGCGCTGGCGACCGGTGCGGATACTTATAAGCTGAAATACGGGCATCGCGGCGGCAACCACCCGGTGAGAGATCTGGAGACCGGGAGAGTCTATATTTCTTCGCAGAACCACGGATATGCCGTAGATCCGGCGAGTCTGGATCCCGCGGTTGCACAGGAAGCATTTCAGAATGTTAATGACGGGACCAATGAGGGACTGAGATACATCGGAAAAAATATTTTCACGGTACAGTATCATCCGGAAGCGTGTCCCGGACCACAGGATTCCGGTTACCTGTTTGATAGATTTATCAACATGATGGGAGGGAACCAATAATGCCGAAGATTCCGGAGATAAAAAAGGTACTGATGCTTGGATCGGGGCCGATCGTCATCGGCCAGGCGGCGGAATTTGACTATGCGGGGACGCAGGCCTGCCGTGCGCTTAAGGAAGAGGGCATTGAAGTAGTGCTGCTCAATTCGAATCCTGCGACCATCATGACAGATAAGGACATCGCGGATCATGTGTATATTGAGCCGCTGACGGTAGAGGTAGTAGAGCGCCTGATTGAACTGGAGAAGCCGGACAGTATTCTCCCGACCATGGGCGGCCAGGCAGGTTTAAATCTTGCGATGGAGCTGGCGGAGACTGGTTTCCTGGAGGAACACAATGTCCGCCTGATCGGTACGACTCCTCTGACAATCAAGAAAGCGGAAGACCGCGAACTCTTCAAAGAGACAATGGAAAAGATTGGCGAACCGGTAGCCATGTCGGATATCGTGGAGACGGTTGAGGACGGCCTGCGGATTGCGGATGAGATCGGGTATCCGGTTGTCCTGCGTCCGGCCTATACCCTGGGAGGAAGCGGCGGCGGCATCGTCGAAAATCCGGAGCAGTGCCGGGAGGTCCTGGAGAATGGCCTGCGCCTTTCGCGTGTGGGACAGGTCCTTGTGGAACGGAGCATCGCGGGCTGGAAAGAGATTGAGTATGAAGTGATGCGTGACAGCGCCGGCAATGTAATCACGGTCTGCAATATGGAAAATATTGATCCGGTGGGAGTACACACGGGCGACAGTATCGTTGTGGCTCCGTCGCAGACGCTGGGGGATAAAGAATATCAGATGCTGCGTACCTCCGCGCTCAATATCATCACGGAACTGGGAATCACCGGCGGCTGCAATGTGCAGTATGCTCTGCATCCGACGAGCTTTGAGTATTGTGTGATTGAGGTCAATCCGCGAGTGAGCCGCTCTTCGGCGCTTGCATCCAAGGCAACGGGCTATCCGATTGCAAAGGTAGCTGCCAAAATCGCGCTTGGATATACGCTGGATGAGATCAAAAATGCGGTTACCAGGAAAACTTACGCAAGCTTTGAGCCGATGCTCGATTACTGTGTAGTCAAGATGCCGAGGCTTCCGTTTGATAAATTTATCAGTGCGAACCGTCTGCTTGGCACGCAGATGCAGGCGACCGGCGAGGTAATGAGCATCTGTACGAATTTTGAGGGTGCTCTGATGAAGGCGATCCGTTCGCTGGAACAGCATGTAGACAGCCTGATGTCTTACGATTTTTCCGGGTTAAGTGAGGCTGCTCTTTTCCGTCAGCTGACGGTTGTGGACGACCGGAGGATCTGGGTGATTGCCGAGGCGATTCGCCGCGGGATTTCCTATCAGACGATCCATGAGATTACCAAGATTGATATCTGGTTTATTGATAAACTGGCAATTCTGGTAGAGATGGAGAAGGCGTTAAAGGCCGGACCGCTGACTGTGGAATTATTAAAGGAAGCAAAGCGGGTCGAATTTCCGGACAGTGTTATTGCAAAGCTGACGGGAAAAACGGAAAAAGATATCCGGCAGATGCGGCTGGATCATGGGATTGTGGCTGCTTATAAGATGGTAGACACCTGCGCGGCGGAGTTTGCGGCAGAGACGCCTTATTATTACTCCTGCTTTGACGGATCGAATGAATCAGAAGAGACCGGCGGACGCAAAAAGGTTCTGGTACTTGGCTCCGGCCCGATTCGTATCGGACAGGGGATTGAGTTCGACTTCTGTTCTGTTCACAGCACGTGGGCATTCAGCAAAGAGGGTTATGAGACGATCATTGTCAATAATAACCCGGAGACAGTCAGTACGGATTTCGATATAGCGGACAAGCTGTATTTTGAGCCGCTGACGCCGGAGGATGTGGCGTCGATCGTGGATATTGAGAAGCCGGACGGAGCGGTTGTCCAGTTTGGCGGGCAGACCGCGATCAAGCTCACCGAGTCGCTGATGAAGATGGGAGTGCCGATTCTGGGCACAGCTGCGGAGGACGTGGATGCCGCGGAGGATCGGGAACTCTTTGATGAGATATTGGAGAAATGTCAGATTCCGCGTGCAGCCGGCCGAACTGTCTTCACGGTAGAAGAGGCACGGGCGGCGGCAAATGAACTGGGGTATCCGGTCCTTGTAAGACCGTCGTATGTTCTTGGCGGTCAGGGAATGCAGATCTGTATCAATGATGACGATATTAATGAATTTATCGGGATCATCAACCGGATCGCGCAGGATCATCCGATTCTGGTTGACAAATATATCGTCGGCAAGGAGATTGAGGTTGACGCAGTGTGTGACGGTACGGATATCCTGATTCCGGGCATTATGGAACATATTGAGCGGACAGGGATCCATTCCGGGGACAGTATCTCGGTATATCCGGCACCGAGTATCTCGCCTCAGGTTGAGGCAACACTGGTGGATTACACGGAGAAACTTGCCCGTGCACTGCATGTGAAGGGCATGATCAATATCCAGTTCATCGTTGCGGACGAGAAAGTCTACATTATCGAGGTAAATCCCCGGTCATCCCGGACGGTGCCATATATCAGCAAGGTGACGGGCATCCCGATCGTGCCGCTGGCGACGCAGGTGATCTGCGGACATACACTGAGAGAACTGGGTTATGAACCGGGCCTGCAGAAAAAGGCAGATTATATTGCGATTAAGATGCCGGTATTCTCCTTTGAGAAGATCCATGGCGCGGATATCAGTCTGGGTCCGGAGATGAAGTCGACCGGCGAATGCCTCGGCATAGCAAAGACCTTTAATGAGGCGCTTTACAAGGCGTTTGAGGGAGCGGGCATTAAGCTCCCGAAGTATAAAAATATGATTATCACCGTGCGCGAGTCTGAACAGGAGGAGATGGTGGAGATCGCAAGACGTTTCCAGAACGTCGGATACAAGATTTTCGCGACCTTCGGCACGGCAAAGACGCTGAACAGCCATGGCGTTAAGGCGTTCCCGATCCGTAAGATCGAGCAGGAGTCTCCGAATATTCTTGATCTGATCCTCGGTCACGAGATTGATCTGGTCATCGACATTCCTCAGCAGGGAGCAGAGCGGAGCAAGGACGGATTTGTCATCCGCCGCAACGCGATTGAGACCGGCGTACATGTGCTGACTGCGGTAGACACGGCGGAAGCTCTGGCGACCAGCCTGGAGAACCGCGCGAAAGAACTGACACTGATTGATATTGCGACAGTGAAGAATATCTGAGTTCAATAAAGGTAGAGACCGTTGGAAATTTTGGATAAATGTCAGGTTTTGAAACAATATTTTGGTTTCGATATGTTTCGTGAAGGTCAGGAGAAACTGATTGACGGCATATTAGACGGGAAAGACGTCTTTGGCATTATGCCGACCGGCTCCGGCAAGTCGCTGTGTTTTCAGATTCCGGCACTGATGATGGAAGGGATTACCCTGGTGATTTCGCCGTTGATTTCTCTGATGAAAGATCAGGTGGCATCGTTAAACCAGGCGGGTATCCATGCTGCTTATCTGAATAGTTCGCTGACACCTGGACAATATCATAAAGCGCTGGAATACGCGAAAGCAGGGCGATATCCGATCATATACGTAGCTCCGGAGCGTCTGGAGACCGAGTCATTTCTTGATTTTGCGCTGAATAGCAAAATCGCGATGGTAGCAGTTGATGAGGCTCACTGCGTCTCTCAGTGGGGACAGGATTTCCGCCCCAGCTATCTGAAAATCGTGGAATTTATTAAGCGGCTTTCGAAGCGGCCGATTGTCAGCGCGTTTACGGCGACGGCCACCAAAGAAGTCCGGGAAGATATCATTGATATCCTGATGCTGCAGGACCCTGTTATGATGACAACTGGATATGACCGGCCAAATCTGTACCTGTCCGTTCAGACTCCGAGAGATAAATATGAGGCATTGAAAACTTATCTGGAAGCACATCCGGAACAGGGTGGAATTATTTACTGTCTGACAAGAAAACTGGTGGAGGAAGTCAGTACAAGACTGAGAGAAGACGGTTTTTCGGTTACCAGATACCATGCGGGATTGAGCGACGCGGAACGGCGGCGCAATCAGGACGATTTTATTTATGACCGCTGTCTGATTATGGTGGCGACGAACGCATTTGGGATGGGGATTGATAAATCAAATGTGAGATTTATCATCCATTATAATATGCCGGGAAGCATTGAAGCGTATTATCAGGAGATCGGGCGCTGTGCGAGAGACCAGGAGCCGGGGGAATGTATTTTATATTACAGCGGGCAGGATGTAGTGACAAATCAGTTTTTTATCGATCATAATACAGAAAACCGGGAACTGGATTACGTAACACGGCAAATCGTGGCGGAACGGGATCGGGAGCGTCTGCGCAAAATGACATTTTACTGTTTTACCAGAGAATGCCTTCGGGATTACATCCTGCGGTATTTTGGAGAATACCATGCCAATTACTGTGGGAACTGTGTAAACTGTCTGACACAATTTGAATCGGTGGATGTGACAGAGATCGCGAAGGCATTGGTCGGTTGTGTATCCTCATGCCGTCAGCGATACGGGGTAACTGTAATTCTGGATACTGTCCGAGGAGCAAATACCGCAAAGATACGGCAGTATCGGATGGATGAAAATCCGTATTACGGAATGCTGGCTAAGATCCCCATATACAGACTGCGGCAGGTGATGAATGAACTGATGCTGCGGGATTTCCTGTCTGTAACAACAGACGAATACGCGATTGTCAAACTGACAGATACCTCAAAGAAGATCATCGACGAAGCAGAGCCCGTTATCATGAAGATGGCAAAAGAACAGGAAGCCAGAACAAAAGGAAAAAGTGATCAGAAAGCGGGAAGAAGCAAAAAAACAGGTGTGGAGTTATCTGCGACAGACAAGGCGTTGTTTGAAAAGCTGCGGAGCCTTCGCATGGAGATCGCAAGGGAGGAGCAGGTACCGCCTTATATTGTCTTTTCGGATAAGACTCTGGTACATATGTGTCTGTCAAAGCCGGAGACCAAGGCAGATATGCTGTCGGTGCCCGGTATCGGTGAATTTAAATTTGGGAAATATGGGAAGCGCTTTCTGAGGATTTTCAAAGAAAACGCAGTTAATTGAGGAGAAAACTTAGAAAACATATCAGTCAATAAAAACCCTTTTCATTATGTGAATTTCGTAAAATTCCGATAACTTTAGAGGCAAAGGCCATATCAGTTAAAAACGGAATCATGATAATTCACAAAAATGAAGAGGGTTTTATGTAATAAAATTCTGATATCAGGATTCCTCAATTTCCTGGAAGCGGTCTTTTACAACAGTGGCGAGCATTTGCGCAGTGCCGTTGATGCCGAAAAGGCTGCTGTCAATCATTAAATGACAGTATTCCAGATCAGAGGGAAGGTGCTTAGCGTAACGCAGCCAATAGCGGTTACGGGCTTTGTCTACTTTTTCGATCATCTTCCGCGCTTCCGATGGATTCATGCCAAGCGAGTTAACACAGTTCAGATAGCGTTGTTCTTTCGGTGCATAGATATATACGTTCAGACAGTTTTTGTCCCGCAAAATGAGGTCAGCGCAACGGCCGACAAAGATCGCAGATCCCTTTTTGGCAAAATCGCGAATGATTTTCTGTTGGGTCGTGAAGAGTTTGTCCTGCATGTCTACAGAGTCAGATCCGAGTGGCTGAGCCATACGTGCAAATCTGGAAATGGTCTGTTCATCGTGATCGTCGACCTTGGAAACATGAAGATTTGTCTGCTTGGCAACCGCTTCAACGATGTCGCGGTCATAGTATTCAATGCCGAGAATTTCGGCCAGTTTTTGAGCAATCGGGCGGCCAAGGCTGCCAAACTGTCTGTTGATATTAATATAATAATTCATAATCAACCTCCTGATAAAGAGCGATGAACAATCGTAGATGAGTATTCATGTCTGAAATAAGCTGCTCCTACTATAACAATAAAAGTATTGGAAGTCAATTCAGAGACTGTC
>JAJBUA010000120.1 GCA_020860565.1 Clostridiales bacterium
TTATAATATATGTAAGCAATAAAGAGAGGAACTGCTTACATGAAATATCGAAAAATAACGCCTGTCCTTTTGTCAATCTGCGTGCTGACTTTTCTGCTCATTGGATGTCAGGGGACAAATGCATTTTTTTCTGATAAGGAGACGGAGAGTATGCAATCAGAGAATCCGGGTGAAAATACAGGCTTTATGGAGCCGGGGAAGCAGATTACCGGGTTGGAAGATGGACTGTCTATGGTGGCCTTTGAAGGAAATGATGGATTTGAAAGTTTTCTGGCGCAGGGAGGCGCCTCCGGTGACAGCGATGTCGTCCGTTTTCTGGCAGACAGCCTGGGGGATGATGTGCTGGGCGTCCTGTTTGGAAATAACCCGTTCGGATGCAGTACACTGGCTGCGACAGGAGAAAATGGTGAGGCATTATTCGGCAGAAATTTTGACTGGAATACCTGTGATGCGTTGATTGTAATATCCACACCGGAGAATGCTTATGCGTCAATCTCCACCGTTAACCGTAATTTTATAGACCAGTCCGGAGTCCCGACGGATAAGCTGTCTGATCAGATACAGGCGCTGATCAGCCTGTATGCGCCTCTCGACGGGATGAATGAAGCGGGGCTTGCGGTGTCGGTGAATATGATTCAGGATTCCGACAAGATTAATCAGAATGCGGAAAAACCGGATATTACCACAACGACAGCCGTCCGCCTGCTGCTCAACCAGGCGGCGGATGTGGAGGAGGCGCTGGAACTATTAGAGCAGTATGATATGCACAGCTCGATGGGAATGATGGTTCATTTTGCGATTGCGGACCGCAGCGGGAAAAGCGTGGCTGTGGAATATGTAAATAACGAGATGGTCGTAACAGAAACAGCTATTGTTACGAATTTTTATCTTGCGCAAGGCGAGAAATATGGAATTGGTACAGAACAGTCCCATACACGCTATGAAATTCTGGAAGAGACGCTGGACGGGCAGGGAACCTTTACGATGGAGGGTATGCGTGATGCGTTAAGCAGCGTAAGCAAGCAGAATTTTGGCGGATATGAGTCTACGGAATGGAGCATTGTATTTGACCTGACAAATGGGATCGCCCGATATTACCACAGGGAAAATTATGAAGACAGTTACACCTTTCAGATAGGAGGAAGCAGCAAATGAATGTGATAAAAACCCTGTGGGATTTGTATCAGCTGAAAAAGAACGTGAAAAAAAGCAGGGACGAGATAACGGAACTTCAAAATCGGAAGCTGCGTCGGATGCTGCGATATGCCTGGCATCATTCCGCATATTACAGAAACACCTTTGAACAGGCCAGTATCCGGGAGGAAGATCTGGATACGGTTCCGTTGTCCCGCTTCCCTACAGTCAATAAGGAAATGCTCCTGTCCAATTTTGATGAATTAGTCACAGTCCCTGATCTGACACAGGATGAGATACGGACTTTTGATGAAAAGGAAGCGGTAGACAGGAAACCGTATCTGGGGAAATACCATGTGGTGCATTCTTCCGTGAGTACCGGAAAACCGGGATATTTTATTTATGATGAAGCAGCATGGAATGATATGCTTTCTGGCATCATCCGGGCGGCTCTGTGGGACATGTCGATGGGAGAAATCGTTAAACTGCTCCTGAAACGCCCGCGGATCGTCTATATCGCGGCGACAGACGGGCGCTACGGCGGAGCGATGGCAGTAGGGGACGGGATTGACGGTGTAGGGGCCAGACAGATGTATCTGGATATTAACGCGCCTTTGCAGGAATGGGTGGAAAAGCTGAGAGAATTTGCTCCCAATATTGTTATCGGTTACCCGTCCGCGATCAAGATTCTGGGGGAACTGCTTTCCCGGGGACAGGTCGAGTTAACTATCATCCGGGTGATCTCCTGTGGAGAACCGCTGGACGGCTGCCTGAGAAACTATTTTGAAAAAGTGTTTCAGGCAGATGTGATTAACGTCTATGCGGCAAGCGAATCCCTGGCACTCGGCGTGGAAACCCGTACATCCGGGGGAATGATTTTATTTGATGATATGAATGTCATTGAATCCGAGAACGGAAAAATGTATCTCACCAGTCTCTACAACTTTGCGCAGCCGCTGATCCGTTATGAGATTACCGATCATCTGGTGTTGAAAAGCGCACCTGCAAATGGAAAGTATCCTTTCCACACAGCTGTCGGGCTGGTAGGCAGAAATGAGGATATTCTCTGGTTCGAAGACGGAAGCGGTCATGAGGAATTCCTGCATCCGCTGGCGATTGAAGGCTTCTGCATCGAGGGGCTGAAGGATTATCAGTTCCGTCAGATCGGGAAGGACGCCTTTGAGATGAACGCGGAAATCGTTGCGCCGGCATATCAGGAACCGGTTCGAAGGGAAATGCTGCGGCAGATGAAAAAAATCCTGCAGGAAAAGCAGCTTGGTTATGTACAGTTCCATGTGAATTTCGTAGATGAAATCAGGGTGGATCCGATAACCGGAAAAAAGCGGCTGATCATCAGTGATGATACGAAGGGAAAAAGCGCATGAAAGAGATATTACTGAGCGGCAGGAAAATAGAAAAGATCTTCCGACAGGGGGAAAAAGAAATTCGGGTGCTGGATGATGTATGCGGCTGCCGGGAAGATAAAGAAGACAGACCTGACCGTGCTGATTTCTGAATGATCCTCAGAATAACAGTATAAAGTTAATGTATGCTTTGCAAGCAGAATAAGATATTCGATATAAGTATTTGCTATATTTAAGGCCAAGAGCTATAATAATAATAGAAAAAGTCAGTATGACAGGAACCAAAGAGCAGCCGTACATAATCAGGCGGTTAAACCAGCGGGAGGTAATGATTGTGGACCACTCTCTTTCGGATGTGCGCTCTTATTTGCTTAAAGAGGGGGATATGGTTGTCAAAGAAAATTTTGTTGTGAAGGAGACATGAAAATGTATAGAAAAATCGTAAAAAAGCATCTTCTCTTGTTACAAATCGTTGCTCTGATCAGTGTATCGATGACATGCTGCGCATCTAATTGGAAAACAGAGGCATCTCAGACAGGCACAGATAACGAAAATAATATACTTCAACGATCGGAAAAAACAGTAAAGATTACCTGTGGAGATGCAGAGGCAACCTTTCAGCTCTACGATACGCAGGCGGCACAGGAGTTTTATGATCAGCTGCCCCTGACATTGGAAACAGAGAATTTCCGCTCTGCACAATGGATGTTTTATCCACCGGAAAAGTTGAATGTTACGGAACTGGAAGCGTATCACGACGGCAAAAAGGGAGAACTGAGCTACTATGAGCCCTGGGGCGACGCCTTTATTCTCTATGAAGATTTCTATGCCGGCGATGAAATGCATCGGCTGGGTATTTGTGTGTCGGGAATCGATACTCTTGCGGAGATGTCCGGTACGATTTTGGTGGAACAGGATACAGAACCGATGGAGTCTATGCAAATTCAGGTGGATGTGAACGGGGTGACCTTAACCGCTCTGTTAGAAAATAATTCTTCCGCACAGGCTTTATACGATAAGCTGGCAGACGGCAGTATCACAATTCGAATGTCAGATTACGCCAATTTTGAAAAAGTGGGAAATCTGGGATTCCGCCTGCCTGTTAACGATACACAAATCACCACAAAGGCCGGAGATATTATTTTATATCAGGGAAATCAGCTCGTGTTTTACTATGATACAAATAGCTGGAACTTTACCAGACTTGGCGAGTTTCAGAATGTCAGCCAGAAGGAACTCAAAGAACTTTTCGGGGCAGGTGGAATCACGGCTGTTTTGTCACGATAAATCCGAGAGTTATAATCATAACAGGAAGGGTCAACGAAGGCTATTTCACTGAAAATAACAGAAAGGTATGGCAGGAACCTATGAAAAAAAAGATAAGATTTTGTATGATGAACATTCTGGTGATTGCGCTTCTGGCCTCTCTGGCCGGCTGCAGCAGCGAAAGCAGCACATCACAGAACACTGCAGATGATACGGAACTGGCACAGGATGCAGAAGAAACGGAAGAAAACTCTTCCGCTGTCACGGAATTGTATGTGCAGTTCGGCGCAGACGGGGAAACCTTTGTACTTCACCTCTATGACAACGACACTGCGGCGGCGATTGCAAACTGTGTCGGCACGACTACCTGGCAGCTTCCCATTTATCATTATGATGATTTTGAAGACTGGGAGGTCATGCAGTATTACGATATTCCCAGCAGATATGAGATACCGGACAATGCGGAAAGCATTACTTCTGAGCAGGGAGGAACCGTTTATTATTCCGATCCGAACAGGCTGGTCCTCTTTTATCAGGATGCCGAAGTTTTCGGAGATTATACACTTGTGGGAACCTTTGACTACACAGAAGAGTTTGTGACTGCGGTGGAGGAAAACCCGGTGCTGGAAGGCTGGGGAAATAAAATCATCATCGTCAGTGCCAATGAGTAATATTCATCTATGTAAGGGAATATGAGGAGGCGGGGAAAAGAGGAATGGCTGTTATGGAATACAGTGAAGAAGAAATGATTCAGAATATGAAAGATGCCGGCTGTAACGATGCCTGCATTCAGGAATTTCTTGAGGAATACAGGCAGGGGGCTCAAAAGAAATGTGATATGGTTTTAAGCCGTCACCGTCGGGAACTGCTGGAGCAGCTTCACCAGGAGCAGAAAAAAATCGACTGCCTGGATTATCTCAGTTATCAGATACAGCGAAACAGGAAAGGAAATGGATGATGAAGAGTATACAGAAAAACAGTAAGGAAATCAGGAACCAGTATCTGACAGGCGAACGGGCTCTTTTTCAGGGACATGATCTGCAGATCATGGATACGATCTTTGCAGACGGGGAATCCCCGCTTAAAGAGAGCCATGATATTGAATTGTTTGGATGTATGTTTAAGTGGAAGTATCCGCTCTGGTATGCGCAGAATATTACAGTAACAAAAAGCACCTGGTTTGAAATGGGACGCGCGGGCGTCTGGTATACCGACCATATCAGCGTAACAGATTCTGCGATTGAAGCGCCGAAGAACTTCCGTCGCTGCCGCGATGTGACTTTGTGTAATGTATCCTTCCCGAATGCCGCAGAGACGATCTGGAACTGCGATGGGGTAAAGATGGATCGGGTGACAGCAAAGGGGGATTATTTTGCCATGAACAGCCAGAATATGGAAATCACCGGCCTGACTTTATATGGCAATTATTCCTTCGATGGAGCAAAAAATGTGGTAATCCGCAATTCTCATCTGCTCTCCAAGGATGCTTTCTGGAACAGTGAAAATATAACGGTATATGATTCCTTTATTTCCGGAGAATATCTGGGCTGGAACGCAAAAAATCTCACCCTTGTAAACTGTACCATTGAAAGCCTGCAGGGGATGTGCTACATCGACAATCTGGTCATGAAAAACTGCAAACTGTTGAATACGACACTTGCGTTCGAGTATTCAACTGTAGATGCACAGATTGACAGTTCCATCGATAGTGTAATGAATCCGACAGGCGGGGTGATCCGGGCAGAGTCCATCGGAGAATTGATTATGGATCGCGATAAAATCGATCCGGCAAAAACAACAATCATCTGTAAACAGGAAGCGTGTTTCGCACAACCCTGTGCATTTAGATCAGTTGCTGTTTGAACTATTTCCTGAAAGAAGGTGAATAATCTGGGCTATCTGCTGAAAGGGATTTTGATTGGGCTGATGTTTGGGCTGCCGGTTGGCGCAGTAGGCACCATGACGGTTCAAAGATCATGGAATTATGGATTCCATGCGGGACTTTTGACAGGTCTGGGTTCTTCCATAGCAGATTGTCTGTATGCAGCTGTAGGAGCCTTTGGATTGACGGTTATCTCTGATTTTCTGATGGAATATCAGACAATTATAACGGTAGTCGGTGGGACTTTTGTTCTGTGGATGGGGATTCGTTTACTCCGAAAGGATGAGGAAGTGCTTCCAAAGGAAATGGAAAGTCTGTGCTATGCAAAGATGTTCTTTTCTGCTTTTACTGTAGGAATCACAAATCCGGCAGCAATTTTAACCTTCCTGTTTGCTTATACATGGTTTGGTATCGGAGATATTGCTTCGCATCTGGATGGGGGACTGCTGGTGCTCGGGGTTTTTATCGGAACATATACCTGGTGGCTACTGCTTACGTCTGTTACCCGCATCATGAAACAAAAAATCGGAGAAAAGAAAACATTTCGTTTAAACAAGATTTTTGGAGCCATTCTGGTGATGTTTGGACTTGTGATTTTTATTCGGCTTGTATAACAGCATGGAAGGAGAATGAAAAATGACCAGGAAAATTTTATCTTCTGTTTTGATTGTTGCCATGGTGTTTGTCCTGGCTGCCTGTGGAAGTGAACAGGCGGAGGAAGAATCTACGGCCATCCCTTTGACGGAAACAGAAAGTATGGAGGAAACAACAGGGGAAATGAAAGAAAACGGACAGGAGCTGACACAGGAAAGTGATACGAATCATTCCGAAGAAAACGAAGAAGCGCTCGTATCGGAATCCGAAACAGATGATTTAACACAGGAGGAAGACACTATGAAGATGAAAGTTCAGGTTGGAAGCAGCACGTTTACTGCGACTTTGGAAAATAATGAGGCTGTAAATGCACTTATCGAGATGATGGAAAGCGGTTCGATTACGATTCGTATGAGCGACTATGCCGGATTTGAGAAAGTGGGGGCTTTGGGAACAAGCCTGCCGGCGAGCGACAGTCAGACGACAACACAGGCAGGTGACATTGTTCTATATAGCAGTAATCAAATCGTCATTTTTTATGGCTCTAATTCATGGGCTTATACTCGTCTGGGGCATATTGATGATCTGACCGGCTGGGAAGATTCTCTGGGAAGCGGCGACGTGGAAGTGACATTCTCACTGGACTAAATAAAAGGCTCTATCAAGGAAACACGGCGGCAGAATATGCTGCCCGGATTAGATCGCTTCACGATAGGCAGTTTCGATAAACGGAGGCAGACAGATGGCATATAATTTTGACAGGCCGGTTAACAGAAGGAATACCTATTCTCTGAAATGGGATGTGGGAGAAAACGAGCTTCCCATGTGGGTGGCGGATATGGATTTTGAAACTGCGCCTGAAATTAAAGAGGCAATTCTGGAAAGAGCGGCACATGGCGTGTTTGGCTATAGCAATGTACCGGATGCGTGGTATGAAGCGTATATCCATTGGTGGAAAGAACGGCATGATTTTGCGATGCAAAGAGAATGGCTGCTGTTCTGCACTGGAGTTGTCCCTGCCATCTCCAGTATCGTGAGAAAACTTACGACTCCCGCTGAAAAAGTGCTGATTCAGACACCTGTGTATAACATTTTTTTCAATTCTATCATAAATAACGGACGACAGGTACTGGAAAGCCCGCTGAAACAGGCTGGTATGGAATATCAGATTGATTTTGCGGATTTAGAACAGAAACTGGCGGATCCGCAGACGACAATGATGATCCTGTGCAATCCGCATAATCCGGTAGGGAAGATCTGGGATCGGGAAGTGCTTGCCCGTACCGGTCATTTGTGCCGGAAACACGATGTGGTTGTGGTCTCTGATGAAATTCACTGTGATCTGACGGCTCCCGGGCGCAGCTATGTTCCCTTCGCTTCGGTTTCCGAAGAGTGCCGGGAAAACAGCATTACCTGCATTGCGCCGACGAAAACCTTCAATCTTGCGGGATTACAGACGGCTGCCGTGATGATACCAAATGAGTCTCTGCGCCATAAGGTCTGGCGCGGGCTGAATACAGATGAGGTGGCAGAACCGAATGTGTTTGCCATAGATGCAGCCATCGCTGCCTATGAGCATGGAGGAGAATGGCTGGATACTCTCCGTTCTTATATTCATGAAAATAAAGAAACGGCATCGCGATATATTGAGGCGAATATCCCGCAGGCCCGGCTGATTCCATCTGAGGCCACGTATCTGCTTTGGCTGGATATCAGCGGCAGGTTCTCTTTTGGCACAGAAGCTGCAAGATTTATCCGCGGGAAAACAGGACTTTATTTATCTGAGGGCAGTCAATATGGTAAGGCTGGGGATGGCTTCCTGCGCATGAACGCAGCCTGCCCCAGAAGTACCCTTATGGATGGCTTAGCCAGATTGAAGGATGGCCTTGCTGCCTGTGAAAAATATTTGGAAACCATGTGTTGACAGTTTAGAAGCGTATCAAAATGAGGAGGTATTTGAGGAGGCATTGTATGGCTGATAAAAAAGTGTCGGGAACGGGTGGAAATCACTATATACCATATGAAAACCGTTCCGGAGAAAAATCTGTTGTTTACTTTACCCGAGACCTTTCGGTAGAAGGACTGCTGCAAATTTACAGGCGAATCGCTTCACGTATCAGTGGAAAAGTCGGAATCAAGATTCATACCGGGGAAAAGCATGGGCCCAACATTATTCCGCGTCCATGGGTGCAGAAATTAATAGAAACCGAACTTCCAGGAGCGGCGATTGTAGAGACGAATACCTATTATGAGGGAGACCGCTATACTACTGAGCAGCACAGAGAAACTCTTAAAACCAATGGCTGGACTTTCTGCCCGGTGGACATTATGGATGAGCAGGGAACAGCTATGTTACCGGTAAAAGATGGAAAATGGTTCACAGAGATGTCTGTAGGGAAAGGACTTCTGGATTATGATTCCCTGCTTGTGCTGACACATTTTAAGGGACATACTCAGGGTGGTTTCGGTGGTTCTGATAAGAATATCGGAATCGGCTGTGCGGATGGACGAATCGGAAAAGCGATGATTCATACAACACCGGGATCTTCGGATATGTGGGATATTAACAAAGAAGAATTTATGGAGCGTATGACAGAATCGACAAAGGCTGTAGTCGATTACTTTGGGGAGCATATCGCTTATATCAATGTCCTGCGTAATATGTCTGTTTCGTGTGACTGCGAGGGAACAGCGGCCATGCCGGTAGTAACGCCGAATATCGGTATTGTTGCATCATTGGACATTCTGGCAGCGGACCAGGCTTCGGTGGATATGGTCTACGCGTTGAAAGAACATGAGCATCACGATCTGGTGGAGCGGATCGAGACGCGCCATGGATTGCGTCAGCTTACTTATATGAAAGAACTGGGCATGGGTAATGACCGTTATGTTCTGGTAGACATTGACCATATGGATAAAGAAATTCTTGCAGGGGATGCAGTAAAAGATGTAAAACCGTTTTCAGAGGATGGCAGATAATTATGAGAATATTAGTATTAAATGGCAGTCCCCGCCTCAACGGGAATACGGCGGCGATGGTAAATGCTTTCGCAGAAGGTGCAAAAGAAGCCGGGCACCAAGTGGACGTGATAGCTGTTTGCCGGAAGAAGATTGCAGGCTGTCTGGCTTGCGAGTATTGCCATACGAAGGGCAATCGGCATTGCGTACAGCAGGATGATATGCAGGAAGTCTATCCTCTGCTTGATGAAGCAGAAATGATTGTACTGGCTTCGCCGGTCTATTATCACAGCTTTTCCGGACAGCTGCAGTGTGCAATTAATCGCATTTATGCGCTGGATAAGCCCCAAAAGTTAAAAAAAGCAGCGCTGCTTTTATCATCCGGCAGTGACAACGTTTATGGCGGGGCAATCTACGAATATCAGAATTCTTTCCTCGACTATCTGAAACTGGAGGATATGGGGATCTTTACAGCGTTCGGGAAACAAAATCAGTCAGAGGAACTTCTGAACAGGCTGCGCGAGTTTGGAAAATCATTAAAGTAAATGTTTCAGAACGGGGCGTTTCTGTAAGAAGACAAAACGTGCGAGAATGATTGCCAGGTATTGCAGGAGGTATATATGGAATATCGTACTTTGCCCCACGGGGGCGAAAAAATCAGCGTGATCGGAATGGGATCTTCTGTGATTGGTGAGCGCCCGGAGGAAGAAATCATTGCAACTGTCCGCTCCGCTATGGATAATGGCATCAATTATTTTGATATGGCAGGCGGCCATGCCGCAATCTTTGACGCTTACGGCAAAGCTCTGGAAGGAAGACGGGGCCAGATCTATCTGCAGATTCATTTTGGTGCAGACTACACATCCGGAGAATATGGCTGGACAACTGATCTTAAGAAAATCAGGAATTCTGTCCTGTGGCAGCTGGAAAAACTGCGGACGAATTACATTGACTTTGGCTTTATCCATTGTTTGGATGAAGAAAAGGATTTAAACACTTATATCAAAAATGGTGTTCTGGATTATATTCTGGATCTGAAAAAGAAGGGGATTATCCATCATATTGGTCTGTCCTCACACACCCCGGCCGTTGTTCACAAAGTTTTGGATATGGGGATTCTGGATGTCGTCATGTTCAGCATTAATCCGCTGTATGACTATGGACAGGGCGATTATGCCATCGGGAGCAGCAACGAACGTTATGAATTGTATCGCCGCTGTGAAAAAGAGGGTGTCGGCATTGTTGTCATGAAGCCTTTCTGCGGCGGCCAGTTGCTGGATGCAGAAAAATCTGCTTTTGGTGTGGCGCTGGGGAAATACCAGTGTATTCAATATGCCCTGGATAAGCCGGGGGTACTCACCGTTGCTCCGGGATACGGAAGCGAGGCCGAACTGATGGAGGTGCTGGATTATTTCAATGCTACAGACGAGCAGAAAGACTATTCTGTCATTGCTGGATATACGCCCAAAGAATCGGAAGGGGTCTGTGTTTACTGCAGGCACTGTCACCCGTGCCCGGCCGGACTCGACATCGCGCTGATCAATAATTATTACGATCTGGCCATGTTGGGCGATCCTCTGGCCAGGGAGCATTACCTGACGCTGGATAAAACGGCTGAAGACTGCATCAGCTGCGGCCACTGCGACAGTCGATGCCCATTCCACGTCCAACAAAGTGAGCGGATGAAACTGATCCGGGATGAATTTGGAAAATAAACTACGAGGAGAACGATTTAAGGGGGAAATGAAGGATATGATATGGAAACTTTGAAAACAATGGAGAAAATCAAAGACTATGGTGAATTCAGCTTTTTCCCCGTATTTAGCGGAAAATAATTGAGAAAAAGATGAAGATCATGAGAAGAATCAGGATTCTTTTACTGGCGATGGCGACAGCAGTGATGCTTGCGGGATGCGGTTCTGGTCAGGATATATCAGAGACAGCTGAATCTGCTGGTTCCACTGAAAATATGGAAACTGTTGTTGATGAGGAAAGATCTGAGGCAGATCTTACAGAAGCCATCCGCAGTGAAGATGTGGAAGAAGTTGTTTCAAAAGAAGCTGAAGATGTAGAAACCACATCAGAGGATGAGATGGAAGCCTCTGATGCCGGAGAAGATATGCAGGAGGACAATACCATGATTCTTACTGTGAATGGGACGAACCTGACAGCTGGTTCTCCCACTTGGCGGTAGAGGTACCGGGGGGAGAACAGTTCCAATGAGTGGCTGGAAGCTGTTGCAGACAATGGGTATGAAAAAGTAAAATAATACTGATTATGCGATAAAATATGCTGAAAATCATTTAAAAATAGAAAGCGGTCTGTAAATGGAAAATTCACGGACCGCTTTTTACTTTGCGAATCAGATTTTCGGTTTTTAATTCAATGTCAAACCGCCGGCAGAGCCGGCGGCCTAGACTCACCTTACTGTTGATGCGGATCCGGTTCTCATATCAATATCAGGAATGGATATTTTTTTCCTGTTTTGAGCGCCGCTTCCGGTTCCCGATCTCAAAGTCTCTTTTAATAACGTCATTGTAGACGGAGATAACATGATAAAAACTTTCGATTTCTTCTGCCGTGCATTCTTTTTGTAGTTGAGATATCGTTTTTGTAATGTCCGTAATATCATACATTTTATGTGATTTGCTGACGCGGATGCCTTCTTCTGTTGCATAGAGGTACAGGTTTTTGGCGTTTCCATCTTTTTTCTTTTTTTCGATCAATCCCAGCTTTTCCAGACGTGAAAGCATCTGCGAGATCAGCCCTTTTGTTTTATCCCAATATTGGATCAGATCGTTCGAAGTGCACCCGGGGTGGTCCTCAATATAGCTGAGAGTATGAACCTCCAGCATGGTAAGCTCTTCAGATCCGGCATAGGTGTGGATCGAATAGATATAGTCATTATAATGCATAACAAACTGGTAAATATTGTTGTGCCGGTCGTTTAGCAGTGTATAGGTGTTGTCGATGATGGTCGGATTGTTCGGGGTTTTGTTAGTGTCCATGAATGTCAAGCCTGCCTTCTTGAATATAGTTTAAAGTAAAAACATTATTAGTCCTACTGTTATTATAATGAATATTGGCTGGATTGGCAATGTTTATTTTTATTTGGTCATAAATAAAAACAATGTGCGAGAAAGGAATAAGCCTTTTCTGAACGAGAACAGAAGCAGGAATGATGGAGAAATCTGATGAGAGTG